>DAOTTS010000228.1:0-29793 GCA_034437735.1 Anaerolineae bacterium
CAGGTCGGTCAACGAACTGACGTCGGCACTGAAAGCACCACTGCCATCCGTGTCAGCAAAGCCCTCGAGTTCGATGCCGGAGAGGTAACTGCTGTACCACGATCCGGTCCAATGATATACAGAATACCCAACTTCGTCATTCACGGGTCCGGTACCACTCAGCAGGTCTGCACTCAGATCGAGGGTCCCTTCCAAGGTAATAACGGGTTCATTCTGGTTAATCACCCCTACATGGGCTTCAACCTGATCGCCGGGTACGATGTCGACCTCAGGATAGTAACTGAACCAACCATAAGGTTCGCGCGCCGTGACAACCGTACTGGCTTTGACCGCATTGCTGCTATCGCGAATCGTAACGGTTCCCGTCACACTACCGGTCGTATAACCGCTTACGTAATCGGAGGTCTGGTTGATGTAAAGGGCCGGTGCATATTGGCGAACCTCAACTTGGTCCCCGCTATTGGGCGCCCAGTACATAACCCGCATCCAATCCCCGCCACGCAAATCACTTAAGTTGGTCGCATAACCACCGTTGGAGTCTGCTGAGAACGAATCATGGTGATATTGATCGTAAGGCCCGAAGTAGCGGCTAACCCAGACATTGAGCCACCCATCGGGAGGAGCCATCCCATAAACGACGTTATTGTCTGGATCCCCCGCGATTGTGAGCGTAACGACCTCCTGCTCATAGTGTAGCGGCCCTACGCCCACCAGCACAGTGTCACCCGTGATCACATCGGTGGCGAATTTGACATAGTAATAACCATTCGTCACATCAGTCGTGGTATTCTGGATGTCCTTGACTGCTCCAGATTTGCCTTTCAAGGTAGCCACCACCGACTCCTGAGGCGGCCCATAGCCAGAGATCCAATCATCAAGGGGATAGATAGTGAATACCGGCACGTTCTGATAGAACGTCAACATCTGCGCATCGCTTGGCCGATAATGTACGTAGAAGGAATAGCCACCCGACAAACGTCGATTCATATCATGGGAGAAGTAACCGTTCGCATCGGTCTGGGTATCCTGCCCATCGTAGTAGCTATAGACAAGCCGCAGATCAGCGTTTGCCGGACCTGTGCCATAGATGGTCTCCGCGTCCCGATCGATGATATAGTCAACGTTAACCACATCAATCTTGTGACTGGAGCCGTCACTCAACGAGATGTCGATGACGTCACCTGGTCCAGGATCGACCGCACCTCCGGCGCTATCGTAGAGACTTGCGTACTGTCCACCGGTCTCACTTAGGGTGAAGTTAGCCGTTGACTTAATCGCACCCAACGCGTTCTGCAAGGTCACGCTCACCGCCGCACCGGGCTCCCCCACGACAAAGAGGTCATTCCAACTGTTGACCCATGCCTTGGCGAAGGGACCAGCGTAACGGCTGTAAGTACTCACCTCGTTGTCATCGGCATCGTGATATGTGGGACTTGCATACGTGCCAGGTAGGATGTCGAAGGTGGCAGCCGTCGCATCGATCGCGGTAGGCTCATTGTCAGTATCCGACGCTGTAGTACCGGCACCCCTTGCCTGCTCATCCGGCAACGTCATTGGTTGATCCCATAGTGATTTCATCGATCCGTTGGGATCACCCGAGGGTCGTCCTTCGAATCTATCGTTCTCCTCAACGCGATCCAGATTGGACATCTCCGCAGCGTCAACGGTATCAGCAGGTATAGAATCCCCCGTAGCAAGGGCTGTCGAAGTACGCATTCCCATCACCGAGGTCGAACTGCTCAAATTAGCGGAGAAGACACCGCTGGCATCCGTCTCGAGGAGGAATGAGACACCATCCCCTATGTAACTATCATAGACATACAATTCGATCTTACTATTCGGGGGAGCCGTACCGGTGATGACGTCAGTGGCAGGGTCGATCCCGGTGACCGCTATCTTCACAGCTGTGACTGACTGGGTAAGAGCTGTACCATACTGCATCTCCACCGTATCACCCACTAGGATATCTACCTCTTTTGGATTCCTAAAGCGCAGCCGGAAATACCCTTCAGAATTCGTTGTCTCGCTGGCCGTCGCCTTAGCTACCCCGGTGCTATCACGTAGCGTCAAACTCACCGGATCTCCAGGTTCGCCATACCCCCAAACAGAATCGTAACCTACGGAAACGCTAACACCTCGAGCGTGGACATCCCGCACTTTCATCCAGTATCCCTCGGTATTACAGTAGCTCACATCCGCTTCTGCACCGAGGAGGATATCAAGCTGACCGGCGAAGTCTGCGGAGAAGACACCTTTGCTATCAGCGGTTACGTACTTGGAATAACCGCCAGCCGGATAGGACCAGACGTATACGTCGACAGAACGACCGGGCTCAACCTGTCCGGTGACGAGATCTTGAGCCTTGTCGACCTGAACCTCCAACTCGGTGACGTTGACGACATGCGTATCCCCATTAGGGACCGAGACCTCAATCACGTCACCCACCAGGATCTGTGCCGTGAAGTAGGCGTTGAACCAGCCATAGGCATCGGTTTCAACGGAAACCTCACTGACCAGGTTACCGTCGCGCATCAAACGAAGCGTGAGGGGAGCATTGGACCCATTAATGTCGCCATAAACATAGGCCTCATTGATATAGGCGGTGAAACTGGTGAGGTCGTAGCCATAGGCGCTCGCGAAGGTCTCCCAACTGAACGGCTGATAGTCTAATCCGTACACCCGGGTCGATAAAACAAAAGTGAGTGTCACAAAAGCAACGGTCATAATGATAGCGGCGATTTTGTGGTTTCTGATATATCTTTGCATAGTTATATCTCCTCTTACAAGTCAGTCCGACCGGGATGGAGCGTTGAGGTCACGAGATGTGACGCGAAAACAGTCACAGGCGGTCAAAAACTCCCACTGAAGACGCATTGTATCCAGGAAACCGGTGTTGGACATATAAACAGGCCGCTCTTCGTTCAACAGACGATCAACGAGTTCACGTCCTTCCTCTTTCTGCAAGAAAAAGGTGTGGAACAGAGCCACATCCGTTCGCTGCGCTTCAACAATCTGCAGGTATTCCAGAATTGGCACCTCCTTCCACGTACCCAAATATGCCGCTTCAGGTTCTAATTCGCCAAATATCGCCTCCCCAAGTTCTCGTGCCGATCGATCTTGACTGACATCCGCGTAGGAGAAGTTAAAGACCAGAGCACTCAACGCCATCATCGACATCACGACGTGTCCCAGAGGAACATCGACATAAGAATGGGCCCAGCGGCTGAGTGCGGACGTTCCCACGGCCACCCACAAACTCCAGATAATGAAGGTTGGTACAAACATTAGGGCCTTATCCCTGGCCCCATAGGTTAGATAAAAAACCAGATGGCTTCCAAACATCATGAGAAGGCCGAGATGCACCGTAAGATGGCGCCTGAAGTCCACATACAGTCCGAAAAGCCCGGCGAGGATCCCCACACCGAAGAAGTTACTCCACAGTTGATGACCATACCGAAGCAGTTCTTCTGGCAAAGCTGTTAATGGAACACTAAAGAACAGCGACTCGAACATCTGACCGGTCACCATCCACCAGAATCCGCTCAGTGTGGTGAGATCCACCTGGCTCAACCGCGCGTAGTTCAAAGGTGGATTTGATGCATCGCGAATCGGCAGGTAGAGATAAACCGATACGCCGGCAAGGCCAGCAAGCATAGCAAAAGAAATGATCCTCAACGAAAGATGCCGCCAATTCCCATCACCGAGGATCAGGACAGCAAATCCAGGGAGGAGAAGCAACAACGAAACATGATTGCCTAATCCAAGACCGAATCCCAAAGCCAGTCCATACAGTTTCCAAGGCTTGGCTTGCTCCCGCCAACGCATTACCAGCCAGATAAGCCCAGCCACAAAAGCGCCCTGGAGCGCGTACAACTCCGCAGCCAGGGCCGAAATCCATACATAATAAGAGAAAGCGAGGAACCAGGTGACCAACAATGAAAGCACGCGATCCTCAATCCAATCACAGATGATGCGAAAGACGAAGAACATCGTGATCGCCACCGCGCACGCAGACATAAGGTTCATCCGGTAACCAACATCCCCGATTGGCAGTCGGGTGAAGAGGTGACCTAAGAGGAGGTAGAGGGGAGCACCCGGCGCATGCACAATCCCCAATACGTACGCACCGGTGGTCAGTTCCGCACTATCGAGGCCATAAACCGTCGGTGCCAACGTGCGCAGATAAACAAGGAACGGCAAACCCGCAGCCACCACACTCCAAAACAGTGCGGATTGACCGAGTTTCGCAAACGTTTCCTGTTTATCTAGAGCGCGCATATGAATCAAGTGAGTCCCCCGATGATCGATTCACATATAAACGAGGTGCGGTCCCCACTGGCAGCAGGAAGCCTCATCGCGCTTCACTTACACATATTGATTATGAGTGTATCATGGCTTCAAAAATTGCACAAGTGGACAAACTAAAAGTACGGTCACCTCAATACCAGAGATTCTGCCAGCGTGCCGGGAGCAGCGCATCGAGGGTCAACGTAGTTCCCCCTGACGCAAAACAGATGCAACATCTCAATCACGATTTGCGTTCGTTCTACGTTCGTGATATTGCCCACAGTGATCTCCTTGCCCATTGGTCGTTAGCAAACCAATTCTGACACAAAGACGCCTGCGGGTAATTTATCAAGCCGACTTAAAACATGCCAACAGATGAAAAGAAATCCGACATTGCCGTGGAACTTAGACGCATTGAGCGATTCACATCTGGACCTAAAGGCTCAAATTTCCAAGATCCCGAGGTTGTGGTATGTTATCAGAATAAAAAGGCCTATGTTCTCAGCTTTGAAGATACTGAGCACTTTGAGCTAAAATCGAGCCAGCCTTGTTAGCCTTGGGAGATTTCTGTGAGGACAACCATCCGAAGTTCATCGACGCGGATTCAAGATTTTTCTGAAAAGAAGCAAAGTGTTGAGAGCACCGTACTTCGTCTGGGATTAGCGAGTGCCGGAAGTATGCTGCTTGCCCTCGTATTGAATCTCTTATCCTCGGGATTACTCTCCCAAGCAGTCGGTTACATCACCATCCTCATTGCCACTGGTTTATCAGGTCTCTTCCTACTCGCCTTGGCGGGGTTGTCTCATCCACCAACCTCTTCTCGCTGGCTGATCCTGGTCGCCTGTCTTGGAGGACTGGCTGCTAGATCAGTTGTCTGGATTCAGACCGCAAGACCTCCGGATTACGTCGTCACAGACAGCGCCATATACACGGAGATGGCGGGGGAACTGCTACGGCGGGGAGAAAATCCTTATACGTGGGATCTAACAGGAGCTTCCGATCTCTATAACGACTTCCCAATCGCGGTGACGCCCAAACTTAACGCATCTGATGAAAGCGTCTATCCCTATCCCGCTCTTCCTTTCTTACTCACCGTTCCCCTTCAATCGCTGGATTTACCCGCAACGCTCTTGATCTCGATCGCAGCACACGTAGCAGCGCTGATTCTGCTGTTCACCGCTTCACCTCGGGGTTTCCAACCCCTGATCCTGCTTCCCGTCATCGTGATGGACTTCATCGCAATCACCCTAATCGGGTCAATGGACATCGTATGGGCTACGTTATTGATCGGCATCGTCTTAGCGTGGCACAAACCAAGACTAAGAGCGACCTTATTTGGAGTCGCGGCATCCATTAAACAGGGACCGTGGCTCCTCCTTCCATTTCTTATCATCCGCATCTGGCGGGACCGAAAGTGCGACACGCCGGCTATCAACGTAGGACGCTTTCTAACAATCAGCGGTTTGACGTTCTTGCTGATCAACAGTCCTTTCATTACTTGGAACCCGGAAGCCTGGCTCCATGGGGTGATGGAACCTTTGCATGACGATCTAATTTTTCTCAGTCACGGTGCGTTGTCCAGTCTATCGCAGTTTGGTTTCGCGAGTCTTCCCAAAAGCTATTATCTGCTAGCGACGCTTTCAGTCTTGGGGTTACTCGTGTTCGCTTACTGGCGGCATTACGACGTGTTGGTCCATACATTTTGGATAATGCCAGGGGTCTTTATGTGGTTTTCTTACAGGAGTCTAGCCTCCTATTGGATCTACTGGCTCTTCCCGATCTTAGCGACCTTGGCTACGGAGACTGCCTGGTTTCACGGTTCTCTTGAATCAGAAAAGGTAAAAACCACAGAGCGATCGTCGCGGTCAAGGGATTCTGGCGCAGAAAGCTCGTGGTTAACCTCTGGATCTCCAGGCGATTTAACGCTGATCGTGATCACCATCACACTGGGAGCGCTGCTATTGATCGGCCTATCGCAAGCCCTTTCCCCCAAAGCCCTCGAGGTTGTTCCTATTTTACCTTTACCCACCACAAATGGTCGCGTTATGAGAATGAACGTCAAAGTCATCAATCATGGTCATCATACAATCGCGCCACGCTTTGCGATCCAGAACCGCCAGACCGGTGAGAATCCCCTCCCGTGGCACATCGATCATGGACCTCACACCTTATCGCCGGGAGAATCGGCGACGTATCACATTTCCGCCACACAACACCAGCCGACCTTTCTCGCCCAAGAGGCATCGCAACTGATTGTCACCGATGCCGGAGGTAATTACGCGTATCGCGACGTTTCCACAATTGGGCCAGACCGCTCTTATCTTTGGCCAGATGCGATACCCAATCCCACCTATCGTTTTTGGGATGAGCGTCAGACCACGCCCATATTCTGGAACCTGACAAGCAAACCTACAAACGTCGGTACGCTTTCTATGATGGAGAGAGAAGGTCGCGGAACGCTAGTCTTCACACTCAGTCCCACCATAGACACCCTCAACACGATGAGGCTGCGAACTCCGATCATCTTCCCTCGCGAACCCTTCGGTATCTGGGTCTATTCAGATCCGGCTCATAGCGGTCGCGATCTCTCAACCGTAGCCTGGGGGTTGGAGATTGATGACAAAGACCATCGACTGTGGTTTTTATTCGGTTCCGAAAACTGCGATGTCACTTTGGAGGAGGAGACGTTTATCGTGAGACGTACAGTCCCTCCCGGTTCATGGACCTACCAAGAGATTGACGTAGCCGGCGCCTATGCTGCGGCCGGGTGGACGCTCCCGGCGTTTCGCCCAACATACCACAGAGGACTGGAGGCCAACCTGCGTTTAGTTGAATTAAGTCTCTTTTTGATCGCAGACGACTTCGAAGGCCGAAAACCCGTGCGAGTGTACTTCGGGCCTATTGAACAAGACTATCAACTTTCGCCGCAAATCCTTATGAAGGAAACCTTCAGCGATCCCAGTACTCACTATCTCAGATTGGCCGATTCCTATTTACGAAGTCGTAACGCCGCGAAAGCCGGGGAGGCTTATCGGCAAGCCCAGCAGTTTTCCCCTGAGGGTGAGGAGATTCCCGACGAATTCAGTCAGATGCTTCAACGTAACAGTGAAAGGTCAACATATGGACGCCCCAACCACTGATGTTTGGAACGTTGAGGGCCTTTCACGCCGCATCGGGCTTCTCGCCGTGGGCATGCTCCTCTTTGACGTCAGCTTCACAGTATGGCATCAGATCGAGCCTTTCCGGTCGCCCCGGAGTCTAGGATTACTTTTAGTTGCGAACGTCCTTGGCTTGGCCCTGATTGTGCTTGCCCTTGTCCGTCGGCCTCCTTCACGATTGAATTGGTTGATACTCATTGGCGTGATTTTCGTCTCGATGATGCGGCTGCATGCGTTCAACATGAATTTTCATCCGACAGGCCCCGTCCAAACGGACACGGGGATGATCACAGGATATGCTGTTGAGGCACTGGCTCATGGTCATAACCCTTATACGTGGAACTTCGGCGACTTCCTGCGGGTCTATAGAGCGAGCCCGCTCTACATCACCCCTCATGTTGATGGATCCATCCAGAACAAAGCCGCGTATCCGGCTCTGACCTATTGGCTCTTTTGGATCAGCCGGGGACTTGGTCTCTCCGTGCCGGAGACGACGTTTATGGGCTTGATGGTCATGCTAATCCTGCTGTTTGTCACCGCACCCCAACGCTGGCGCCCACTCGTTCTCTTACCGCTGGTCATATTCGAGGACTATACGCATTTTGCGCTAGTAGGAAACCAGGATACCCTCTTGAGTCTCCTGTTAGTAGGGATGCTGATCGCCTGGTCTAACCCCAAATGGCGGGCGATGCTTTTCGGTATGGCATGTGCGTTTCGCCAGCAAGCGTGGTTCATCGCACCGTTTCTTCTTATTGAGATGTGGAAACGTAGAGACGGCACAACGACGCGATGGCGACAGATATTCTACTTCACCAGCATAAGCGCTGGGATTTTTGTACTGATCAATTTACCATTCGTCATTTGGAATCCTCGGGCGTGGTGGTTGGGGGTTTTTGAGCACTCCTATGCACCCTTTAACGTCTACAGTCATGGCCTGGGCACACTCTCCCAATATGGCATACTCCCGCTCCCACGCCAGTTCTATACGGCGCTACAAATGACCTCCTTGGCGGGGATGCTTATCCTTCACTGGCGCCATCCACGTTTTGTCGGTCAGGCCTTCTGGATCTTTCCCGCTCTCTTTTTTTGGCTGTACTATCGGGGATTAACGAATTACTGGATCTACTGGGTGCCACCACTGCTGTATGCCCTGATCCATCATACGTCTAACAGGGACGCCTGCGACGAGCAAACCTTTGAGCAATCTCAATCTTGGGTCCGTACAGCGGCCCTCGTGTCGCCCCCTCTGATCCTCACGGTGATATGGGGCATCATCCTTTCGCTGCGACCTATACCCATCGACGTTGATTACAAACTACCTCTGGAAACGATGACCTATAGCCAAATCCTCGTCAAGCGGATGAGAGTCACCGTGACCAATAAAGGCCACGGGGCGTTTATGCCCCGATTCGCCGTACAGCACGATACGGGCGTCCAAGCGCTCCCCTGGAGGATCGAATCTGGGCCAGAGATCCTACGTCCGGGACAGACAGGAGAATACCTGATCGATGCCGGCATCGCAGACAGAGCCTTCGCCGTCGATACGGGAGGGCAAATCGTGGTCACGGATGCCCAAGGGGACTACCGGCAACGAGCAGTTGAAACGATACCGCCCGACCCCAGCTTTGGCAATCCAGACCTCATTGCCAATCCAGGCTTCCACTTCTGGCCCGAAGATAAGGGGGCGCCGATCGCTTGGTCGATCTCAGCAACCACCAAAATCACGAATAGCCTCGAACTCACATCAGTTGAAGGAAAGCCGTCTTTGATACTCCGGGTCGATGGCCCCCTCAACAGCGTGGGGCCCAAAGGGATTGCGTCAGCCAAGCTCGTTCAATCTATAACGTTCCCACCGGAATTGACCGTCTGGGTTCACCCTATGCGATCCTCGTCAAACCCGCTTGAGCAGCCCTATGGCTTCGAGTTCAACGATGGTAACCATCGGCTATGGGTGCTTTTCAGCCATACAGACACGTATGAAAAGCTTAATGACACATTTGCCTATATCTGCCTACGCGCGCCAATGCAGACCTGGTCGCAGCACACCCTCCCCCTCCACGACTTCTATGCTTTACTCGAGTGGCAATTGCCCGATCTCTCTGTCATGCGAAGAAATGGGCTGGAGTATCGAGCTCGTCAAGTTCAATTCGGACTCCTTTTCCCCAACGAAGGTGCAAGCGTGTTCGGACCGATTGAGCAAGACCCACAGTGGCTCAGCACAGACACATTCTGGTCCGAGGTCTTGGCCCATCCCGATCTCTATTACGCACAACGAGGCGACGAATACTACCAACAACGGAACTACGATCTGGCGCAGGAGGCCTACCGAAAAGCACTGGCTTACAACCCTACCCATACGGAGAGTTACTTCGGACTTGCCGAAGCCAGCTTTTGGCTTGACGAGTGGTTGCAGGCCGCCGAAGCTTTTGAGAAAAGCCTTGCACATAGATACCCCCAACCCGCTTTAGCCTATCGTGGAATGGCATGGTCATACTATAATCTGGGTAATCTTGACAAGGCAAAGCAAGCTTTTGAACAAGCCACCCAGACCGATCCGGATCTGGCCGATGCCTACAATGGTCTGGGTTGGATTGCAGTCCAGAACGATCAATGCAACAAGGCGCTTGTACACTTCAAACGAGCGCTTATACTTGAGCCTGATTTTACCGGCCCACGTCGGGGCCTTGAAATGTGCGAAGAGTAATCGGTGAGGGGGAGCTTTTGACTCTCGATAAACGGCTGCCTGGAAAACCACAGGACGGCTATCCCCAGACCTTTTTTGTGCTGGCAGGGATTGTCGCTCTACTCACGTACCTGGGTATCGCATGGTTTGTCTTCCCTTTGGAAGCCATTTGGTCACCGGACACGGGAGCAAAATTTCTACAGCTCAAGAATTTACGCTGGGAAAATGGATGTCTGGCTTTCGACATTCAGTACCCCGGTCGGGCTATTGATCCCAGCTTACAATTCGCCACCCGTGAGCCAGGGAGTGGGCTTCTGGTGGTCCGCAGCGACAAACTCCAGTTTCAGCGTCTGCCGATCTTCCCGCTGCTTTCATGGCCTGGGGTTCAGGGGCTGGGCTTTCGCGGCCTCTATTTGCTTCCAGCGCTAGGTGGAGCAGCAAGCGGGATATTGGCCCTACACCTCCTGAGGAGACGCGACCGGCGAGTCGCAATGTGGATATTGATCGCCTTCGGCAGTCCAATCTACATTTACTCCACTCTCTTCTGGGAACATACGACAGCCACAGCACTTACCCTCTTTGGAGCGTGGCTGTCCCTTCGCGGCCCCTCTCCCTATGCCTCTTGGCTTCGTCAGATGCTAATCTGGACGGCGGTAGGAATCATAATGGCCTTCGGGGCGTATATCCGTTTGGAGACCGCGATCTTTGCTCTGGCGTGGCTGTTAGCCCTCTGGCTGATCGATCATAGCGGGCGATGGGGGCCAATCTGGGCAGGAGGCGTTTTGGGCCTGAGTATGTTACCGTATCGTCCCTTACACGGTATGCTTTTTGCGGGTCAGGAGATGCCAGGCCACGCGGAATATCTTTTTTACCCTTTTCAATATCTGATCAGTGCCAAATGGAGTGCGGTGCCGGATCTGTTGATTGGCCCACAGGCAAGTGGATCCCTCCATACAGGCTGGCTGGGTGCCTTATGGGCTATGGCAGCAATTGTCGTCGGGGCCCACAGCGTCGGGGCCCACGACACACCGGCAAAACGCATCGTACGACGTATTGGGTCAGCAATCACCATCATCATCGGGGCACGCTACCTGTTCACCGATGTTTCCTACCACTCAGCTCATGGCTTGCTGTTTACGACACCCTGGGCCATTCTCGGGATGTCACGAGCCTATCGGGTCTGGCGGTCTGGTGACCGACGTGCACAAGTCGTTGTGTTGACTAATATCCTTGGATTGATAGGCTATACAATTGGAATCATCGGCTTTCGGGGCAGCAGCCCTCACGGAGGCCTGGAGTGGGGCGCACGATTTGCGATGTCCTTCTATCCCCTGTTAGCGCTGGTCGCCGCTTGGGATCTGGGAACAAAACGAAAGGATATCCTCACGCTCACAGTCATTGGCGCGCTTCTGTTTCTGGGCCTGGGCTTTCAAGCCCGAGGGCTTTGGACGATTAAGCGCGATATGCAAAATAATGCAACTTTGAACCAGATAATCCTTGAGCTACCAGAAAAACACATCGTCTCTGATCTGGAATGGCTACCCCTCAATACGGCGCCAATCTACGACCAAAAGCAAATTTTCGTGACCGACACCGCAGAGGAGCTAAACACATGGGCGCATCTAGCTGCAGAACAAGACGTCGAGCACTTCGCAATTGTAACATTGGATGACACGCTACTGAAACAAACAGATAAACTCACCGACGAACAACACCTCGACACCCTGAATCACTATTACCTACAGAACTTTCAAATATATCAGATGCGCATACGCACCGACTGAGGCTTTCCGGTGATGTGACCGCCACAGTGGATGGGCTGTCAAGCCTGGCGTTTGTCAGCGACGGATCCGTCTCAAATAGCCATGCGGATTGAAAGTCAAGTAGAATTTCTCTCTTCCCGCATCCACGACGAAATCATCGGTAGCGTCCAAAAAGGCCTCGACCGCTTCCATAGGCCCTGGGCCAAAGCCAGGATATACGGGATGCCCATTGATATTGGTATCCTCAACGATGAGATAGTTATCCAGGGAGACAAAGGGGGAATAGAGCTCAAGTTCAGCCAAAACGTGATCGCGATGATGGTCCGAGTCTAGGACAACCATCACGCTGTCGGTCGGGGATATAAAGGTTCTGATGCAATCAATAATCTCTGGAGCAAGCGAGGAGCCCGTCAAATAGGTGATTCGCTCCTGGATCGGGCGGTCTTCTCGATTTTGGATATCAATCGACACGATTTTGCCGTTCCCCATAAGCTCGCATATTGAGGCCAGGAACATCGTCGTGCCGCCCTGAAAGGTTCCTGATTCAATGATAACATCGGGCTGCGTGTCCTGGATTATTTCCTGATATATCCATAGATCCAAAGGACATTTTAAGGTACGAGTACCCAACCAGTAATTTTCCCGCCATGCTTTGTATTGATCGGCGCTATAGTAAACGTGGTGAAAACTTCTGACGATCAACGCTCTGATTTTGTTTCTTAACCCCTTGAAGAGGTATGGCATAATTGGAAAGTGGCTCATTGTAACTCCTTACTAGGAACACGAGGATACAAGATGGTCGCATCGAGTGTAGTCTATAGGCCTCCAACGCGGACGGGTTGGTCGTTGCCCGCACATCCATCGAGGACAATCACAAAAGCGGAAACTCAAGCAATGCTCCAGCCAAAAACGACTCAGACCCTTTCATTATGGGCTCCGGCACCGAATTGTCAATCCGCCGCTTCTTGTCCCAGAGGCCAAGGTAAACAAAGGATAGCCCCGGATCGCTTAAGACTATGAACAGCTCAAAACCGGTAAAGTATGATTTCCACGTTAATGCGGACAACGAATTTTCCGCTTATGCCTGGCTTTTACGTTTCACGCAAGGCGCCCATACCGTGTTGGACATCGGGTGCTCTACAGGTTTTTTCAGCCGCTACCTGGTGGATCGTGGATGTCAAGTTGTGGGCGTAGAAAGTAACCCGTCAGCTGCTCAAAAAGCCATCTCCGTGTGTCATCGTGTGATCGTCGGCGACATCGAAACAGCGCCTGTCCAGGCAAGCATCAAGAACAAGCGCTTTGATGCGGTGATCCTGGGGGATGTCCTCGAGCACTTGAAAGCCCCCGGCCCCCTACTCGTTCATATTCGCAAATCCTGGCTTAAACCGGCTGGTCAGGTAGTACTGTCGGTGCCCAACGCTGGGCATTGGGCTTTCCGGCGAGAAATCTTAGGAGGCCGATTCCGCTACCGGGATTATGGCCTGTTTGACCATGGCCATCTACGGTTCTTCACGCGAGATTCTCTTTGGACACTCGTCGAGGAGTGTGGATATCTCATTAAAGATTGGGCGTTTTCAGTCAATCCCAACCGCTATGAGTTGACGTTTCGAAGTCTATGGTGGCTCTATCGAAGTCCCAAACTTTATCTCTACATGTTAAAAATGGAACGTGCCCTAGCCAAATTACGTCCCGAGTTGTTCGCCTATCAGTTTATCCTTCACTTAATCCCAGCTAGCTTATGAATCCGAAACCGATAGTCGAGCCGGATCCAATAACGTATATCGTCATTCTGAACTGGAAACGTCCCTCGGACACACTGTCCTGTATTCGTGCGGCGCAGCAGACGCGTAGACCCCGATCCCATATCGTAGTCGTCGATAATGCTTCCTCGGATGGATCAACGCGGATCATACGCCATGCGTTCCCCAATCTACCGTTGATCACAAACGAAAAGAACCTAGGCTACTCGGGAGGGAATAACGTCGGCATTCGGTATGCGCTCTCCCACGGGGCGGATCACGTGCTCATTCTGAACAATGACGCATTACTGGAGCCGGACACATTGGGCTACCTAGTGAGAACTATGGAGCCTGACGTAGCTGCAGTTGGTGGCAAAGTCTATCTGCACAAAGACCACCAGCGGCTCTGGGCGGCGGGTGAATGTTTTGCTCGTAGGTCCTATCCCTACGATCACGGCCAGTTTGACCAGCCTCGTCCGGTTGCATATGCAGTGGGATGCTGCATCCTTCTCAATGCGGTCTCACTTCAAGAGATTGGCTTATTCGATGAAGCATTTTTCTTGGTTCACGAAGAAAAGGAATGGTGCTGGCGGGCACGTCAAGCTGGATACCAGGTGATCTACCAACCCCAAGCTGTTACCTATCACAGCAACGACCGATCCTTTACAAATACCTGGTCCCCAATCTACCATTATCTCTCTGCACGCAACGAACTCCTCTTCTGGGAAAAGCAAGGGATCATTCCCGGCGGCTGGCGCAGCTTATATGGCGCGTTCTTGGTGGGACGGGAAGAGATACGCCTTACTCTGAAAGGTAAAGATAAGCTATCACGGTCTTGGGGGGTCATACGAGGACTCATCGACTATTTTCAACGCCGCTTTGGGCCACCGCCACCAAACCTTGGGGGATACCGTGACTGACATCCCCTTCTTTAGCGTCGTCATCCCTACCTATAATCGCCTTCCTATGCTCAAGCAGACCCTGGGATGCCTGAAAAAGCAGCGCTATGCAGATAGCCGGTATGAGATTATCGTCGTCGATGACGGTTCGACAGACGGAACCAAGGATTATCTAGAGGACCTAGCCAATCGGGGACGATTGCAGTACATCCGGCAGTCGAATGCAGGCCCAGCAAGGGCCCGGAACGCGGGGGCGGCGTTAGCCAAAGGGAAGATCCTCGCATTCACCGACGATGACTGCCAACCGGATGACCGTTGGCTCTCAGCATTGGATAAAGCCTATGCATCGTTTCAAGGATATCGTATTGGGGGGATAGGGGGGAGGATAGAGAATGTCGGCACCGGTCACCTCCTTCACGAATATTACCGGGTCCAAGGTAGCTATCATGCTGAACACAAAGCCCAAGGCCTCCGTTTTTTAGATACGGCGAATGCCACTTTCCCAAGGTCGGTCTTCCTGGAGATAGGTGGATTCAACGAACAGTTCGACTTCCCCAGTGGAGAGGACGTTGAATTTGGCTTGCGGGTTTTAGATGCGGGGTACAAGTTAGCAAGTATATCGAATGCCATCGTCTGGCACGTCGGAAGAACCTCAATCCCAAGCATGCTGAAACAATCCCTATTACGGGGTTATGGCGCGGCATATCTTTCCTTCTCGTATGCCTCGTTATTCGAACCCCCAGAAAGCCAAGGGATCCGCTTGACGATCAGGAAGATGCTGGATTCCTGGAGGGAAATCAGCAGAGAGGCTCCTCTGATCATCCGTCCTTTTGTTTATGGAGCCGCGACGGCCCTACACAAAGCCGCACATAGTTTACCCATCATCGAAGATTTTTTCCGGCTTCATTTACCAAAGCAGCTAACCCGTTATCAAGCGATGGGATTGTCAAAGAAGCGAGCAATCACATATCTGGTCCTGGAAATCACAAACTTTGTTTTCAGACTGCTGGGTCGTGTCGCAGGAGGATATAGATATGCTCATAAACAAGCACAAGCGGATAGAAGAATACGATGAACTTAGCTGATATCCAAAGCGAAGTTCAAAATCGGCAGGCTGATGATGCATTGGTCTCCACCATCCAAGGCTGGCTCTCACCGGCTGAACAACACGTTTTATATCAGTTGACCGCTGAAAGCGCGGGAGCTATTTTGGAAATCGGAGCTTGGGTAGGCCTTTCGACGGCCTGCATAGCTTTAGGAATCAGAGAGAACAGACAGCCCCGATTGTTTTTGACCGCAGAGCTAAACCCCAAACCCGAAAACTATCGCAGGGTAGATAGCAAAATCGGCTTTTTCCTGGAAGGAGATATAGAGCCGCGCGGCTATAGTTCAATCCAAGATTTCAGGCGTTATGTAAAACCCGTGATCCGTCGTCCTCAAGGCGCTATCGGAGCGTTGAGACGAAATCTGACGAAACTAGGGTTGATCAACAAGGTCACGATTTGGGATGGTCATTTTCGCGATGCCCCCGATTTTAACTATAGACTGGTCTTCTGTGATGCAACGCATACCCCCTACGAGATCTCAAGAAACCTTCCATCTCTTTGTCGATTCCTACGCCGGGGCTCTATCGTCGCATTTCACGACACAGATGCAAGCAATCGCAGCAAAATTGAGAACTATATTACCTTTCAGGAGGCGATCCAGGTCGATTCACTTTTCGTTTGTAAGGTTTCGACGCTACCCCACTGTGAGATTACACCAAGGTCGAAACAGGATCATACTCAGCAAAAGCGGTCAGATGATCAACATCCTGCCTCCGCTCAGATTAACGTTTCTCATCCCACGATAAGTGTGATCTTACCCACCTACAATCGGGCTCACGTCCTAGCACGGGCGATCTTAAGCGTCCTAAATCAGGAGTACGATGACTTCGAACTCATCGTCATCGATGATGCATCAACCGACGAGACTTGCCAGGTAGTCCAGTCCTTTGAGGATACACGCATCCGCTATATTCGACACCCGCAAAACCGGGGAGCGGCAGCAGCCCGAAACACGGGCATCCACGCCGCACGGGGACGGTATCTGGCCTTCCAGGACAGCGATGACGAATGGCTGCCAGAGAAGTTGGCTCGGCAAGTGGCGTCGCTGTCCGATAGCCCAGAGAAAACCGGGGTAGCTTACTCACGCTGTCGTCTGTTCAACCCAAACGGCACAAGCCGCATACTCCCTTCTCGGACGCAGCTTGGACTACGGCATCTTCCCTTCAACATCTATCATTTGGAACACGACATCTACCCGGCACTCACGCGGGGCAATTTCGTCACGACGCAATCCGTGCTTATGAAGAAAAAATGTATCGAAACAGTAGGGATGTTTGACGAAAGCCTATCCCGCTTTCAAGATTGGGATCTTTGGCTCAGGATCGCACAGCACTATGAGTTTATGTACAACCCTCACGTGCTAGTGAACATCTACAGGATGGAAGAGAGTCTTAGTACCAACCAGGCAGCACTCTGGGAAGCATTTGCAATCATCGTCCCGAAGCACAAAGGGCGCCCAGCGCGGAGACTACAAGCACACAGCCAATTTGCCACCGGTCACATTAAGTGTCAGCGGGACGACCTAGAGAACGGCAGAAAGCGACTGTGGCGTGCCGTCAAATTATCCCCTTTCACGCTAAGGTACTGGGAAACAGCGCTGTTAGCGCTGTTTGGGGGAGACCTTTACAAAAAGGCAGTTAAGTATTTGAAGATCGGCTATTTGGTCCGATAGTCTGTGAGGAAAACCTTGACAAAACAAGGGCTTAACGACATCACGGTTATTATCGTCAACTATCGCACCTACGCTTTGACTCGGAAGGCTGCAAAAGGAATACGGGCCTTCTATCCTAAGGTTCGACTATTACTTATCGATAATGGTTCCGACGACGATTCGACCCGCTATATCAAATCCAGGACCGAGCAAGATTCCCATACTGAATCGATGCTGAATGCTACTAATCGCTATCACGGCCCAGCTATGGATCAGGGGATTCGATTCAGCACAACGCCCTTTGTCTTTACTATGGATTCAGATTGTGAAGTCCGGCACGGAGGATTTTTAGAGCAGATGCTGGCGTGTTTTGAGAATCCCAAGCTCTATGCGATAGGCCACTTGATGTATATGGACAAATACGGATTTGCGAAGGAAGCCAGTGCCCCCCAGTCCCTCACTCCTTACGTCCATCCTCACGCGATGCTGCTAGATCGAGAGAAGTACTTATCCCTACCGCCGTTTACCCACCACGGCTCACCCTGCTTACAAAACATGAAAGCCGCACACAAGCGGGCCTATGACGTGCGTAATTTCCCCATCCAACCATACATCTTGCATCATGGTCGGGGAACGTGTTCACGTTACGGATATGGGCTAAGCGTCAAGACGTTGCTGGAGAAAGTACTGAGCACTATTGGGATATAGAGGAGGACGATTCCGCTGAAACGTGAACGGCAGCCCGGGCGGCCTCGCGGTGATGCTTGCGCGCCAGCAGTTGCTGCATCCGCCGGTACCGGGTGCGGTTCAGCGGATAGTACCAGGTGACCACCAGAACCATCAGGAGCAGAACCGCACCGACCGGTCCGGTCAGGATCCGAATCCCCCACACCGCGGCCTCGGGCTGCATAAAGCGGGTCACACCCTCAGGCGGGGCCTGATAGCCCAACACGCCCAGCACCTGAAGCGTCAGAAAGATCGCAAAGGCGGTGGTCAGCTTGCGGATGAAGTTCTTCGCGCCGTAGTAAATGCCCTCGCGCCGCACCCCGGTGCGCAGTTCATCCCAGTCGATCACGTCCGGGAAAATGGCGTCGGGCAGCGCGTGAGCCGCCGAGACGCTGATGCCGATCAACACGGAGAGGAGTACCGTCAAGCCCATCTGCTCCTGCGGAACGAAGATCAGCCCTACGAGCAGAACGACCCAGAACCCAATGGCGATCATATAGGCGATCCGCTTGCCCAACCGCTGGGCCATCCACGACCAGAACGGCAACGCAAAGGTCGCCGTGATCAGCATCACCCCCAGGACGACCGACTCCAACGGCATGCCGAACCCCGGCACCGTCGCCAACAGATTGCCGTCCGCGACCCAATAGACGAGAAAGTACGGCAGGACCACACCAATCAGGTCGAAGGTGACCCAGTTGAGCATATAGAGCGCCGTCGCATAGCGAAAGGGAACGTTGCGCCAGGCGACCTGCACCGTCTCGCGGAATGAGATCATCTCGGCCGGGACCGCCGCGTGTCGACGCTCTCGGATCGAGAAGAAGATGAGAAGGTAGGGAATCGCCGAGGAGGCCCCCAAGATCACCGCGACCAGGACGTATCCCTGCTGCTGGGTGCCGCCGGCGCCCACTGTCGCATCGACCAACATCGGCGCAGCGACGGCGGTCGAGATAGAAGCCAGGAAGTTGAAGAACATCCGGAAGCTGGCAAGAGAGGTACGCTCGTCGTAATCGGCGGTGATCTCCGGCGTCAGGGCATGATAGGGCACGATCACCAACGTCTGGAGCGTGTCGCTCAACGCATAGGCCAGCATCACGTGAATCATTAACACCACCTGGTTCTCCCACGGCGGCGTCCACCAGAGCACCACAAAGGCCAACGCGTAAGGGATGGCAAAGACGAGCAGGAAGGGGCGACGGCGGCCCCATCGGCTCTGCATCCGGTCGCTGAGGACGCCCACCAGCGGATCGTTGATCGCATCCCAGATCACGCCGATAAAAGCGGCAAAGGAGGCCAATCCGGGTCTTAGCCCCACCACATCGGTCAGAAAGATCGCGTAGAAGATCTGACGCATCGTGTTGAAGGTCGCCATCCCCCAATCGCCGGTGCCGTAGACCAGCTTGGTCAGCAAGGGGACCGAAGCTTTGTGGGTTTCAGGTTGCTCAGTCTGCATCGTCTGCCTCCCTCCCCCAGCCGTCAGCTCGCCTCGGGGGAATGATAGTCCCAGGTTTTGATGGCAAATCCCCAGCGATCCTGAATCGTCGCCACCATATCAGGACTCAAGTGGTAGTGGTTTTTCTTGTAGTCGGCGGTCGACGCAATGTAAGACGCCAACCGGGTGCGCGTCTGGGCGGACATGGTCAATCCCAGCGCCCGGTAGATCCGGATCGTCTCCGCCAACGGATCGGCCTCGACATCCTCAAAGCGCACCTCGACTAAGTTGCCCTCCGGAATGAGTGAGCGCTCGGTCAGGTACTTACGCATCAGCTTCTCGTAGTTGGTCAATGCGGCCTCACGGATTACGGCCTCATCGACGTCCTGAAGGGCGGTTGGCACCATCTCCTTATCCAGCCAGTTGATCGTCGAACTGTACACCACGAAGGGATTACGGTAAACGTGGATGAATTTGGCCTCGGGGAAAAGATCCAACAGCATCTTCACGCGGGCTGTGTTCGCCGGATTCTTAAGCAGAAGCTGCCGCCCACCGGAGGAGAACGCGACCTTTTTCAAGAAACGACGATAAGTGGTGAGCCAACGCGTTTTGACCCGATCACTCACACCCTCAAAGAGCACGGCCTGATCGAAGATTTGCCGCATCCGCTTGGGGAACGAGAGCGCGTGGTAGAAAGAGTAGGGGCTCAAATTGCCCAACGCATACTCCTCCTCGTCGGCGAACTCGGGACCGATCTCAACGTTGTCCATGGGGCGGGTCTCAGGGAGGCTGGTCTTCAGAATAAACTTGAACAGGCCACCCGTCAGAAAAAGACCCGGTATCATCGTGTGAATAAAGTTAACGATGGCAAACTCCGGATTCTGGGCCACCAACCGCTGAACGTACGTCGTACCGCTCCGCCAATGCCCAAGGATGAAGATGGGGGGATCGTGAAGTTCAGTACATTCAATCATCGCCCCAAACTTCATCCGCTCGTAGGCCCGGACGGGCGCCCCCAGCAGCGCCACCGCCGAAACGTAGGCCAAACGCGGCCAATAACGAGGGTCAACACCCCCGTAATCCCTCAACAGCCCCACCCAATTGGAGAACGAGCCTCCGGCGAGAAACTGCTGATCAAAACGCAACAACCCGGTCTTTCGAAAATAACTCATACGCCCACTCATTTCTTTAAACGAAAGTTTCTACCGATGCGATCCGCTCAAATTCAGAGCGGCATGTGATAAAGACGATGGCGCTTATACCACGTCACCCCAACCCTATTCATATCGCCCAAGCTCTTGATGTTGCTCTCCATCACCTGAGCAATCTCACAACGGGAGGCGCCGCGCGCCCGCACAGCTTTGACCAACTCCAGGTAGAGAAGCATACCGGCCCCCAACCCCTGGTAGCGGGGCAGCAGCCCAATGCCGTTACCGCACAGGCGATCGGTGTTGCGGATCGCCCATAGAATCCGGATCCACCCCAACGGCCAGAGCCGCCCCTTTGTCGCCTGAAGCGCGCGGGTGATGTCAGGGAAGATCAAGGCGAACCCCGCAATCTGATCCTCCTGCATCACGATCTTGATTAACTGAGGGTCGGCAACCGCGAGCATCTGCTCGCCAATCATGCGGATTTCCTTATCGCCGACGGGATAGTACCCCCAGATATCCGTAAACGCCTCATTGTTGACCTTTTGAATCCTGGGGATCCACGTCCGCAGTTCGCGCTTGCTGCGAAAGGACTTGACCCAGAACCCTCGTCGCTCCTTCACGCGGTCGGCAAGACGATACATACGCTCGGGCAACGTCTGCTCGGAAACCAGATAGCCGGAGAGGTAGTCCGTATCCTTGTCCAGGCCCGAGGCTTCGATCAACGTGGCGTAGTAGGGATAATTGTAAGGCATACTCAAGACAGCGCTGTGCTCATAGCCCTCGACCAGGACGCCTAACGGATCGGCGCGGAGCAGCCCCTTGGGCCCCAAGAGCACGCGCAATCCCCGGTTCGCGGCCCAATCCGCAGCAGCCTCGAAGAGCCCTCGAGCAGCAGACTCGTTATTGACGACATCGAAGTAGTAGAAAAACGCCGCATTGCGCCCCGTATAATCATTGTAGCGCCGGTTGTCCAGCACCGCGATGCGCCCGATGACGTCTCCGTCCTCCTCGGCGAGGTAAAAAGCCGCATCCGAATGATGATAAAAAGGATGGCGCCAGCGGTTGAGTGCCAACTTGACGCTGGAGACCAGGGGAGGCGACCACTGCTTACACATGGCGTAGAGTTTGAAGGGGAAATCGACGAAGCGACGCACGTCCCACCGCACAGCGGTGTCGATTTCACGGATTCTCATCCTTCCGGCTCCTCCATGAAGAAACCAACCCCCAGGACGCCGGGGCCGCCGTGGGTGACGACGGCGGGCGGCACGCGAAGGATCATCACCTGATCCAATCCCAACTCGGCTTTGAATGAGTCCGCCAAGGCCTGCGCGTCGTCCAGAGCGTCGGCGTGCATCACGCTGAGATATCCGTGTTCGTCGGGTGCAATCTGCTCACGAACGAGCTGTTTCAAGCGATCGACCACCCGCTTATGCGTGCGGACCTTCTCAAAGGCCTCGATCTGCCCATCGACAAAGGTCAAAATGGGCTTCACCTGAAGCACACTCCCAAGAAGCGCCGCAGCCCCGCCGATCCGTCCTCCCTTCGCTAGGTACTTGAGGGTATCGACGGAAAAGTAGATCTTGCCCCGATCGCTCATCTCCCGGATCCGCTGTTCGATCCCATCCGCGGCAACGCCCGCCTCCGCCCACTGCGCGGCAAGCTTCAACAGCGTCGCGACGGGGGATGCAATCATCCCCGTATCGATGATACGGACGTCCAGATCCGTTAAGCCTTTCTCCTCCGCCATACGCAGGCCGACCGTCGCCGAACGGACGGTACCGCTGACGACTGCAGAGGGCATCACGCAGACAAACGTCTCCCCGTCGTCCGCATATTGCTCAAAAAGCTCGGTGAAGAGCTCGGGGGGTGGGGCCGCGGTCTTGGGCAGCTCCTCCGAAGCGCGCATCCGCGCGATGAAGGTGTCGTAGTCGATCTCGACATTTTCCAAATAGGAGTCCTCCCCGAAGATAATGACCTGCGGGATAACCGCAATATCGTGCGCATCAGCAAATGATTCCGATAAACCCGACGTTGTATCACCGACGATCTTAACCATGAGTCCTCACTCCTTTTCGCTGAGGTTACACCGCCCAATCACACATCGTTCAGGCTATGGGATGACGTCTCCGCGCGCTAACTTTGGCGCTGCAGTCGTCGTTCGAAGAACCCCACCTTCAGCACGCAGACAACGAACCCGTGATGGACACCGGCACGCTACCCTGAGAGGCACAGTCAACTTCCGCCCATTCGCAAAGAGGGTGGTATCGAAGGCCTGAAGCCGGAGCACTCGTCGTCCGCTGGGGAGGAGGCAAGCAAGATAGATAATAAAAATGAGGAAAGAGATAAAAAGATCGACTACACAGAGTCCCCCATCCCATCGTCCGCACGAGCGAGATCCATCCTATCCACCTGTAAAGTACGTGATCGTGCCCACCGGCACTGCGTCCCCTGCCCTCGAAAAGACAGCGGGATCATCTTAACCCATAAACACCCACCCGTGATGGTGCACGTTTCCGATGTCGGGCACACATCCCGGGTGGGGTTATTCCGCTGACGACAAGACGTCAATCCTACGAGTGCTGGGTAGGCAGGTATTTCGCCAGCTTACCCGCAAGATTGGATAGCGGCATGCTCTGCAGCCAGATGCGCCCCGGTCCACGGAGCGTCGCCAGGAAGAGCCCTTCACCGCCAAAGAAGATATTAGTCAATCCCTTGACCATCTCAATGTCGTAGCTAATGGTGGTCTCAAAGAGCGCGATATGTCCAGGATCGATCTTCATCGTCTCCCCAGCCGCCAGGGTGTACTCGCGAACCTCCCCGGGAATCTCCAGGAATGCGTAGCCCGGCCCGGTGACCTTCTGCAAGATAAAGCCCTCGCCCCCGAACAAGCCGGACCCGAGCTTCTTGCGGAAGTGCATCTTCAGATCAACCGAACCCTGCGCGCACATAAAGGCATCCCGCTGGCAGATCATGCTCTGTCCCTGCCCTAACTTGATCGGGAGAATTTTACCCGGTGCCTCGGGCGCGAAAACGACCAGCACCTCACCGGCCTCCTGGCCCGTATAGGTGGTCATGAAGAGGGATTCACCGGCAAGCTTACGGCCCAAGCCGGCCATCAAGCCGCCCTTGGTGTTCGTCTGCATGTCGATGTTGCCCTTCATCCAGGCCATCCCCCCAGACTCGGTGAACATCGTCTCACCCTGAGAGAGATAGACATCCAACGTTTGCATCGTCGTGCCGTGGATTTCATACCGCATTGTACGTCCTCCTGAATCGTTAAGTGGAGCTGACCCTTCAAGCCGATTATAGCATGCCGTCAGCACGCCGCAAAACCCGAGACAATACCCGGATTACGCCCGTATCCGTCTTACGTCACCGCCTCGACGACTGCGCGGATGTGCGCCGGCGTGCTCCCACAACAGCCGCCAAAGATCTTAACCCCAACCTCGTTCACAAAACGCTGGGCGTACTCCGCCATCACCTCCGGCGTGACGTCGTAAACCAGCTCACCCTTCTCAGTCCGCGGTAACCCGGCATTGGGTTTAGCCATCAGCCAGGCATCCGGCACCGTCTCGTGGAACGCCTGGATCGCGGTCAAGTTCTCTGTGAGCGTACGCCCGCAGTTGACGCCCATCACCGTCACGTCGAGCTCGGCGAGCATCGTGGCGGCATCCTCCGGCTTCACGCCCATCATGGTGCGTCCCTTAGTATCGAAGCTCATTGTGGTCAGGAGGGGCAGGTCCGTCACCCGGCGGGCACCCTCAATCGCAGCCTTCATCTCGTTGAGATCGCTCATGGTCTCAATAAGGATGCCATCGACACCCCCCTCGGCCAGCGCCTGCGCCTGTTCGGCAAAAACGGGGACGATATCCTCATAGGTCAGCGTGCCCAGAGGCGCCAACATCTCACCGGTCGGTCCCATATCCCCAACGACGAGCACCGATTCACCGGCAACCTCGCGGGCCAACCGAGCCGCCGTCTGATTGATCGCTGCCGCCTGATCGCTCAAACCTTCGCGCTTCAGGCGGATCGCCGTACCGCCAAAGGTATTCGTCAGAATAAGATCGGACCCTGCGTTCACGTATCCCTGGTGAAGCTCCAAAATCGCCTCGGAATTTTCCAGATTCCAGCGCTCCGGCGCGACGCCGGGTTCAAGCCCGGCGCGCTGAAGCATCGTCCCGGTCGCGCCATCGGCGACCAGAACTTTGCGCGCTTCCAGCCGGCTGATCAATGTTGACATCGAGACCTCCTTCAAAACAGATACAACCCGTACTTTCCTATCCTATACATGATACCATAGAACCGCACAAAGGAGCGCACGCTTGCGTCTAAATCGATACTGTATCTTATTCTCAGGCAATGCCAGAGGATGGTCAGTGCGTTGCACCGGGTTTCGACAACAAGCCTCCACGCTAGAGCACGCCTGAAGCTCGCATTGTGGACTCCAGGTCCGCTAACTCCTCCTCGACCGCCCGCTGCTCTCGGAGCGCGTTCAAGATGCGCTCGCCCTCGTGAGGCTCCTCATAGACGTTGTGCTCGAGAGCCCAGCGCGCCGACTCGACCTTCTCGGCGAGGGTGAACTCACGCTCCCAGGTATGCCCGCTGTGAGCCGCGCTCTCCATATGAGGGAGAACCGGGCGGCTATCGTAGACAGGCCAACCATTGTGGATCTCCTTGCGCATCATGACCACGCCGCTCTGCAGCTCGTGGATAATCACACCATCCTGTTCACTACCGACCAGGCGCGATTTTTGCATCCCGCCCCGGGGGCCGTGGCGCACGACGTAGAGCTCGACCACCGCCTCGGGATCATCCGGCGGGGGCGCGGCAATGCGCACCGGGCGGTGCGCCAGGTGCGGCTTGACCTCGATGAATCGCTTTGCCAACTCAAAAGCCTCGCGTTTAATCACAGTGCTCTCCTACAACTGGATCACGTCTCTTACCTACATCTTACCCGGTCCAAGTCCATTGTCCATCAGGACAAACAAAAAAGGTGGGGACAAGCCCCACCCACAACATCATACCGGCGATTCGACCTCAGGTCCGCTCACCCTCACTCCCAGAAGCGATGCGTGATCTCCTCCTCGAGCCGCTGCCGCATATGAGCCAACGGGACGCGCTCCACCACCGGACGGATGAACCCCTGGACCACCAAACGCTCCGCATCGGGGCGGGGAATGCCCCGCGCCTGCAGATAGAAACGCTGCTCGGGGTCGACACGCGAGACGGTAGCCCCATGGCTGCAGCGCACGTCGTCAGCGATAATCTCAAGTCCAGGAATGGCGTGAGCCCGGGCATCATCGAGCAGCAGGTTATTGTTGACCTGATAGCCCTGGGTATTCCCACCTGCCTCCATCTCCACACGGATCATACCGTAGAAGACGCTCCTGGCGCGATCACGCAGCACGTTACGAAAGAGCAAATCGCTATACGTCTGAGAGGCCCGATGGTGCTGGTACGTGCTCTGATCGAGGTGCTGGCGGGCACGCATAAAGCTGAACCCGACCATCATCGAGCGGGCGTGGCGCGCACGCAGATCGCTGCGCATGAAATCCTTGGTCATCTGACCGCCCATCGACCCACTGACCCAGAGAAAATTCGCACCCCGCTGAAGCTGAGCGTCCTGAACGGACACCGAATAGCGTCGATTCCCCCAGTGCTGGAGGCTGACGTAGCGAACCCAGGCATCCTCCTCGGCATAGATCTCCACCACCTCGGCGTTGAGCTCATCCCGACGCTCCCGCGAGACCCGATCCTGGATCAAGGTCACGCGGCTGCCCTTCCCCGCGATCATCAAGGTATGGTGGAGCCCGGTCCCACTCTGGGCGTCGTGGGCCACTAACGAGTGGAGCGGTCGGGCCACGCGGACGTTCTCCGGGACGTAGACAAAGGTCCCCCCGTGCCAGAGAGCCGCGTTGAGCGCTGTGAACTTGTTGAAGTCCGGTCTCGCCGTCGCGCCACGCATCCAATGCTCGCGAATAAGATCGCTATGATCGCGCAGAGCACTGTGAAGATCGTCAAAGACCACACCGTTCATCTCATCGTCGCGGCGCATTGTCGAATAGGTATGGGCGCCATTACAATGGACGAGCACGCCTGAGACCTGTTCAACCGGCGCCAAAGCATAGCTCCAGCATGGCGGGATGTCGTAGATACCATCCAATTCCTGGGGAGAGAAGACCAGGCGGGTCGTATCTAACGGGTACTTTTTCAGCGACGTACGCCGCCACGCCTCGTCAGTCTGGGCGGGCAGCGGCATCTCTTGATAGAGATTCAGGGCATCGTGCCGGGCATCGACCATCCAGGCCGGCTCATCGTAGAGCTCCGCGAGCATATCCACGGCCTCCGGCCCCGGCTCGAAGACGCGTCCTGCCGCCTCCGACGTGGGCTCCGTCGCCACGGCCCTATCCATCCTAGCCTGTTCCTGCATCAATCCCCCCCGCACGTATCCAAGAGCCCGCCCTCGACAAACCTAGACGCACATTCACCCCACATCCCGTCATCCGACCGATCCCTCCATCTGCAGTTGAATCAGGCGGTTGAGCTCCACCGCATACTCCATCGGAAGCTCCTTCACAAAGGGCTCCAGGAACCCATTGACGATAATCGCCGACGCCTGCGACTCACTCAGCCCCCGGCTCATCAGATAGAAGAGCTGATCCTCACTGACCTTGCTGACGGTGGCCTCATGCTCAACCTTTGCGTGATCCTCTGCCACGTCGATATAAGGGTAGGTATCGGAACGGGACCCGGGATCGAGCAACAACGCATCGCAGACGACCTTGGATTGGGCGCGTTCGGCGCCCCGCGTCACCCGCACGAGCCCTCGGAAGCCCGAGCGCCCGTCCCCCTTGCTGATGGACTTAGAATTGATCAGCGAACTGGTCTCCGGGGCCAGATGGATAGCCTTCGCCCCGGCGTCATAGTGCTGTCCCTCACCGGCAAATGCGATCGAGAGCACTTCACCACGCGCGCGACGACCCTTGAGGATGACAGCGGGATACTTCATCGTCACCCCGCTACCCAGGTTGCCGTCCACCCACTCCATCAACCCATCGGCCTCGACCACAGCCCGCTGGGTCACCAGATTGTAGACGTTGCGGGACCAATTCTGAATCGTCGTATATCGGGCGTGCGCGCCCTCCTTCACGAAGATCTCGATAACGCCCGTATGAAGCGCAGCTTCCGTATACTGGGGAGCCGTACATCCCTCAATATAATGGACGTTGCTGCCCTCATCGGCGATGATGATGGTCCGCTCAAACTGACCCAAACTCTGCGCGTTGATCCTGAAATAGGCTTGCAGCGGAATCTGAACGTCGACGCCCTTGGGCACGTAGACGAAACTGCCACCGGACCAGAACGCGCTGTTCAGTGCTGCGAACTTGTTGTCCCCGATGGGAACAGCGGTGCTAATATACTCCCGGACGAGATCGGGATACTCCTGAACCGCCGTATCCATATCGAGGAAGATGATCCCGTGGCGCTCCCACTCCTCCTTCAGGGAACTGTAGACAGACTCGGAGTCCATCTGGGTCTCGACGCCGGCGAGGAATTTGCGCTCCGCCTCAGGGATGCCCAGGCGGTCGAACGTGTCCTTGATGGCGTCCGGTACCTCGTCCCAATCACGCCCCTTCTTAGGCGCAGCCCGCATAAAATAGTAGAACTCTTCAAAATTGAGGGCACCGAGATCGACGCCCCACGCCGGCATCGGCATCTCCAGGAACGTATCCAGCGCCTTGAGCCTGAACTCGAGCATCCACTCGGGCTCGTTCTTCAACGCCGAGATCTCCTGAACGACGTCCTCACCGATACCCCGCCGCGTGCGGTGCGCGTAGTCGATCTCAGTGATGAAATCATACTTCTCCTGCTGCTTAATATCCTTCAAACTGCTGTGATCAACAGCCATAGTTTATCACCTTCGCAGTCCGATTGACGCTGACCCGATCGCTCACGCCTCAAGCCCAACTTCCTGACGGATCCACTCGTAGCCGTGCTCCTCCAGGACGTCCACCAGGTTCGGCCCACCCGTCTTGACGATCCGACCATCCAAGAAGACGTGGACGACGTCGGGATGAATATAATTGAGTATACGCTGGTAGTGCGTGATCACCAGAATACCCATATCGAGATCCTCGTGCAGGCTGTTGATCCCCTGCGAGACGATACGCAGCGCGTCGATATCGAGGCCCGAATCGGTCTCGTCCAGGATCGAGTACTTCGGCTTCAACATGGCCATCTGCAGGATCTCGGCCCGCTTCTTCTCACCCCCAGAAAACCCCTCGTTCAAATAGCGGCGGAGAAACGCGGAGTCCATCTCCAGCAGATCCAACTTCTCGTTGACCTCCTGGCGGAACTCACGCAGGGGCATCAGATTGGCGTTGAGCCGGCCCTGGGCCGCCTTCCCGGGCTTATCCCCGTACCCCCGCACCGCACTGACGGCGGCGTGAAGGAAAGAGTGAAGGGTGACGCCGGAGACCGCAACCGGATACTGCATCGCGAGGAAGAGGCCGTGACGTGCCCGCTGGTCGGGTTCCATATCCAGCAGGTTCTGCCCATCCAATAAGACCTCACCCTGCGTTATTGTGTAGTTGGGGTGGCCCATCAACGTATAGGACAACGTGCTCTTGCCCGATCCATTGGGCCCCATCACCGCGTGAATCTTCCCCCGTTCGATGGTGAGATCCACACCCTTGAGAATCTCACTCTCGTCAACCACGACGTGTAAATCGCGAATTTCTAACGCCATCCACCTCTCTCCTCTTTACGATGGTAAACTCGATCAGAGTATAGGTGACTCTGCTTTTTTGTCAAGATCATCTAGTTAATTATCGACAGACAAAACCGGCACGCCGAAGCGTGCCGGTCCAGATAGATCTGAAGGTCCAGGTATCGGTTAAGCCTGCCGCCGACCTACCGCAGTACTGAGGTTAAGGCCCCCAAGCCCACCGCCCCTACACCTGTCACGAGCCCAACCAAGAACCCAATGATCATCGTGATCAACCAGCCGACCAAGATGGTCACAATGGTGCCCGTATCATCGAGATCCAACCCCTCTTTGATCGCGAAGTAGCTGGCGATCAGAGACCAGATCGCGCCCACCAAGCCCCCAATACATGGGATGATGCTCAACATCCGAGGGGCAGACGCAAAGCCGATCACCCGAAGCATCTCCATAAAGGTCGCATCGCCCTTGAA
>DAOTTS010000229.1:0-54334 GCA_034437735.1 Anaerolineae bacterium
TTTCCCCATAATCTTTGGCTACTTTCATCTATATGCCTCCCTGTGTGACTTCGACACCGCGCAGGTATTATACACGGAACTAGCTACTTGCGCCAGTTTTGCTGTTACTGATATTTATCGTCTCAACGAGCGTATTGCCCGGGGGGAGTTTGCCGACATCGTCCGAGAATCCGATGAGGCTTACGAGCGGGATGTCCACGATGCAGCGATGAAGATCCTGGATCGGCGTGAGGAGATCCGGGTCGCGATAATCGCGGGGCCTTCGTCCTCGGGCAAGACCACCACGACGGCGAAGTTGGCGGAACATCTGGAGCGGGCCGATGTCAATTTGGTCGCACTCAACGTGGATAACTATTTCTTTGACCTTGAGATGCATCCCAAGGATGAGTACGGGGACTATGACTTTGAGACGCCGCAGGCGTTGGATATTGACCTCATCAACGAGCATCTGGCCCGGCTCGTCGCTGGGGAGGAGGTGATGATCCCCTATTACGACTTCACGACGGGTAAGCGTAAGCCGGAAGCCATCCGGATGCAGGTCGAACCGGGCGCTGTCATTCTTATTGACAGCCTGCATGGGTTGTATGGGGATATGACGCGGGCAATTCCCGAGGAGCAAAAGTTCAAAATCTATATCGAGACACTGCTCCAGATGAAGGGCCCGGATAACAAATATATCCGGTTTACCGACCTTCGTCTGATGCGCCGGATGGTCCGAGATGCGCGGGATCGTGCGTATGATCCCCAGCAGACTTTGGAGCATTGGCACTATGTGCGTAGCAGCGAGTTGCGGCACATTATCCCATACGTCCACACGGCGGATTACGTGGTCAATGGGGCGACACCGTACGAGCTTCCCGTTCTGCGCCCCAGACTTTTCTCCTATTTTTCGGAGTGGGTCAAGGCCTATGCTGACGACCCGAATCGGATGGACGCTTACCTGCGCGCCGAGCGCATCCATCATCTCCTGCAGTCGGTGATTCCGGTGGAAGATGACTCCCTGATCCCCCCGACGTCGCACATACGAGAGTTTATTGGAGGCTCTGCCTATGAGTTGCATTGAGCGATTGTACCCGGGGACTGAACTATGACCCATAAAGCGGATATCTTGGTGGTGGACGATAATCCCGTCAATCTGCGGTTGCTTTCTCAGATGCTCACGGCCCGGAGCTATCAGGTCCGTTCCGTGATGGATGGCGAACATGCTTTGAAGATCGCGCGCTCGAAGCCTACGGACGTCATTTTGCTTGACGTGATGATGCCGGATCTCGACGGATACGAGATCTGTTCCCGGCTGAAGGCCGATGAGGCAACCGCTGATATCCCCGTGATTTTCATCAGTGCGTTGGGGGATGCCGAGGATAAAGTCCGGGCGTTTGAGGTCGGTGGGGTGGATTACATCACTAAGCCTATCCAGATCGAAGAGATCCTGGCTCGTCTGGAGACTCACCTCTCGATCCAACGACTCCAGAGTAAGCTCCAGGCCGCCAATCGTGAGCTTTCCAGGCGGTTGGATGAGTTGGATGAAGCGAATGCTAAACTTCAGGCGCAGAACGAGGCCCTGGTCGCCTATGATCGATCCGTCTCACACGACCTCAAGAATCCGATTGGTTTCATTGCGACGACCGCCGAACTGCTGGTCGAGTCCTTTGATCAGCTGGATGAGGAGGAGCTCCAAGTCCTTCTGGGGAACGTCGCGCGCCGTGCGTACAAGGCGAACAGTATTGTTGAGAGTCTTCTCCTGTTAGCGCAACCTGGGGCTGTGGCATGTCAACCTCTGGATATGTCCGACGTGGTTGGATCGGCTGTGGATGGCCTGCATACGATGATCCAGGAGTATGGCGCCGATATCCAAATCCCAGATACATTTCCAGCGGCTTGCGGTCAGACCGCATTTGTTGAGCGGGTCTGGGATAATTACATTAGCAATGCCATCAAATACGGAGGGGATTCTCCCCGTGTGATGCTTGGCGGCGAGTCCTTGGATAATGGCTGGGTCCGGTTTTGGGTGGAGGATAACGGCGCCGGGGTCAAACCCGAGGATCGAACGCGTATCTTTGACGCCTTCACGCGCTACTCGGACGGTCGCGTCGAGGGGCACGGCCTGGGGCTCTCGATCGCGAAGCGCATTGTGCAGAAGATGGGGGGGGAGGTGGGGACCGCGGAGGCCCGTGTGTTAGGGCAGGGGACGGACGGTCCCGGGAGCCGATTCAGTTTCACGCTTCCCGGACCGGACGTCGAATCTGTTGAGGAAACTCGGGACCGCTGAGGGGTAAACTTCAATAAAACGTTTGACAAAACCCTTCCCCATGTTAGTATTGCCGCACGCCCACCGCGTCGAGCGGTGGGCGTTATCGGGTCGGTGTGTAGAGCGCGAATGCGGGGAGTGTCGCAATGGTGCAGGACGAGGTACCAGTCATTATACTGTGTGGGGGTAAGGGTACGCGGATGGGACAGCGTACCGTTCCTAAGCCCCTGGTTGAGGTCGGTGATCGTCCAATTCTCTGGCACGTGATGAAGATCTATGCCGCTCAGGGGTTTACCCATTTCATTCTAGCCCTAGGGTATGGAGGAGAGCAGATCAAGCGTTACTTTCTGGAATATGACTGGAAAGACCGCGATTTCACCCTCGCACTGGGGGATGGCGAACCCAGGTTCCACACGCCTAACGACGTGGCCGGATGGACCATCACGTTTGCGGAGACCGGCTTGGAGACGATGAAAGGCGCCCGGGTGCGGAAGGCCGCCAGCTACGTGAGCGCGCCGCGCTTCTTTGTGACGTATGCGGATGGTGTTGCCGATATTGATCTTCACGCGTTGCTCGCTTACCACAAGCGCCACGGCCTCACGGCAACGGTGACCGGCGTTCAAGCCTTTTCCAGGTTCGGGGTGATTGAAACCGACGGGCAATCGCGGGTGACCGGGTTCCGGGAAAAACCGTTGGTTGAGACCCTGATCAACGGCGGGTTTATGGTCTTTGAACGCGGTGTTCTCGATTATCTGGAGGGGGGCGATGACGTGGTCTTGGAGCAGGAGCCTTTCCATCAGTTAGCAGCCGAACGACAATTGTCCGTTTACGAGCACCAGGGGTTCTGGCGAGCGATGGATACGTTCAAAGAGGCTCAAGAATTGAACACCCTTTGGGATGAGGGGGCACCTTGGAAGACGTGGACGCCCTGACCGCTCGGGTGAGTGGGATCGCGCAAGTTGGTTCGTCGAGGAGGGATGGAGGTGCCGGTGAGTGAATCCGATTTCTGGCGCGAGCGCCCCGTGCTCGTGACCGGGTGTACGGGTCTGTTGGGCTCCTGGCTGACCCAGGCATTGGTCGCTGCCGGTGCGGAGGTCGTGGGGTTGATACGTGACGAAGTGCCCCAATCTCAGTTGGTGCGCTCGGGGACGATCCATCAGATTCGTGTAGTGCGTGGGGACGTCACGGACTATGCTACGATGGAGCGGGCGCTCAATGAATATGAGATCGAGTCTGTCTTCCATCTGGCCGCTCAGACTATTGTCAGCATCGCCAATCGCGCGCCGCTCTCCACCTTTGAGGCCAATATCAGAGGCACGTGGGTCGTGCTGGAAGCGGTGCGCCGCTCGCCCAGCGTCCAGCGCGTCGTCGTCGCCTCAAGCGACAAGGCGTATGGGACGGCACCGGTGTTACCCTATACCGAGGACATGCCGCTTCATGGTCGCCATCCCTACGACGTCTCAAAGAGCGCTGCCGATCTTATTGCGCAGACGTATGCATTCACCTACCAGGTGCCGGTGGCCGTCACCCGCTGTGCTAATCTCTATGGTGGGGGAGATCTCAACTGGAATCGATTGATTCCAGGGACGATTCGCAGTGCGTTACAGGGGGAACCGCCGATTATTCGTTCGGATGGAACCTTCATCCGGGACTATCTCTATGTCCGAGATGCCGTGAGCGCCTATCTGTCTCTGGCGCGAGCCCTTGACCGATCGGAGATTTGGGGGGAAGCGTTCAACTGCGGCACCGATGAGCCCATGAGCGTATTGGAGATGACAGATCTGATTCTCTCGCTTTCACCCCATCCTGATCTGAAGCCCATTGTTCTGGACAAGGTCACAAACGAGATCAAAGATCAGTATCTGGACTGCAGTAAAATTCAGCGGATGGTTGGATGGGCGCCGGCTACAACGCGTATCGAGGCGCTCCGCGAGACTGTCGCCTGGTATGCCGCTTACCTTGAGGGGTGGGTCAATCATGAAGGATGAGCAGAAGATCGCGCGCCTGCGCGAAGAGATCCTGGACAAGATCGCGGACTACTACCATCTGGTCCACGAGCCGCGCCCCTTTGTGCCGGGGGAGACCTTTGTGAACTATGGAGGCCGTGTCTTCGATGAGCGGGAGATGCAGGAGGCCGTCGACGCCGTCCTTGAGTTCTGGCTCACCGACGGGGCCCGTGTTGAAGCTTTCACGCAGCGTCTGGCCGATTATATCGGGGTTGATCACGTGCTGGCTGTGAACTCCGGATCCTCCGGGAACCTCGTGGCGATGTCGACGCTGCGCTCGCACCAGCTCGATCATCCTCTAGAGGTTGGCGACGAGGTCATCACCCCGGCTGCGACCTTCCCTACGACGGTGGCCCCGATCGTGCAAAACCAATTGATTCCGGTCTTTGTGGACTGCAAGGTTGGGACCTACAATATCGACGCTGATCTTCTGGACGCCGCGCTTTCGGTGCGCACCCGCGCGGTGTTCGTCCCGCACATCCTGGGCAATCCGGTGGAGATGGACAAAGTGACGGCGTTCGCTGAGGCGCACGATCTCTATGTCATCGAGGACGTCTGTGACGCTCTGGGCAGCAGGTTTGCGGGGGACCAGTGCGGGACGTTTGGTGATCTTGCCACGTTTAGCTTCTACCCGGCGCATCACATCACCACCGGGGAGGGCGGGGCGGTGGCCACGTCGGATACGCAGCTCAGTCACATCGCCCACTCGATCCGCGACTGGGGGCGCGACTGCTGGTGCAACCACAACAGCGGTCAGGACGGCGCTTGCGGACATCGGTTTGATTGGCAAATTCCCGGCCTGGACGAGTCCTACGATCATCGGTACTATTTCACCGAGATCGGGTATAACCTCAAGATGACGGAGATCCAGGCTGCGATCGGCTTGCCGCAATTGGAGAAGTTACCGGACTTTATCGAGGTCCGTAAGCGGAATTTCCGCATGCTCTATGAGGGACTGAAGCCTTACGAGGAGTATCTGATTTTACCGGTGTGGAGCGAGAAGGCGGATCCGGCTTGGTTTGCGTTCACCCTGACGGTGCGTGAGGGCGCGCCGTTTACCCGCCAGGCGCTTAACCGTTATCTACGGGACCGCAAGGTGGAGACGCGGTACCTCTTCGCGGGCAATATTCTGGAGCAGCCGGGATACCGGAACATTCCCCACCGGATTGCAACGCCGCTTCGTGAAACCGATCGCGTGCTGCGGCGAGCTTTCTTTGTGGGGCTCTATCCGGGGATGGATCGCGCGCGCTTGACCTATATGCTTGAGGTCTTTGAGGACTTCTTTGAGGCGCACGGCTGATTCTACCGAAGGACAGTCCGCGAGTTGGGCGCGCGAGTGAGGGTATTGAGTGAGGGTATGAAATTATCCGTTATCATCTGTGCATATAATGAGGAAGCCACCATTTTGCAGGTGCTGGAGCGGGTTCATGAGGTAGCCCTGCCCGCTGATTGGGAGCGCGAGCTCGTTGTTGTGGATAACGCATCTACCGATCGCACCCCGGCCTTGCTCCGGACGATCACGTATGAGGATACTGACGTGATCTTTCAGCCCCGCAATATGGGGAAAGGGACCTCGATTCGGACCGCCATTCCTCACTGCACCGGGGACTACGTCTTTATCCAGGACGCGGATCTGGAATATGACCCCGGTGACTATCCATTGTTCCTCAATCGTGCCGAGGAAGATCGACCGGCTGCGATTTTTGGGTCCCGGACCCTGGGGGGGCGGGCGATCTACGAATACGCTGCTAACTACTGGGGGGTGCGGTTCCTGACCTTGCTCACCAACCTGCTCTATGGAGCCGATCTTACGGACGTCGCCACCGCATCCAAGATGATCCGTACGGATGCGCTGAACAGGCTCCGCCTGACCGGGAAGGGATTCGATCTCGACTTCGAACTGCCGGACAAGTTGTTGCGGGCCGGTTATGAGATCGTCGAGGTACCCATTCATTACGAACCTCGCACCATTGAGGAAGGAAAGAAAATCCGGCCTTGGGACGGCCTGTGGGCCTTGCGCGTGATCGTTCGGGATCGACTGATACCGCTGGATGCGGTCGTTAAATCTTGAGGTGTGATACCTCCCTTCATCGTTCGAAAGGAGCGTTGATGAATATTGTTGTAACCGGTTCTATTGCGTTTGATTATCTGATGCGGTTTCCTGGGGATTTCCTGGAGCACGTGAAACCGGATCGGCTTCAGAAGCTGAGCCTCAGCTTCCTGGTGGATGACATGGTCAGGCAGCGGGGCGGATGCGCGCCCAATATTGCGTTTACCCTGGCCCTGCTCAAGGAGCGCCCGCTGATTATGGGAACCGCCGGGGTGGATTTTGGTGATTACCGCCTGTGGCTTGAGGATCACGGGGTCGATACCTCGGCGATCAAGATTGTCCCGGACGTCTTCACGGCCTCTTTTTTCGCCACGACCGATCAGAATCAGAATCAGATTGCGAGTTTCTATGCCGGGGCGATGGCCCACGCGCATACCCTCTCGTTTCGCGATCTTGAGGAACCTTTGGATCTGACGATTATCTCGCCCAACGATCCGCGTGCTATGGACGTCTACGTTGAGGAGTGCAAAGCGCTTGGGATTCCCTATATCTACGACCCCAGCCAGCAGGTTGTCCGCGCCAGCGCCGAGTCCCTGCGTGAGGGGGTGATGGGGGCCGACATCCTGGTGGTGAACGATTACGAGTATGAGTTGCTCAAGGATCGCGTCGATATGACGGACGAGGAGATCCGCGATGCCGTCCGGCGGGCGGTCATCGTCACGTTGGGGGAGGAAGGGGTGATGATCTGGACCGACGAGAAGGTTCAGGTGCCCGCCGTTCCGCCGCGACGTATTCTCGATCCGACCGGGGTGGGCGATGCCTTTCGTTCCGGGCTGATTAAGGGGCTGGCGTTGGGCCTGCCGTGGGACGCCTGCGGACGCATCGGCACCCTGGCGGCGACGTACGTCCTGGAGACTCAAGGGCCTCAGGCTCACAGCTATACCCTGCCCGAGTTCGTCGCGCGCTATACGTCGGTCTTCGGTGAGGATGAGGTGACGGCGGCCTTGACCTTAGCGTAAATTGACGCTCCGGTGATGACTTAGGCACAAAACTAAATTCAATTGATACAATAACACAACACATTAAAGGAGTCGTATAATGGACCATCATGTTAAAGATCTTGACCTGGCGCCTTCCGGGCGCCTCCGGATGGAGTGGGCTGAGCGGGAGATGCCTGTGCTTCAACAGATACGGGACCGCTTCGAGAAAGAGAAGCCGCTCAAGGGCGTGCGGATGTCGGCGTGCCTTCACGTGACGACGGAGACGGGCAACCTGGCGCGCACGTTGATCGCCGGTGGCGCCGACCTCGTGTTGGTCGCGAGCAATCCCCTGAGCACTCAGGATGACGTCGCGGCTGCCCTGGTGAGCTATCACGAGATTCCCGTTTATGCGATCAAGGGTGAGGACAACGAGACGTATTACGAACACATTCACGCCGCACTGGATCACAAACCGCACCTGACGATGGATGACGGCGCGGACCTGGTCAGCACCTTGCATAAGGACCGTCGTGAGGTGTTGGGTAACCTGGTCGGGGGGACGGAAGAGACGACCACGGGTGTGATTCGCCTCCGTGCGATGGCCAAAGAGGGCGCCTTGGAGTATCCTATCGTCGCGGTCAACGACGCGATGACCAAACATCTTTTTGACAACCGCTACGGCACCGGTCAGTCCACGATAGACGGGATCATCCGGGCGACCAACGTGCTGATTGCAGGCAAGAACGTGGTGGTCGGAGGGTATGGATGGTGCAGCCGGGGCATCGCAATGCGGGCCAAGGGCTTGGGCGCTAACGTGATTGTCACCGAGGTCGACCCCCTGAAAGCCCTGGAGGCTGTGATGGATGGGTTCCGGGTGATGCCGATGATTGAGGCTGCGCCGATCGGGGATATCTTCGTCACCTCGACGGGGGACATCAACGTTATCGATCAGCATCACTTTGAAGCGATGAAGGACGGGGCCATTGTCAGCAACTCCGGGCACTTCAACGTGGAACTGAATCTGGATGCGCTCCGTGAGATGGCGGTGCGAGAGCCCCGCGTGCTCCGGCCTTTTGTCAAAGAATACGAGCTGTCCGATGGTCGTCGCATTAACGTATTGGCCGATGGCCGGTTGGTCAATCTGGGCGCGGCTGAGGGCCATCCCAGTGCCGTGATGGATATGTCCTTTGCCAATCAGGCGCTGAGTGCTGAGTACCTCCTCGGGCACAGTGAGGAGCTGGAACACACGGTGTATGCCGTGCCGGATGAGATCGACGAGCGGATCGCCCTGCTCAAGCTCCAGGCGATGGAGGTCGAGATCGACGTCCTGACGGAGGAGCAGCAGGCGTATCTGAATTCCTGGCGGACCGGGACGTAAGGTGGAACGTGGCTCTCTCGGTACCCTGAACGAATTTGGGGATCGGTGCGATAGGTAGTCCGAACGTTTACAAGCCCCTGGTTTTGGTTTGCCCTAGACTGAGACTGGGGGTTTTCAACATGAGGAGGCAACGATGGTCGATGAAGCGACAACATGGGGTGCGTTGCTCGACCGGCGTCGTGACGTGTCGTTTATTGGGCGCGAGCAGGCGCTTTCGGATTTTCGGCTCAATATGGTCCATGAGGTCCCCCCGGCCCTGCTGTTCTTTGTCTTGGGGCCGGCGGGTATAGGGAAGAGCGCGCTGCTCTCCCGTTACCGGGCCCTGGCCCAGGAACACGGCTTTCTCACCGCTCGGGTTGACGCTGCCCAGGCGATCGCCGATCCTGAGAACGCGGTGCTGACCACGATGGATGCCATCGCAAGCCAGTTCGCCGATCAGGGCACGCCTTTGACGACGTTCTGCGAGCAGTATGCAGACTATCTCGATGCCTTGGATGCGATTGCCGAGGATCCCCAGGCACCGGCTCTCCCGCTGGATTGGTTTGAGGGGGTGCAGGTGGAGGGGGACTTCTATCAGCGTTTCTGGACGCCTTATCTGGCAACCCGATTCTCTGCGCGACTTCTTCCGGTATTGCGGCAGCCTGTCCAATCGCTGACCTCCGTCTTTGTCAGCGATCTTAACGCCTGGGCCTCCATCCGCGATCTCGTGCTCTTCTTCGACGACTGGCAGGCGCTGGGGCCTATGATTGAATCCTGGCTCATCGACCTGCTGCAGGAAGGTGAACTTCACGTCAACGTCTGGTTGGTTATCGCCGACGTTGAGCCGCCCGGTGGGGCGTGGCAGGCCCTGAGCCCGGTGATGCAAACGCAACCCCTTGAGCCGTTGCGGGAGCGGGATGTGAGGGCCTATGGGCAGGCGCATCCTGCCGTCGGTGGGGATCAGGTGACTGAGGCCTATGCGACGACCCGGGGGGTCCCCTTGCTCCTCGATCTATGGGCGGAGATCGGATCCCCTGTGCTTCAGGGGGATCCTGTCGTGGACGCCTATCTAGGATCGCTGGAGGGCCTGCCGCGCGAGGCGGTGCTGCAGAGTGCGGCGGCTCGTCGCCTTTCAACGCCTGTGATGACCGCGCTTTTGGGCGATCATGGGGAGAATGCCTTGGCCTGGCTGGTGCGCTCGCCGCTTACGGTGACCCAGGGCGATGCCTTGGTTTACCACGCGCGGGTGCGTGAGGGCGTCCGGGCTTGGGCGCAGCGAACGCAACCCGAGGGTTGGACGTCCGCTCACGCGCGGCTTGGGGCCTACTATGAGAATCTGGAAGAGGACGCGTTTGAGCGCGGGCGCGGAAAGCACGCAAAGCGCCGGGTGCGGACGCGGGAGATGCTCTACCATCAATTGGTCGCCGGCGGCACAGAGGGGCACGTTCAGGCGCAACAGGCGTTTCTGGATGCACTGCGGGCCGATTACCGGTGGGCCGCTGAGGTGGTCGCGATCTGGCAGGCTGCTGCGGTGACCCCGGGCGTGTCGGATGCGGTGACCGCGTGGGCCTCGAAACTGGCCCGGGGGTGGGAAGCCCTGCAGGCTAGGGATTGGACGTCTGCGTTGGCTTTCTGTGATGAGATTTTGGGCGATGAATCGTTGAGCGAGGCTCTGCAACCGGGCTATCGGCAGCTTCGAAATTGGATCGCGGGTCGGCTCGGTCTGCCTCTGGAGGAGGAAGAAGAGGCCGTGGAAGCGCCCGAGGTCTCGGAGTTGGAGACCGAGGAGGCGCAGGATCTTGTTGGAGCGACTGGGTTGGAAGCGTCCGTCGCGGCAGAACCCTCCCAAACGCCCCCGGCCTCGCTACCGGACGCGTCGGCGGACGCGCCTCCCGATCAAGAGACCGAACCGGCGGCGGAAGATGAGGAGATGCCTAAGTCCCTTTCCTCACCGGAGGATGCGGCGGGTGCGCCGCCGTCACCGTCCGAAGCCGAGCCGTCTGCGCCGCCGGAGTCCGAGGCGCCTGAAGATCAAGAGGAGCCGGAATCCGAATTGGTTGAGGATCGAATGGTCGCCAAATCTCAGGCGACGTGCGAGCGTGCGAATGCCCTCTTCAAGGAGGGGGATTATCTGGGCGCGGTTCAAATCTACAGCCGTGCGATTGATCAGGATCCGGGCAGCATCTCCGCGCACTTCAACCGTGGCGTAACCCACCTCAAGCTCAATGAGGTTGCCGCGGCCATCGATGATTTCAGTCAGGTGCTTTCCCTCGATCCTGACAATGCCTCAGCGCATTACCAGCGGGGCATGGCGTACGTCCGTCGGGAGGACTTGACCCGGGCCATCGAGGATTTTGACGCAGCGTTGGCCTTGATGCCGGAAAGCGCCGCCCTGTACGCTCAACGGGCGAGTGCCTACTATCAGCTCCAGGCCTACCAGCGGGCCCTGGACGATTACACTCGAGCGCTGGATCTCAGGCCCACCGACATCACGCTTATGCTCAACCGGGGCCTGACCTACCTGGCCTCGGGCGACATCGAGCAGGCGATCGCGGACTACGATCGAGCGATCGAGCACGCGCCGGATGGCGCGTTGGCCTATTACTACCGAGGGCAGGCCCACATGCAGCAGGGTGACGAACGTCAAGCCCTGGCGGACTTTGAGCAGGCCCTGCGACTGGAGCCCGATAACGCGCAGATCCATACGGGCTTGGGTATGGCCCATGCCCGGATGCTCGACTTTGAGCAGGCGCTGGACGCTTACGAACGCGCGATGGCTCTGGACTCAGAGAACGCTCGGATCTATTACAATGCGGCCTGTGCGGCGGCTCTCAGTGAGAAAGAGGATCAGGCCCTGGCCTGGTTGGAAAAGGCCACGGCGCTGCGCTCGCAGTACCGGATTATGGCTCGACAGGATCCCGACTTCTCATTCATCCGCGATCATCCGGCGTTCCGGCGGTTGACCTCGGAAGGGGATCGTTCGGGTTAGGCCGGCGTATCGGCTGATGCTGGGCGAGGCTCCGGGATAGGGGGCGGTGCCACCGGTAACCAGAGCGTAAAGGTGCTGCCCTGCCCCGGTTTGCTCTCGACCTCGATGATCCCCCCGTGCGCCTGGACTAGATCCTGGGCGATGCTGAGCCCGAGCCCCATCCCCTGCGGGAACCGGTGGCTCGTCGACCCACGATAGAAAGGGTCAAAGATCCGCTCCTGTTCTTCCACCGGAATGCCGACCCCGGTATCCTGAACTTGGATGCGTAGGTAGTCGCTGTCGGCTCGGGCGGTGACCTCAACCTCGCCTGCCGGTGGGGTGTATTTGATCGCGTTGCTTACTAGATTACCGACGGCTTGCGCCATCCGGCCTTTGTCGATGCTAAGCGTCGGTAGGTTATCCTGGATATTGGTTCGCCACGATAGGTCCTTCTCCAGCGCCGTTTCCCGCAGTGGGCCGAGCAGTTGATGCAGCCACGGCGTCATAGTGACCGGCTCCCGACCCAGTTTGAGGGGGCCGAGCGTCTGGTCGTACAAACGGGTGAGGTCGTCGAGCAGATCTCGCATCCGGTGAACCTCTCCTTCCATTCCCTCCAGCAGCTCAATCTGGAGGTCGGGCTCTCCGACCGCGCCGCCCGCCAGGGCCTGAATGGCCGAGAGGAGGCTGCCGAGAGGACGGCCTAACTCGTGGACGAGGTTGGCGAGCAGTCGCTTTCGTGACCGCTCGTAGCTGCGCAGGTTATGGGTGAGTGTGTTCAAGGTATGGAGCAGAGTGCGTACCTCGGCCGGGCCTCGCTCGGCCACGGACGTGAGGGATTGGCCGGCGGTCATCTCTGCGATGGCGGCGGTTGCCTGTCGTAGGGGCCTGGAGAGGTTGACGGCCAGAATCCATCCGACGATGGCACCGAGGACGAGGCCCCCGATCAGGACGACGGCGATGAGCGTGCGCGTCCTGGGAAAGCGTTCGTAGATGTTGGACAGGGGGTCGGTGAGGCGGATGACCCCGATCACCTGAAAGGAGGGTGAGAGCACGGGCATCAGAATGTCGGCGGCACCCGTGCCGGGACGGTCGCCGTAGTCCACGCGGACGGCGCGTTTTGAGACCACGGCCTCTTCGAGTCCGGGCACGTCGAGGACGGTCCCTACCTGCTCCTGGTGTTGAGGATCGCTTGAGGCGATCAGTTCCCCCTGGATGGATAGGAACATCACCCGGGCCGAGACCCGGGAGGATATCTGCGCCATCAGGGCCCGGGCTTGCCGCTGATCGTACCAGATCTGCGGGTAGTTGCGCGCGACCAGCGCGACCAAATTGGCCTGGCGGTCCAGTTCGTTGGAGATATTGGCCAAGAGAACTTGAGTCTCCAACAAGGTCGTGAGCCCGATGCCGACCAGTGGGATCACGATAAGCAGGGGCAGGAGGTGACTTAGAATGAGCCGCCCGCGTATGGATTTCAGCATACCCCTTCCCCCTTTGGGGTCTTCCTCGGTTGTGTGTGAATGATGGACGCTATGGGGCGATCAGCTTGTAGCCGACCCCGCGGACGGTGATGATCCGTTTGGGGTTCTGTGGATCGTCCTCCAGTTTTTCGCGCAGCCACCGGATGTGCACGTAGACCACCTGGGACTCCCCGGCGTATTCTGCGCCCCATACTTGGGCTAAGAGATCGTCGATGGAAATCACCTGGCCCGCCCGGCGCGCCAGCGCGGTCAGTAAGTCAAATTCACGGGGAGCCAGGTCGATGAGCTCTCCGTCCAGCGTCACGGTGTGAGCGGCAGGGTCGATGCGGAGATCGCCCACGACGATTGGCTCTTCCTTGTGTGATTTCAGTGACGGGGTGGGCGGGCTGCGCCGCAGTACGGCTTTGATCCGCGCCAGCAGGATGTCGATGTCGAAGGGTTTGGTGACGTAATCGTCGGCGCCGAGTTCCAGGCCCAGAACCTCATCCAGTTCGCGACGGCGGGCGGTCAGAAAGATCACCGGTATGAGCTCGGCGCGATGGATATGGCGCAGGGCGTCCAGGCCATCCATTCCCGGCAGTCCGATATCCAGGATGATCAAGTCCGGTGTCTCAAACTCGATCCGGGCCAGGGCGTCCTCGGCTGTGCCCGCTGTGTTGGTTGTGTAGCCGGCCTGTTCCAGGTTGTAGGCCAGACTGCGCCGCATCAAGGCGTCGTCGTCGACGATAAGGATGTGCTGTTTACCCTGCTGAGCCATAGATCCCTCTCCCATCAGGTGCCTGTGCCGCACCATTGCGCCGCATCTTCACTTTCCTCAGCATGCATTATAGTCTTTTCTACTCAAAACGGGTAATTACCCTATAATAATCGGACAAAGCTCTGCGCGCAGGTCTCTTCAGGACACGTTGAACCCTATCAAGACCCGATCGTTGAATTGCGGTCAATCCCTGATCGATGCGAGATTCCATAGAGCGGTATGCGTTTGGCTGCAATTCCCTGAGATGCGTTTTACATTCAACGTCTGAGTGGAGGTGGAAGTGTGAATCACGAGCACCAGATTTTGATCCGAGGTGGACGGGTTGTGACCGCCGAGGATACGATGCGGGCTGACGTATGGATTCGGGGTTCGGGTATTGAGGCGGTGGGGATGAACTTGCCGGCAGCTCCGGACGCCGAGGTGATCGATGCCTCAGGGTTGTGGGTGCTTCCGGGGGTGATAGACGCGCATACGCACATCCAGCTGGACACCGGCTCGTTCCGCACGGATGATTCCTGGATCACCGGAAGCCGGGCCGCCGCGCGTGGGGGCGTCACGACTGTGATCGACTTCGCGACTCAGTTTGAGGGACAATCCTTTGCCGACGCTTTGGAAGCCCGGCTGCAAGAGGCTGCCCCGTCGTGGATCGACTATGCATTTCACATGATGGTGACGGATGTGCCGGCGGGTGAGGAGGATCGCCTCGCCCTGCTGCCCGGCCTGGGCATTCAGAGTATCAAGCTCTATACCACGTATCGCCCTTTCTACTATATGGACGATGCGGCCTTGCTGCGTCTCCTGCGCGCAGCGCGGAGGTATGGCCTGCTCACTCTTGTGCACTGCGAGAATGACGCGATGGTGACGGCTCAGACTCAGGCGTTGGTAGCGGACGGGCAAACCGGCTGGCGCTTCCACGGTAGGGCGCGTCCCGCCTTGGCCGAGGAGGAGGCTGCCGCTAGGGTCCTATTCCTGGCCCGGGAGGCCGGCGCTCCGGTGGTCATCGCACACAACTCGACGGCGAGAACGTCGGCCTTGGTGGCTGACGCGCGCGCCCAGGGCCAGAGAGCGTATGCGGAGACGGCACCCCAGTACCTGCTTCTCGATAACACCCGGTATGAGGGGAAAGCGCCGTGGCGCTATATTCTTCAGCCGCCGCTACGTGCGGCGGCCGAGTGTGGGGGATTGTGGGCGCTGGTGTCGGCGGGGGCGGTGGATATGGTGATCACCGATCATTGCGATTACACCCGGGCGCAGAAGCTGGAGACCGACGATTTCACCCAGACGCCGGGTGGGCTGCCCGGCCTGGAGACGCTCCTGCCCCTGATGGCGACGTATGGCGTGGCAGAGGGACGAATCGGGTGGCCGGATCTTGTACGTCTTCTCGCTCGTAATCCCGCCCAACGCTACGGACTTTGGCCCCGGAAGGGCGTGATCAGGCCCGGCAGCGACGCGGACGTGGTTCTCTACGATCCCGAACCGGAATCCATCCTCACCGATGAGAGCACCCATATGCGGGCGGACTATACGCCTTTCCAGGGGATGCGGGTTCAGGGCAAGGTTGTGGCGACGATACGTCGCGGCACGTTCCTCGTTCGCGATGGTATGCTGGTGGATCCGGGGAACACGGGCATCTTCCTGGAAAGATCGCCGGATGAGACGTTTCACCGGTGAGCGCGCGGATAGGACGCTGATGATGGATGGCTTTGGGCTTCTGATCGGACTGGTGGTTGGATTTGTCGCGGCGTGGGTTCTGTTGCGCCGTCTCGGGACGCAACAGCCTGAGACGCCGCGCGACGACACGGCGCTCCGCGACGAGATTGCGCAGCGCTACGAAGCGCAGATGGACGTGGAGCGGGCGAGGATCGCACGGGCGTATGAGGCCCGGATACAGGAGCTCAAGGACAAGCGTCGGCAGGCGGTCGATCACGCGCGACGGCACAGCGCGCAGCGCAGCCGGGCCGTGCTCAAGGGCAAGATGGCCGAACAGATGGCCCCCCTGCTGCCCGGGTTTCCCTATTGGCCTGCCGATGCCCGATTTATGGGCGATCCCGTGGACTATATGGTCTTTGATGGATACAGTGCGTGCAAGGACAACCACGACTCCGGTGATGATCTAGAAGTTGTGATCCTCGATATCAAACAGGGAAAATCCACGTTGACGCGGGAGCAGCGACAGATTGCGCGCGCGGTCGAGGAGGGGCGGGTCCGATTCGAGGTCGTGAGGGTCTATGCGGACGGGACGGTGCGATCCAAGGTCTGGCGTCCAAGTCAGGGCCCCGATATTCTGGGAGGGGGGGCTTGATGCGGGCGATCATTCCGGATCTCACGCGTTGGCGCGATAAAGGCGCCGTCGATATCGCCCTGGCGACGATTGTGGACGTGCATGGTTCCGGCCTTTGGCCGGCCGGCACCCGGATGGCGATGACGCGGGAGGGGGCCATTGCCGGTTCCGTCAGCGGTGGGTGTGTCGACGGGGATGTGATCGCGGAGATGGAGCGGGTCCTCGACCGTGAGTCTGACGTCCGCCGGCTGTCGTTTGGGATCACCGACGAGGAGGCATGGGAGGCGGGGCTCTCGTGCGGGGGCTCGCTTGCCCTCTTGGTGGAACGATGGGATCCATTGTACGATACCTTCCTCGCTGAGCTTGAGAGTGGATGCCCCGTGGGGTTTGCCTCCCGCCTCGATCGTCCTGTTCACCTGCTGCGAAAAGCAGACGGGACGGTGCAGGGCTCGCTCGGTGACACATCGTGGGACGCTCAGGTTGTGAAGGACATGCTCCAGGTATGGCCCGGCCCTCACGCAGAGACACACCGATATCCGCAGGGTGAGGTTTTCGTTGAGGTCGTGCCACCTCCGCTGAAACTCGTGATCTTCGGGGCGACCGATATCGCCCGCGCGCTGGTCTCGTTGGCCCGCCCCATGGGGTTCCGGGTTGTGGTCAGCGATGCCCGCTGCGCATTCCTCAATGAGGCTCGATTCCCGGAGGTCGAACGGCGGGTGGGTTGGCCCCAGAGGGTCGTGCATCCTGAGATGCTGGGTCCGGGGTGTGCAGTCATCGTGTTGTTTCACGATGAGAAGTTTGATATTCCGAGCCTCTCTCTGGCGCTGTGCAGTCAGGCGTTCTACGTGGGCTTGCTGGGGAGCCAGAAGACCCAGGCGGAACGCCGTGCCGCGTTGAATGCGGCGGGCTTTGAAACTCAGGACCTTCATCGCATCCATGGACCGGTCGGGCTCGATATCGGCGGTCGATCCCCCCAGATGATCGCGCTTTCAATCCTCGCTGAGGTCGTCGCGGTACGCCACGGGCGCTCAGGCGGGATGATGAGCCAACGGGATTGAAAGGGAACTTTAATGCATCCTTGGCGTAATTGTGTTAGAATAGAGTTTGTAAGACCTGACAATGGGCGGGCGTGGGGTTATCGTGGGAACCTGGAGAGTGTGAGCCATGGTTGATCAACCGGAATGGGAGCCGGACGTCATTCCTGAGGATGCGTTCCATGATGAGGGATGGGCGAACATCAATCGCGTGCCCTACGATCGAATCTCCGAGGTGATTTACAAACGGGCGATGAATATCAAGGTCGTCGGATACGAGCCGGCCCGACCCGCGCCGGAGATGCCGGAATCCTGGCAGGGCCAGGGGATGGCGGTTGTGCGCTGGCTCTTTAGTGAGTATGAGGGTACGGAAGAGGGCTTGCTTCAGGGGGCAAGATTCGCCTTTCTCAAGGAGGTGACCCTTGAGGGCGGGGTTTCTACCGGTCAGCGTGCGGCGACCGATCATGCGTTGATCGTCACCGTGATCTCGGGGGAGGGTGTGCTTTATCACCGCCCGACGGACGGGAGCCCGGTGGTGGCGCGGCCCCTGCGTGTCGGAGACGCGGTCTTGGTCTATCCCGGTGAGCTTCTCAGCTTGGCGAATGAGGCCGAAGCCGAGCTTCGGTTGATGATAGTGGGATTGTATTGGGATGCGGAGGGATCATGGCAAGACGGGTGATTGTGGTGGGGGCCGGAGCCGCCGGGCTGATGGCGGCCGGGCGCGCTGCGGAGTGTGGCGCGGACGTCTTGCTGCTGGAAAAGACCTCGGAGGCCGGCAAGAAGATCCTGGTGACCGGGAAAGGGCGCTGTAATCTGACCAATACCGCGCCGTTGCGTCAGTTCATCCGTTACTATGGATCGAATGGCCAGTTTTTGCGGAACGCGTTTCACCGTTTCTTCCGGCCCGAGTTGATCGATCTCCTCGCCCGCTACGGTGTGGAGACGAAGGAGGAGCGGGGGGGGCGGGTCTTTCCCGTCTCGGATGATGCGACCGACGTCCGAAATGCTCTTTTGCGTTACGCGGAGGGCCAAGGGGCCGAGGTGCGATATCGGGCGGAGGTGAACCGGGTGTTGACGAAGGGCGGTAAGGCCAGCGGTGTGCTGCTCTGGGACAGCCGCACGCTCTCGGCGGACGTGGTGATCCTGGCAACCGGGGGCGCGTCCTGGCAGGAGACCGGCTCGACCGGCGAGGGATACGCAATGGCGAAGACGCTGGGCCATACCATCGTGCCGTTGCGCCCTGCGTTGGTCCCGTTGACCGTCGAGGAGCGTTCGATCGCCGAGGCGCTGCAGGGCGTGAGTTTGCGCCACGCTCGCTGCACCTTCTATCAGAAGACGGATGACGGCGAGAAACCTCTCCAGATTCCCTACCCGATGCCCGAGGTCGGCGAGATGCTCTTTACCCACTTTGGCGTCTCCGGTCCGTTGATCTTGACGGCGTCGACCTTCGTGGTTGAGGCTTTGCGGGAGGGCAAGCCGGTTGAGCTTTCCATCGACCTCAAGCCGAATATGACGGAGGATGAGGTTCGGAAGTCATTGCAGCATGAATTTGAACGTCACTCCCGGGGGCACCTTCGCACCCGACTCAAGGGATCCATGCCCAGCAAGTTGGCAACCGTGATCGCGGAGTTGAGCGGCATTAATGCCGATGGGTCGCTCAGCAGCATCCGGGCCGAGGATCGAGATCGATTGGTCCGGTTGATCAAGGATTTCCGGTGGACGATCTCGGGGTCTCTTCAACTTGCGTTGGGGATGGTCACCGCCGGGGGGGTCTCGCTCAAGGAGGTCGATCCGGTAAGTTTTGAGTCCCAAATCGTCAAAGATCTTCACATCGTCGGTGAGCTCCTTGACTTGGCGGCCGATACCGGCGGCTTTAATCTCCAAGCGGCGTTCAGTGAAGGATACCTGGCCGGTGAGTATGCGGCCAAGGCTTGACGATCCAAGGGATGCGCGATCGAGGTTGTTGGGAAGGGAGCGGACTTGAATAGACGAGCGGCACATCCTTACATCGCGGTGGAGGGCGTGATCGGGGTGGGGAAGACGACGTTGGCTCGCCGTCTGCAGCCCCGGCTGGATGCGGAGACGATGTTGGAAGCATTCGACGAGAATCCGTTTCTTTCGGATTTCTACGCGGACCGCGCCCAATACGCGTTTCAAACCCAGCTCTTTTTCCTTCTCAGCCGCTATCGCCAACAGCAGCGGGTACCGGACCTGCTCAAGGGCCAGGCGCTGCTCTCGGATTATTTTTTTGAGAAGGATAAGCTCTTTGCTCACCTGAATATCACGACGCCGGATGAGTTGGCCATGTACGATCGTCTCTACGATGCGCTTTCTGAGAAGGTGCGGCAGGCGGACCTGGTCGTCTATCTGCGTGCTGACGTCAACACCCTGATGGCCCGCATCGCGATGCGCGACCGGACCTATGAGCGGGAGATGGATCAAGGGTATATTTCGGCTCTGCGCCGGGGATACGAGCGTCTCTTCAGCGATTACGATGCGACGCCCTTGCTGGTGATCGAGTCGGATGATCTGGATTTTGTCCGGTATCCTCAGGATCTAGACGACATCGAGCAGCGTATTCGTTCCGCATTGGCCGGCGTTCGGCAGCCTATGTTGCCGGAGATATCCATTCCCGTGCAGCCGCGTCCTGCGTGGACGCTGGCGCCGGAGCTCAAACCCGAGCCCCGCACGGAGGCCAACTGGCAGGCGCTGGGAGATTTCCTCGCCCTGGCCGAATCCGTGGGCCGGGTGGGAGGCGCGCTTTCGGAGCAAGCTCCGGTCGGCCCTGACGGAACGCCGCCGGTGATTGAAGGCGCGATTCAAGATACTTACCGGGCGCTGATGATCCTGGCCCAGCGCACGGGGGTCGATCTCGATCTTTGAATTCAGGAATTATAAACCACCGGAGGTCTTGTGACTAAGTACTTTATCGCTGTCGCCGGCAATATCGGGGTTGGTAAATCGACGTTGACCTCGTTGCTAAGCCAACGTCTGCGCTGGGAGCCGTTTTTAGAAGGGGTGACGGAGAATCCCTATCTGGCCGATTTCTACGAGGATATGGCCGCCTGGAGCTTTCACTCCCAGATTTTCTTTCTGGCGAGCCGCCTTCGGAATCATCGCCAACTGCTGGAGCGGCCTGACTCGGTTATTCAGGATCGTACGGTCTATGAAGATGCGGAGGTGTTCGCACGGAATCTGTATCTCCAGGGCTTGATGGGGGAGCGGGATTATGAGACGTATAACGATCTGTATCGGGCCATGACCTCGATTCTGCCCCCGCCGAACCTGGTCATCTACCTGCGGGCGTCGGTTCCCACGCTGAAGCGTCGGATCGAGCATCGCGGGCGGTCGTTTGAACGTCGGATCACCGATGATTATATCTCGCAACTGAACCGGCTGTATGAGGATTGGTTTGAGCATTTCTCGCTTTGCCCGGTTCTGGCAATCCCGGCCGACCGGCTTGACTTTGTAGCGAATCACGATCATCTGGACTTGGTCATCGAGCGAATTCTCGAGCGATTACGCGGCAAGGAAGTTGTGACTTTCAATGGGGAGGAGTGATCGTTAATGGAGTCCGAGAACGTATCACGCAGTCGTTTCATCTTGGATGCGGCAAGGACCATTGGGGCCAAGCTTAGTACGGATGAGGTGTTACAGCGTTTGATGAACCTCACCCGTGATTATTTCCAACCGGATGCAGTTTCGGTGGCTTCGGTTGAGACGGATGGGTCGATCGTGTTCCGCGCGGCTTCGGGCGAACAGGCGGATGAGGTCATCGGATTGCAGATGCCCCAAGGTGTCGGCGTCGTTGGGTGGGTTGCTGAGAATGGAGAGCGCCTCTGGATACCGGACACCTACGAGGATCAGCGATTCTATTCGGGGGTCGATCAGCGGACCCAGTTCCGTACGGAGTCCATTCTCGCCGTGCCGGTGCGAATGGAGGATACCACGCTTGCCGTCGTTGAGCTTATCAATCCGCCCCAAGCGATCGATCTGGAGGAGAGCGGAGAGATGTTGAAGTCGTTGGCTGCGCTGGCTGCTCCGGCGATTCAGAATGCCCGCCTCTTCGAGCAGGTTGAGCGCGCGGAAGCTCGATACGAGACCCTCTTCGAGCGCAATCTCGATCCGATCGTGATCCTCGACTCGGATGGACAGGTATTGCAGGTGAATCGAGCTGTAGAGGGGCTCTTGGACTTTTCGGATATCGCGTCCACTTCACAGACGCTTGAGACGTTGGGCATACAGCCCGACCGTTTTGATAAGCTCAAGGCTCAAGTGCACAAGGAGCGTTCCGCGACCTGGGAATACGACTTGAATGGCACGAATCCCCGGGTTCTTGAGGTGGAGTTTTTCCATCTCCCGGATTACGGGGTGAGTGGTGCCTATCAATGGACGGCCCACGACGTGACCGATCGTGTGGAACTCGAAGAGACGCGCCAGCAGCTTTCCTACATGCTCGTTCACGACCTGCGGGCTCCCTTGAGCAGCATTGTGAGCAGCATCGACCTGGTGCTCATTGCCTGGCGCGAGCGGGATATGACACTTCCGGTTGAGCAGGTCTTGGGTATCGCGCTCAGAAGCGCGCACCGCATGGAAAAGCTGATTAACGATATCCTGGACACTGCGAAGTTACGGGCAGGAGATCAAGCCCTCTCGATCTCCGAGATCGAGGTGCCGTCTTTGGTGCGGGAAGCGGTGGAGGCCATTGCGCCCTCTGCTAAGCGCCGGGACCAGAGCCTCCAGATGCGTGTGAGTCCGGACATCCATGCCATCGAGGGGGACCGTGATCTATTGCTCCGTGTGCTGACGAACCTATTGGACAATGCCGTGAAGTATACGCAGAAGGGGGGCGAGATCATGGTGAACGTGCGGGATCATTCCGATGAGGTGCGGTTCACCGTGGTGGATAATGGGCCGGGGATTCCCCCGGAGGATCACGAGCGCATCTTTGATCCTTACACCCGGGGACGAACCCAGAAGATTAGGGGCGCCGGGATTGGGCTTGCGTTCTGCAAGTTAGCCGTGGAGGCCCATGGCGGCGGCATTATGCTCCAGAGCCGGGTTGGCGAAGGGTCGGCGTTCAGTTTTACGGTTCCCAGGGACCTTCCGGAAAATGTCGTCGACGTCCAGGAGTTCGGTGAATGACGAAACGCCTATACTACTCGGATTCTAAGTTACGGGAGTTTGAGGCCGAGATCGTCGCGCAGAAGCCGGTCGAGCGTGAGATCAAGGAGGCGCGGCAGGCGGTTCGATTGGATCGCACCGCATTTTATCCCACGTCCGGTGGTCAACCGCACGACGTGGGGACGCTGAACGGCACGCCGGTGCTGGATGTCTGGGAGGATGATCAAGGCGATATCTGGCATGGGATAAGCCGTCCGTTGGCGGCCGAATCGGGTGCTGTCGTCGGATCCATTGACTGGATCAGACGGTTCGATCACATGCAGCAGCACTCCGGACAGCATCTGCTCTCTGCTGCTTTCGACGCGGAGTTGGGCGCGCGGACGGTCGGCTTTCATATGAGTGATGAGGAGAGCACCGTGGATCTTGACGTCTCAGATCTGACGTGGGAGACAGTGTTTCGCGTCGAGGATGCGGTCAATGGTATGATCTGGGCTGATCACCCCGTCGAGATACGGATGATCGCCCAATCCCAGGTGGATGACGTCGATTTACGTAAGCCTCCCACCGTCACCGGGACGATCCGTGTCATCACGATGGGTCCCTATGATGCGTCAGCTTGCGGGGGTACGCATGTGACGCGCACCGGGGAGGTGGGAGCGGTTAAGGTCGTAAACTTCACCAATTACAAGGGCGGCTCCCGGGTTACCTTTGTGTGTGGGGGGCGCGCGCTGCGCCATTATCAGGTATTGTTGCGGGATGCGGAGTCTGCCAGTTTACGGCTTTCGGTGGCGACCTCCGCGCTGCCGGAGGCGGTTGATCGTTTACAGGCGGAGATCAAATCGACCCAGCGTACGTTGCGGGAGATCAGGGCGCAGTGGGCTGCATTGGAAGCCGATCAGCTCTGGAATCAGGCTGACCTTGTCGACGGCGTTCACGTGGTGGTTGCACAGTGGGCGGATCGAGATTTTGAGGATGTGCGGACAACAGCGTTGCGGCTTCGGGAGCGCCCGAAGACGATTGCGCTGCTGGCTGCGACGGGTCAAGGAGTGCGTCTGGTGAGTGTCTGTAGTGATGATCTCCCGGATGTGGACGCTGTCGAGCTTCTGAATCAAGCCTTGGCGCCTCTGGGAGGTCGTGGCGGTGGTTCCCCCACCCTTGCTCAGGGTGGGGCGCCTCCTCATGACCCTGAGTCGGTGTTGGATGCGCTGAGACAGAGTTTTGACATGGGAGGTAAGTGACGATGAAAGAGGTTTTCCCGGGGATTTTTCTTGAGACAGCCTATCCCCCATACAATTTGATCTTGGTCGATACGGACAAAGGGGCGATTGCCATTGACATTCCCCCTCGTCCGGTCCACGCCGTCAACTGGCTGGAACAGGCTCGGTCCGCTTTAGGCAAGATTCGCTACGCAGTGATGACAGATGCGAGCCCTGAACGCCAAATGGCGACGGCTTTTTGGGATGTCCCTCTGATTGCGACGGAGACGACGCTGCGGTTGATGGAGGCTTATGATGAGGATCGTGAGCGCCGCGACTTTGTCGAGGATCTGACGGCCCGATATGGCGATGAGTTGGATCTCATTGAAAACATCGAGCCCCGTAAGCCAACGCTGGCGTTCGATGAGGCGTTAAGGCTCTACATTGACGATCGCTATTTGGAGCTCTCCTCGGTTGAGGGTGGGGCAGCGCCCGGCAGTCTGTGGGTCTTTGTGCCCGATCAAGGGGTGTTGATGACGGGCGATACGGTGGCGGTTGAGGATCCTCCACCGTTGAATCTGACGCCGGATTCGAAAGCGTGGTTGAACACCTTGGGGATTATCGTACATCGACGCAGTGTCGAGCAGATTATTCCCGGCCGGGGGCCTGCGCCTATCAAACCCAGCGACATCGAGCCACAGCGGGAGCTTTTGCGGGTCCTGCGGCGATCGGCTCGGAAGTTGGTGCGCGAGACGTCGGAACTCACCCTTGCAGAGACCGCTCAGCAGTTGGGTGAGACGTTCTTTGCTGAACAGGGCCAAGTTGCGGTTAGACGGCTTCAGGCTGGGTTGGAGCATCTGGTGGCTGAGGTCAAGGCAGAGAACGCCGGCGATGAAGTGTCTGAGGAGGAGGATGACTGATTGGCCGAAAGGGCGGCTCAGTATTTGAGCCGCCCTTTAACCCCTCTGACATCCTGATGAGTCGATCGCCTTTCGGTGTCTGAGCTGGAGGCGTTTAGCTCATCGGCTCGCTCCGCTCAGGATCATCAACAGGTGTTCGAACGCCGCGTGCGCTGCACGTTCGTTGTTATCGTGGCGATCTTCACCGAAGACGTGTCGCCAGCACCAGCGCTCGTCCGGAGTCGCTAACCCGATGTAATAGAGCCCGATGGGCTTTGTGGCGGTAGCCCCCGTAGGGCCCGCGATGCCGGACGTGCTCAGGGCAACCTCTGCCCCGGTGATCTGGCGTGCCCCGGCTGCCATCTCCATCGCGACCTGCGCGCTGACCGCGCCCCAGCGGCGCAAGCTTTCCTCTTGGACGCCGAGGGCGCCCTGTTTGACCTCATTGGCGTAAGCGATGACGCCGCCCAGAAAATAGCGGGAGCTCCCCGGAACCTTGGTGATCCTATGCCCCATCAGGCCCCCGGTGGCCGATTCCGCGACCGCTAGATGCCATCCCCTTGCCAGCAGGTGTTCGCTTATTGACTCGATCGACATAAGCCGTAGCTCCCTCACATTTCTCAGTGTGTTGACAACTCGCTGCGTACCATAGAGAGCAGGGAATCGGCGCGGAGAGAGGCCAGGTTATGACAGACCCCTCCCAGGTGTTCGGCCAATTCCTGGGCTAATCCCCGGTCGTAATCGGCGCTCTCCATATTGACGACGATTGACTTGATGGGTTCTTCCTTGATCTGATCCGCAATCCGGTAGGCCTCTTCCTGAGGTGGGTTGTTCCCCAGCGAGACGTTGCCCGCGCCATCGGTTAGGATCACCATCATCGGCATAAGCTCGGGATACCGGCGCATTTCCCGCTGGATCGTCTCTAGCGCCAGCCAAAGGCCGGCAGCCAGGGGCGTCTTCCCGCCGACGGGCAGGTTGACCAGCTGCTTTTTGGCCAACTCGACGCTGTTCGTCGGTGGGAGCACCAGGGTGGCGCGATCCTTCTGAAAGACGATCATGCCGACGCGGTCGCGCCTCTGATACGCGTCGTTTAACAGAGAGAGGATCGCTCCCTTGGTCGCTTCCATCCGCTCGGATACGGCCATCGACCACGAGGCATCGACCATGAAGATGATGAGATTGGCCGCCCGGCGGACGCGTACCTTTTTCTGATAATCCTGGGGTCTCAAGTGAAGGGCCGGCCCCGAGGCTGTCTCAGACTCTCGCCGCTGTTGGTGTGGCGCCGCTGCCCGAAGCGTGGCGTCGAAGGCTAGATCCGACGCGTCTCGGGGCGAGGGTTGAGCTCGCACGTATCGTCCCCGTTTGCGGGTCGTCCGGGTGCGGCTGCGCTGGCCCCCCATGGATCGTGTCTGGCGGTCCTGTGGGGTCTCTAGACGCCGGGTCTCAAAATCGGCACCGGGATGGATGGACGTCCCACCCTCCCACCAGTTGCCGTCGGTGGCCCACTTGGGCCCATCCTGTTGATAGGGTTGCATTTGAGGTGATGACGCGTCGGCTTCCTCGTCGCTCGCCTCAACCTCTAGACTTTTTTTGCGCTGCCCTCCCCGGAGACTTCGGCTTCATACGTGACGTCATCGCGCTTCGGCGTGGCCTGTTTAGCTTTTTCCCTGGCGTTGGCAACCATCCGGTTGAGTTCCTCAATGGAGGTCTGAACCTCATCAAAGGGGCGGCGTTTTAAGCGGTGCGGGAGCGCCAACTCGGCGGCGAGCATAATGTCACGATCGCTGACGCGGCGGCGGCCTTCCCACGCTGCATGGGCCGTTGCCGTCTTGAGGATCACCAGGTCGCCCCGGTGCCCATCGACGCCCAATTTCCCCATCATCCCGGCGATCGTGGCCATATCCTCACGTGTGTAGCGCACCTCCGGCAGCAGGCGACGTGCGGCTTCGATACGGTTGGCACTTTCTGTCTCTTGAGCCTGCCACTGCTCGTGGAAGCCGTGTGCGTCCTGTTCGAAGGCCAGATTGCGCTCCATGATCGCCATCCGTGCCCGGGCGTCGAGAATGCCGCGCACGTCGACGCAGAGGGCGAAACGATCCAGGAGCTGGGGCCTCAGGTCGCCCTCCTCCGGGTTCATGGTGCCGACGAGGATAAACCGTGAGGGGTGCTGGAAGGAGATCCCTTCCCGCTCCACGGTGTTGATGCCCATCGCAGCCGCATCCAGAAGCACGTCGACGATGTGATCGTCCAACAGGTTGACCTCATCGACGTAGAGAATCCCGCGATTGGCGGCTGCCAGGACGCCGGGTTCGAAGCGACGTTCGCCTTTCTGGATTGCGCGTTCGATATCCAGCGTCCCGACCACACGATCCTCGGTTGCCCCTACCGGAAGCTCGACGAAAGGGACTTTTTGCTCGACCCAGGGAAGCGATTCCCCTTCGGCCCGTCGGGTGTGGCAGTTTGTGCACTGCGTTGAGGGTTGGTCCGGGTCGCAGTTGAAGGGATCTCCGGCGACTGTCTTGATGTCGGGCAAGAGGGCCGCTAATCCTCGTGCAGCCGTCGACTTGGCAGTCCCCCGCTCCCCCCGGATAAGGACCCCACCAATGCGGGAGTTGATAGCGTTCAAAATCAAGGCGCGCTTCATGCGCTGTTGATTGACAATTGCTGTGAATGGAAAGACTAATCGTCCATTGTCGCTCACACATCCTCCTTCGAGCACTTGGACTCATGAAACAATCACAGGGATTATACCGTGAAAGAGGGTGTAAGGTAAGGTTAGAATTTGGTGCTGGATTTTGACGCTCGCTCTGTTAAACTGTACGTGTTGTAGATTTAACGATGTGTTAACCGGATGTTTAAGTCTGGATAATGTTGACTTAACACCGATCATGTATAGTCATGATCGGAGGGTGGGGCGAGGTAGGAGCGATAGGGCCTGCCCGATTGGGATCAAGTCCGTGTTCGATCTGGGGGGGTCGCCGGACCTTGATAAGGTCGGTTTTTTGCAGGTCCTATTTCGCTCCTTCCTCGCTACCTACCCTAACGTGTGACATTCTTTCCTGTGACGACCCGTCCGCATATCACGAATCCAACGCTTGGTTCACCCCCTCCTTGAGTACTGCTGGGTTGAATCGTGGGAGTGTTAGGATAAGGGAGTGCGGACTTGCTATGTAAGCGAGGTGAAATCCACGCATGGCTGACGTCGATGATCGCGACCTGCCTATCGACCTGCGAATTCATGGATTTTCTGACATTGTTGACGTTTTCAAAGGGGTGATTCACCGTCGGCTTTCTGCTCTCTACGACGCCGCTCAAGAAGTTCTGTTTGATGATACATCCCGCATGGTCTTCTTCAGCGATTGTCATCGCGGCGACCGGAGTCGCAATGACGCGTTTGCAGTCAATGAGCCCTTGTTTGTCAAGGCACTGACCTACTACTTCAATCTCGGATTTACCTATTTCGAGGTGGGAGATGGCGATGAGCTCTGGCAAAATCGACGTCTCAGCGATGTGCTGACCTCACACCGCCCGATTTTCAATCTCCTCCATCGCTTTGAGGCTCAGGGTCGCCTTCATCTCATTCTTGGTAACCACGATGTGGCGGAAAACAAGACAAAAGCCGCTGACAAGGATGGGATGCAGGTGGAGAATGGATTGATTCTCCGTCATCGACGGACCCAACTGCAGCTCTTCGTGCTTCATGGCCATCAGGCTGACTTCAAAAGTGATGTCCTCTCTCCTATCAGTCGTCTCTTTGTGCGACACGTGTGGGGGCCCGTCCAGCAGTGGCCCGTAACCCGCTGGGTTCAGGATACGATACCCGGTGCGAAGTTTGGAGGGATTGAGCGCCGCCTGATGGCGTGGATGCGTTCGCACGATCCTGCGTTGATCTGTGGTCACACCCACCGTTCGGTTATGGCAAAGCCGGGCGAATTGCCTTACTTTAACACCGGCAGTTGGCTTAAGCCTAACGTCGCAACCGGCCTTGAGATTCAAGATGGTAAGATTCAACTCGTGCGGTGGGTGGCGAATCCACTCACCCACGAGATGAGGCGGGAACTTGTGACGAGGCCACGTCGCTTGCATCTCTTCGCCTGACGTTCCTTCTCGTCTCGGCTCACCGGCGATGCGAAGATGCCGGGATCACTCAGCGCAATGGGTGATCCCGGCGTTTTGCTGTGGATGGCTGTTGCATTTGAACTCTTGGGCCAAGTGAAGTAGACTAGCGGTAAGTTTGGGCCTTCGTATTGACGTTGCGTTGCATCCCATCACGAGGGCTATTGGCGCTACTGGATATCGATTGGATGGAGGTAAAAATCATGAAACAGCCGGTATTGGGTGTCATTATGGGTAACCGGGGCTTCTTCCCCGACGTTTTGTGTGAAGAGGGACGTGAGGCGATCTTGAAGGCCTTCGAGGAGGAAGACATCCGTGCGGTGATGCTCTCGCCGGAGGATTCCACCTATGGCAGTGTGGCGACTCTGGAGGATGCGCGGAAGTGTGCGGACCTCTTCCGCGAACATCGTGACGAGATCGATGGTGTCCTCATTACCCTCCCAAACTTCGGGGAAGAGGGGCCGATCGCCAACACGCTGCGCTGGGCTGAGTTGGACGTCCCTGTGTTGGTGCAAGCGTTTCCCGATGAGATCGGGTCGATGACGATCGCCCGCCGCCGCGACGCGTTCTGCGGCAAGATGTCCACCTGCAACAACCTGAAGCAGTTCGGCATCGACTACTCGCTGACGACGCTGCACACGGTCGATCCTGAGGATGCGAGTTTTCGTGAGGATCTGCGGTCTTTTGTCGGCACATGTCGCGTGGTGAAGGGCCTGAAACACGCCCGGGTGGGTATGATTGGGGCGCGTCCCGCGGCGTTTAACACGGTGCGGTTCAGTGAGAAGCTCTTCGAGCGATACGGCATCTCCGTGGATACTATTGACCTGTCAGAGGTTTTCGGACGGATCGATGGGCTTTCCGATGATGACGCGGCGTTCCAGGCAAAACTGGCGGAGGTCAAGGACTACCTCAATGTTCAGAACGTGCCCCAGGAAGCGCTACAGAAGATGGCCAAGTTTGGGATGGTGATCGATCAATGGATGGAGGATGAGGGGCTGATTGCGTCCGCCGTCCAGTGTTGGACGGCCATGGAGGAGTTCTACGGGGTCGTACCCTGCACGATGATGAGTATGATGAGCAATCGGCTGATGCCTTCTGCATGTGAGACCGATATCGCCGGGGTTATTGGGATGGTCGCCATGGTGTTGGCGTCGGGGAAGCCCAGCGCGCTTGCCGATTGGAACAACAACTACGGTAACGATCCCAACAAAGGTGTGCTCTTCCACTGCTCCAACCTTCCGAAGGATTTCTTTGAGACGACCCCGGATATGGACTATCAGGAGATTATCGCCGGGACCGTGGGCAAGGAGAACACCTATGGCACGGTGGTGGGCCGGGTGAAGCCCGCACCCTTTACGTATACCCGCATCTCCACCGAGGATTGGACCGGCAAGATTAAGACGTATGTCGGTGAGGGGACGCTGACCCAGGATCCGCTGAATACGTTTGGCGGCTACGGCGTCTTTGAGATTCCTGATCTCCAGGATCTGCTGCACTACATCTGTGAAGAGGGGTTCGAACATCACGTGGCGGTCAATATGTCCCAGACCGCGGATGCCGTCCACGAGGCGCTCAGCAAGTACTTGGGTTGGGACGTCTACTATCACAAGGGATAACGGCAGGAAACGGCTGGCGTCTCTCCAACTATCGATACCCAAAGGGATCACCTGTGAGTGAGACGAGGTATACCATCGGCGTCGATTTTGGCACAAAATCGGGTCGCGCCGTTCTGGTTGATGTCTCCAATGGGGACGTCATCGCCTCGGCAGTCCATCTCTATGAGAATGGGGTGATCGATGACGTGCTGCCCGGGACCGGCGTCCGGCTCGACCCGGATTGGGCGCTGCAGGATCCTGACGATTATCTTGCGGTGCTCATGCGCACGGTCCCGGCGGTGCTTGACGAAAGCGGTGTAGACGCCGCCCACGTCATCGGCGTCGGGATCGATTTTACGGCGTGTACGATCCTGCCGACCAAGGGGGATGGGACGCCCCTCTGCGCGATGGAGGCCTGGCGGGATCGTCCCCATGCGTGGGTTAAGTTGTGGAAACATCACGCAGCCCAGCCCGAGGCCAACAAACTCAATCAGATCGCCCGCAAGCGGGGAGAACCCTGGCTCGACCGTTACGGGGGAAAGATCAGCTCGGAATGGTTCTTCCCCAAGGTCTGGCAGATGCTGAATGAGGATCCTGAGGTTTATGAGGCTGCCGACCGCTTGATCGAGGCCGCCGACTGGGTCGTGTGGCAGCTCACGGGCAGCGAGACCCGAAACAATTGTACCGCCGGGTATAAGGCGATCTGGTCCCAGGAGGATGGCTTCCCCTCGCAGGCATTTCTGAGCGCGTTGGATCCGCGTTTGGAGACCGTCGTTGACGGGAAGATGATGCAGGAGATCCAGTTCCTGGGCGATCGCGCGGGCGGGGTATCCGAGGAGGCCGCTCGATGGACGGGGCTTCAGCCCGGCACCTCGGTCGCCGTCGCCAACGTGGATGCTCACGTCTCGGTGCCGGCGGCCACGGTGACACAGCCGGGACGGATGGTGATCATTATGGGCACCTCCAACTGCCATATGGTGCTGAGCGAGAGGGAGCGGGCAGTTCCCGGTATATGCGGATATGTCGAGGACGGGATTATTCCGGGCTTCTTCGGATACGAGGCCGGTCAGTCGTGCGTGGGCGATCACTTCGCCTGGTTTGTTGAGAACTGCGTTCCCGCCCATTATGCTTCGGAGGCCGAGGCGCGTGGGTTGAGCCTGCACGAGCTGTTGGAGGCCAAGGCCGCGACACAACAGCCGGGAGAACACGGCTTGGTCGCGTTGGACTGGTGGAACGGCAACCGGAGTGTCCTGGTGGATGCGGACTTGACCGGGCTGCTGATCGGTCAGACGCTGGCAACGAAGCCGGAGGATATCTATCGGGCCCTGATCGAGGCTACGGCCTATGGCACCCGCCTGATCGTCGAGACCTTCGAGCAACACGGGATTCCGGTCCGTGAAATCGTCGCGACCGGCGGCCTTCCCGATCGCAACGAGCTCCTGATGCAGATCTATGCGGATGTGACGGGGTGTGAGGTGAAGATTGCGGCTGCCGAGCAGACACCGGCCTTGGGCTCAGCGATGTTCGGCGCCGTCGCAGCCGGCAAGGAGAACGGGGGCTACGATTCGATTGCGAAAGCCAGCGCTGGGATGTCGGATCTCCGTGACAAATACTACGCGCCGATTCCTGCGCATACCGAGGTTTACAATCAACTCTATGCCGAGTACGTTGGATTACACGACTGCTTCGGTCGTGGGATCAATGATGTGATGAAGCGCCTTAAGGCCATTCGGGCCGAGGCTTTCAAGGAGGATAAGAATGCTTGATGCTCTTCGTGAGACGTTGTGGGAGCTGCATCTTGAGCTGCCCAAAAATGACCTTGTCAAATGGACCGGCGGCAACGTGAGCGCCAGGGATCCTGAGACGGGCTATGTGGTGATTAAACCCTCAGGTGTCCGGTATGAGGATATGACGCCCGAGGATATGGTGGTCGTCGATCTTGACGGTGACGTGATCGAGGGGGATCTGAAGCCGTCCTCCGACACGCTGAGCCATCTCTATATTTACCGGCACCGGCCTGACGTTGGAGGAGTGGTGCATACGCATTCCCCGTATGCGACGGCCTTCGCCGCGGTTGGCAAGCCCATTCCGGTCTGTTTGACCGCGATCGCCGATGAATTCGGCGGTCCGATCCCGTGCGGAGGATTTGCCCTTATCGGGAGTGAAGCGATCGGTAAGGTCGTCGTGGAATCGATCGGATCCTCATCCGCCGTGCTTCTGCGAAAACATGGGGTCTTTACCATCGGGCCGGATGCTGAGGCTGCGGTTAAGGCGGCGGTGATGACCGAGGACGTCGCGAAATCGGTGTGGTTGGCCATGCAGATCGGTGAGCCGGCGTCCATTGCTGAGGAGGATGTGGCGAAGCTGCACGATCGCTATTCGAATGTCTATGGGCAATAGTGCCTTGGGCAATCATGCTCCGCAAGACAGGGCATATTCGTGAAGTAGGGCGGTGCCAGGCATCCAAAACCCGGAGGCCTGGCACGTTCGTCTGTGGGTACGTCTGTGTGAGGATATGTTCGAGTACGTCATACGAAAGGAGAAGAGGATGGATGCTTTAGAGGCCATACGGCGGCGCAGGAGTGTGCGATCGTATACGGGCGACCCGATCCCGCAGGAGGATCTCGAGACGATCATCGATGCGGCACGGTTGGCTCCAACTGGACACAACCGGCAGCCGTGGGATTTTATTGTGGTGACCGATCCCGATACGATTGCGGCATTGAGTGTTGCGGCGGGATGGATGGAGAAGGCCGGCGCCATTATCGCCGTGGTGATCGACCCCTCGACCTCCTTCTGGCTGCAGGACAGTTCCGCGGCGGTGACGTCCATACTGCTCGCTGCGACGGCACTGGGTTATGGATCGTGCTGGCTGGAGGGAAATACCCAGCGGCACGAGGCGGCGTTCAAGGCGCAGCTTGACGTCCCGGAGGGGAAACGACTGACGACCCTGGTGCCGATCGGTGTGCCTACCGACTGGCCGACCCGCGAGAAGCGTTCGCTGCAGGACGTCATCCACTGGGACTCGTACCAGGATTCGACCGCGTAAGCGGGACTAGCTTCCCGAGCGGATTTGGGCCGTCGGTGGGAGCTTCCTTCAGGGCGCTGAGATGGTTGTTGCCTGGCGGGTCTCCATATCCACGGCGATAAGGAGCGGTTGGATCGTCGACGAATCTGTCGTAGGGGCGACCTTCAAGAGGAGTCCATGGGTTGTTTCCTGGAGCGTGAAGGTGCCATCCATCGCCGATTCGCGGGGCCAGCCGACTTGAAGCCACAGGCCGGCCTCACACCAGGCCTTGCCGATCTCGCGGACAGGCATCTGATAGCCGGTCGGTGGGGCCAGGGCCTCACAGACCGGTGCGACCTCGGGCTGCGTCTCATCCCACCGGTTTCTGTAGATTTCGACGTTGGCCTCGTAGATGTTGGGGTCCGTTCCCTCGAACGCATAGACCAGGGCCGTGTCGGCGTTATAGACCATCAGGCTGCGGTTGTGATTGTGAGCGTTAGCCTGATCCACGTTTGCTCTGAAGAACTGGAATCGACCGGTGTGTTCGGTCGTGGGACCGGTCGCACAGCGTAGTCCCAGGCCGAGAATCTCTGCTTGCTGGAGCACGGATGTGAACATAGGATCCGGGGCCAGGCACGTCGGGGGTTTGGGGGCCTGTTCGGTCCCTGCGGGTTCGGTGGGTTCCACCTCAGAGGTCTCCGGTTCGGGCGTCGGTGAGGCGGTGGGAGTCTCGGTCGGTGGCGGCTGGGTGGGAGGCATAGCTGTTGGCGGCATAGGTGTCGGAGATGCGGCAGGGACTGCCGGGGTTGGGTTGGGCGCCTGTTGGGTAGGTGTGGCAGGGACCGGCGTCCTCGTGGGCTGAGGTGGTGAGGTGGGCACCGGCGTCAATGGCATTGGCGTATCGGTGACGACGATCTGAACGTAGAGCACGGCGCCGAAAATCTCACCGCTAGGTGACTGCAAGCGCCAATAGCCTCGGTACCGACCCGGGATGGTCGGGGCCTGCATATCGAGCCCCACGTCGACCATCCGATTCGGGCCGATGCTCGTGAGCGGGATCTGGGATGGGGCGCCGAGCGCATCCCCCTTCTGGAAGATCAATCGGGTGTCCGCCAGCCATGGACAGGGACCGTTATTCTGAATACGCCACGTCTTTCTGAACAAAGCGCCCGGATGGATTTGACTGTCATCGGGTACGGTGATGTCGGCGACGAAGGCCGCGTTGGGTTCGCAGTCTTCCCAGTTCACCGGTGGCGATAATGCCGGGGTGGCTTCCTTTGCCTCGGGAGTTGGGCTGAGGGTAGGGCTCGCATCTGCGATCGTCTCGCTTGCGAGGGGATCTGTATCCTTGGATGCCGGTAACGTGGTGGCCTCGATAGCGTCGCGAGACCTGCCGCGCGCACATCCGGTCAGGGCGATGAGCGCGGCGATCAACCCGAAGATCAGGTTTCTGTATAGGCAGGATCTCTGCGGTTTTTTGGGTATCGGTATCATAGGGTCAGCTTATTGAGCGCATCGTTACGGATGGATAGGTGGTCAATCACTCATAGTATACGGGCGAATGGGCGATTTGTCTAACAAGTAACGTTGCGTTATTTTGGGCTGACTTTCATGCGAAATATCCCAGTTAAGCACGAGGAGATGGCGGGTTATGCATAAATTTCGGTTGTTCTTCTTCCCACCTTCTCTTTTGTTTGGATTGCACTCTTTGTGTATTGGGTATAATAGTAGTTAGAACACGCCCCCCCTTCGACCTGGAGAGTGATTCGGAGTTGTAAGAGTTCGAGAGGAGTGCACCTATGCCGCGTGTGCCGGGTGTCGATGTATCGCGTTGGCAGCGCCGGATAGACTGGGCGTCCGTCGCTGAGGCCGGCTACCGCTTTGCTTTTATCCGGGCGACGATTGGCGGTGACTATGTGGATCCGCGTTTCTACGTCAACTGGGATGGCGCGAGATCCGCCGGTTTGCTCATCTCCCCCTATCACGTTCTAAGGCCTGACGTCCCCCCCGATGCGCAGGTCTCCTTTTTCCTTCAAACCCTTGGCGGTCGCCGTGGCGACCTGCCGTCCGTCCTTGACGTCGAACGGGATGATGGCTTAGGGCCCGAAGCCATCACGGCGTGTGTGATGGCGGTTCTGGAGGCACTGGAGACCCACGAGGAGAGAAAGCCTATCGTCTACACGGCCCGTTGGTGCTGGAACCGATGGGTGCTTCCCATGTCCTGGTGGCAGGACTACGATCTCTGGGTGGCAAGTTATACCTCTGAGCCCTTCCTCCCCCGCGATTGGGACGGGTGGACGTTCTGGCAATACTCCGATCGAGGGAAGGTCTCCGGTGTTGGCGCCGGGGCGACGGATCTGAATTGGTTTGCCGGTTCGTTGGAGGATCTGCAGTGGTATGCGACGCGGAGGGATGGTGCCGCTGACGATCAGGAAGGTACGGAGCCCTCGCCGCCCGAGCGTCACGTCCGCGCGCAGGTCCTCGCATCGGATCTCGCGATACGCGACGGTCCGGGTGAGGAGTACGAGCGCCTGGGAACGCTTGAGGAGGAGACCCAGGTTGAGGTTCTTTCTATGGCGGGTTCTGACGTGTGGGTGGAATTCGAGCCGGGACGCTGGGCTGCTTTCATCCGTCAAGGCAAGCGCTGTATGAGATTGACGCGCGACGACCCTTAACAGAGAACGGAGCGCCTGAGAGCGCTTATGACACGACCCATAGGGGAATGGGCTGTCTCAGAGATCTTTCTAGGAGGATCTTGGGGCCGGCCTGATGTTGCAATGTCCGTGTACAAGGAGGGAAGGGATGAGGACGCGCAAGAACGTGGATGGTGGGGGGAGGCGCTGGAAGCGCGGACGCATCATCGTGCTCAGCACAATGGTGGCGCTTTTGATGCTTTTCGGCGTGACGGGTGGGTTTGATAAGGTGTTAGCCGAGCCGGCTACGGAAGCCGGTCATGTCACCGGTGAGGTGATACGACCGGATCAGAGTCCGATTGTGGGGGACGTGGACGTCCGGCTATTCGCACGTCCGGACAGTTGGGACTACTGGGAGATCTTCTCCCGGACCAACGTCACGGTTCATAGCGATGGTCGGTTCACGTTCGATCTCTCGGCGCTATCTTCGAGTCACTTTCCGGTGGATGCTTACGTCCAGGCCGAGGGAGAGGGTGGCTATTTCCGGTCAGTGCCGCAGCCCGTTTATATTTCGGACTACAGCTCGACGGTCTCCGTTGGGCCAATCACGCTGACGTATGCCAGTTTCACCGGGACGGTCTACGAACCGGATGGGGTGACCCCGGTAGCGGAAGGTTTTGTCAACGTATTGGGGGAGATGGGGCCGAACAACTGGGTTCCCGTCGCATACGCCTATTACACTGACGGTCTCTATGCGGTCGGGGGTGTCCCTTCCGGGTCCGATATGAAGTTGGTGGCTGATTTCCCCAGGGATTCCATCTACTGGGCCTCTGAACCGCAAACGGTTACGGTGACCGAAGGCAGCCAGTATATCAACGATCCGACGGCCTATACGCTTACCTTACAGCAGCCTAACTTGACCCGCACGGTGCGCTATCCGAATGGGCAGCCGGCGACCTGGCATATGTCCGGTACCGAGATGCTGGGCCACGCCTGGGTGGTGGCGGAGAGCGAAGATTGTCGCATCATCCAGGATCGGTCCACCGCGTCCAGTGGTGAGGTGGGGTTTCGACTGCCGGATGGGCAGTACTCGCTCCGGGCCTATCCTGAGGGGTCGATGAAGATTACCTATACCAACTCCGTGCCCCAGTTCGTCAGTATCTCGGAGACGATGGGGCTCCAGTCCGATGCAGCCGCTGCTGAGTCCTTGACGTTGACCTATCCCAGTGTGATGGGTCACGTCCTGGAGCCGGGTGGCACGCCCGTCCAGGCGTGTGTGGACGTTTGGCTGGAGCAGGATAACGGTCCTTCTGTGATCGGTGATTGGTGGCTCTGTGACGGCGCGCCGTTTATCCTGGGCGGTGTGCCTACGGGTAACTACTGGCTCAAGACCTACGTCGATCCTCAGACCGGCCTCTTTCCCAGCGATCCGGTCTCGGTCGTGATCGCGCCCGGTTCGCAGTATACGGCCAACGGTACGCAGTGGATCTCCCCGACGCTTCATACCCATCAGGTGTCCGTCTCCGTACGACGGATGGAGAGCACCGGATGGCTTGACGTCAGCGGTTGCGTCCATCTTTGGAATGAAGGGACCGATCGGTGGGCCTACAGCACGCCCGGTACCCCTGCCTATTTCGGAAACTTAGGCACCGGCACCTATCAAATGGAAGCGTGGCCTGACAGCGCAGATATTCCCACCTGGGGGAACTCCGCACGCAAGACGTTCATCATTGACGCCACCTCGACGCCGCAGGCGCACGTGCTGACCCTGAGGCGGTCGAACGCCATAGGCGTCGTTCAGACGCCCGAGGGATCGCCGCTTCCGATGACCTTCGACGTCTCAAGTCAGACCAGTGAGAACACAGCCTCGGCGCAATTCCACAACAACGACTGGACCGTGGATCTCACGGCCCCGGTCAATGCCTCGGGACACTTTGGTGCTGTCTTGCCCGATGGGAATTACGAATTGGTCGTTGAACCTCTGGAGACGTTGGCCTTGACCTATACGAAATCACGACCGATGAGCTTCTCGATCGTTCACGATGTGACCCAGACGGTCAAGGATCTCGGGACGATCTACCTGACGTACCCCAGGCTCACTGGAAAGGTCTTTGACCCCAACGGTATGCCGGTGGAGACCGGCGTTGGTTTGTGGAATGCGGATGGATCCTACGTCGAGTGGGTGACCTCTCACATCGATGATGGGTTCTTCCGGTTTGGGGGGCTGCCGGATGGCTCGTACGTCGTGCGCGCCGACCCACCGGTCCCTAACACCCAGGGGTGGGGGGCATCCGCATCGTATGCGTTCGCCATTCCGCCTGCGGGGACAGAGGCCATCAACCTTCATCTTCAACAGGCGAATATTCTGGGACATCTTACCTATCCTAGCGAAGCCGCCTGTCCTCACTGCCCGGTGCCGGACGTGGACGTTCGGGTCCGGGACGAAGCCTGGACTTATGAGGACTGGCAGACCACGGACGTCAACGGGGCGTTCGCGTTTGCCGGATTGGTGCCCGGTGAGTACGTGCTGGACTTTTTCTTGCCGGTGTGGCTAGAAAGCGATTGGAGGCCACCCAGTGGACCCATCACGGTCTCGCTGCCGACGTCGAGTACCCAACTCAATCCCTACTACGAGCTCGAGCCCGTGGTTCACAACAAGCGGGTGGTTGGGCAGGTGGTGTTGGAGGATGGGCGGCCTATCACCGATACCGATGGTGACCTTCAGGGGGATGCGTGGATCGACGCCTATCACGTCGATACGGGCAGGTTCCAGGGGACGACCAGCGATTCCAACGACGGGACGTACCAACTCGATCTGCAAGCAGGCACGTGGAAGCTCGACGTGATGCCTGCAACGCCGGATGCTGCGTGGTACTTCGATCCCGACCTGGCGCGTACCGTCGCTTTCACGCTGGCTGAGACGGTACCCGAGACGCGAACGCTGGTCTTCACAGTGACCGAGGCAACCTACTATAACGTCACAGGTAGGATCTCGGACGATCAGGGTCATCCTCCGGCAACTCAGAATATCTGGATCGATCTCTGTACGGATGAAGGGCACTGCTTCAGCGATCAGATAGGTACCGACGGTTCGTTTATCGTTCGCGCTTTGCCCGGTGCGTACCGGCTATGGGTCTGGGTCGATCCGGAGAGTGGCTGGATCCCGCCGGCGGAAAATGGCCATTCGCTTTTTGTCGACGGCGACGTCGATGTGGGGGCGCTCATCTTGAGGTCAGAGGCTGACCGCACCGCGACGGTCCATGGGCGCGTGGTCGCGATGCCTCAAGGGCAGGGCGTTCCGGACGTTAAGGTGGTGGGCTGGAATGATCGTGGGGACTGGGTGAGCACGTGGACGGGTGCGGACGGATCCTACATCCTGGACGTGATGCCCGGTTACTGGCACGCTGGGGTCGAACTGACCTTGGCCCAGCAGCAAACGTACTACGAGGTACTCAAGCAGCACGACGGTGAGATCCAAGCGGGCGACGTGGTCAGTGACGTGAACTTCCTGCTGCGGGAGCGCGATGCGCGCATCCGAGGACGGGTCGTCAATGGGGCCGGTGAGGTCGTCATCGATGTGGTTGCAACCGTCTATGCGGATCGCTGTACCAGTGCCGGATGTAAAGCGATCGATGAGATTGACGTCAAGGGCGGATCCTTTGAGCTGCGTGTCGTGGGGGGCTATACGTACACGGTCGGGCTGATGGTTCACTCCGACGGGCACACAGCTGGACCTGGTAGGGACGTGCCCGTCGGTGCGGGGCAGACGATCACGGGTGTGCAGCTCGCTGTCAGCCAGGCCTCTGCACGCATTCACGGTTGCGCGGTCGATACCTCCGCGACCGCACCGGTCTGCCTGGACATTGAGGTCTCCATCTCCGCCGAGAATCCTGCGGGTGGGTTGGTACAGACGGCCATCTGGCCTGGTAAGTCGCCTCCCACTTACGAATTGTGGGTCAAGGATGGGATGACGTGGACCGTGCAGTTCTGGGTGCCGCCTCACACCGGATACGTCGTCGATCCGGCATACCAGTCGGAGGACGTCTGGGTCGGCTCGCCAACGGCGGAGATCGAACAGAACGTGCCGGTCCTGCCGCTTGCTCGAACCATCAAGGGGCAACTCAGTCTGGGCAATGTGTCCGTCGACGGGAACGTCACGAACGTCTGGGTCTTCGCGTGGGGCATCAAGGGCACCGATGCGGAGGGGCAGTACTTTGAGGCGCCTGCCGGGTCGGATGGACAATTTGAGATCCCGATCAGTGCAGGCAGTTACTGGGTCGGCGCCTACGTGCCCCCCAGTCTGGCTGACGCGCTCTTTGCCCCCGAGCCTCAGCGTTGGGAGGCCGAGGTCGACAATCCGGTGCTGCTCACCTTCCGGGCCAAGGCCGGTCAAGGTGTGACGATCTCGGGCGATCTCTCGGTCACGCCCACAACTTCGATGCTTCCCGGCGCGCCGATCCGGGTCTTTGGTCGCTCGGCTGATGGCAGCTCTGTGGAGGTTACCGGCACGTTGGCTTCCGGTTATGAGATGGACGTCATTTCGGACACGACCTGGTACGTGTGGGCTGCCTACGAGTCTCCGGTCACGAACCGCTACTTTGAGAGTGATAAAGTAAGGGTGCGCGTCGGCAGCCGCTCGGTGACAGAGGATCTCGAGCTTGTCAGGTCACCGGTCGATCTGCCGGATCCTTTGTGCTGGACCTTTGACCCGGCCAAGTTCAAACGACTGTCCCTGCCCGGCTATGGGGATTTGCCGGAACCCCTGATCGAGATCCCTGCCGGCACGATCCCGGTCAGCGGTACGGTTCAGATCTGTGCAAGCCCTCACGTTGCGCTTCCAAGTGGGCATCAGCTTATCGGGTTTGGCTATGATCTGGAAGCCAGGGATAGTCGCGGGACGTTGATCAAGCAGCAGTTCAATAACTCGGTGCGGCTGATCTTCTACTACAGTGAGGCTTTGCTTGACCAAGTTGATGCTGCGACGGATCCTGAGGATTTCCAGCCCGTCTTCTACTCGACCGTTCGTCGAGAGTGGGTCGCGTTAGAGGATACTTACGTTGATACTGAGGATTTCTTCGTTACGGGGAAGATCGATCACTTTACTGCGATGGGGATGATGACCGCAATGGGAATGATGTCATCGGACACTTCGTGGCTCTATCTCCCGCTCGTGATCAAGGGGGGTGGATCGAACTGACGTCCGGGCGGTTGGGACAATCAGACTTCGAGGGCCGGATGTGGACGCCGGCCCTCGGGTTTTGACTAACGTCGACGTGACGTGTAGTATGAAGCGTATAGATTTACAGACGACGTACCAGTAATGAAAGGGCCTTAAGGGTGGTTCGCTATGGCTACATTACGCCATCCATCGCTGTCGAAGTCAATGAGTGCCTATGTGCCGCGTTTCCTGGTCGAGCAGCTGATCCGTGATCCGGATCACCTGTTGGAGGGGCAGGCGATGCGGATCGAGGGGGCGGTGGTCTTCGCTGATATCTCCGGCTTCACGGTGATGTCGGAGACGCTTGCCCGCCTGGGAAAGGAGGGCGCTGAGACGTTGACCCGGACCCTCAACCGTTTCTTTGGGATGATGATCGAGCTCGTGCATGGGGCCGGGGGATCGGTCATCAAGTTTGGTGGCGATGCTCTCACGTGTCTTTTCCCGCAGGAGGACGCCCATGCCCTGGAACGCGCGGTGGCCTGTGCCCTGAGGATGCAGGGGGAGGCCGCCGATTTTGCGACGGTGCAGACCCGAGGGGGGCGCTTTGAGCTGCGCATGCGGATCGGGATCAGTGCTGGTCCTTTGCTCACCTTGAGCCTGGGTTCCGTCGATCAAGGGCTTGAGTATGTCCTGGCCGGGGGGGCGGTGGATCGGATGGTCGAGGCAGAGCACGCGGCAAATCCCGGTGAGGTGGTCGTGGATGGAACGTGTCCATCGTTTGCGAACGCAGCGTTTCGCACGGGTGAGCGACGCGGAGATTTCTGGGTGGTTGAGGATCTCCCCACGTCAGAGTTTCAAGCGCTTACTTCGACCCTCGAGGATCGGACGGCGTTATCCGAAAAGGCGTTATCGAGGATTAGACCGTTTATCCCGCCGTCGGTTTACGAACAGGTCAGTGCTGGGTATGAAGCGTTCGTCGGCCAACATCGCCGTGTCGTCAGTCTCTTCGCCAATTTCTCCGGATTGGACTATGATCGAGATCCTGATGTTAGTGACAAGGCACAACGTTACTTCTCCTCCATGCAGTCCTTGATCCGGAAGTACGGAGGCCGGCTTAATGGTCTTATTACCGGGGATAAGGGCAATCTGCTCCACGTGATCTTCGGCGCGCCCATTGCTCACGAGGACAACGAGAGGCGCGCCGTGCGGTGTGCCCTGGATATGCAATCGACCGTCGAACAGGATGCTTTAGGATTTATCAGGGATCAGCGTATCGGCTTGGCTTCCGGCTATGTCTTTGCAGGCAACGTGGGAAGTCCGCGCCGACGGGCTTATACGGTTATGGGTGACGTCGTCAATCTCTCTGCGCGATTGATGCAAGCTGCGCAGTCCGGGCAGATCCTGCTTGAGCGCCAGACCCTGAGGGGGGTCGATGCAACCGTGGGATGTGAACCGTTGGGGGAGGTTAAGGTCAAGGGCAAGGAGGCGCCGGTGCTGGTCTGGGAGGCGATCGCATGCCGCCAAGGTAGCCCGCGCTGGCGTGAGGGGGTCTCCGGTCCCGGTCCAGATGAGACTCCCTTTGTCGGGCGGCTGGAGGCCCTGGCGTTGGGAGAGCGGCTTCTTTCTCAGGTCTCTACGGGCGAGGGCCAGATTTTGGAGATCAACGGCGAGGCCGGTGTGGGGAAAAGCCGTTTGCTCGCCGAGTTCATCAAACGGGCTGCGGCCCGAGGCGTGGTGAGTTTTGGGGGAGCCTGTCTCTCTTTCGGCGCGCGGACTCCCTATTTGCCGTGGGTCACACTTTTCCAGGAGTTCTTCGGATTTTCAGAGGCGATGACGCCTGACGCAAAACTTGATCACCTTGCCTCCTCGATGACCGCTTTATCTTCGGACCTTGGACCGTGGGTGCCTTTGATGGGGCGGTTTCTGGATCTTCCGGTGGAAGAGACGCCGCTGATTGCGTCCTTAACCGCCGAACGTCGCAAGCAGCGCACCTTTGCCATCGTGCTCCAGCTTCTGCAGCGTCGGGCGCTTCAGAGAGGTCCGCTGGCGTTGGTCTTTGAGGATTTGCATTGGGCTGACGCCATCTCGCTGGAGATGCTGACCTATGTGGCGCGAAACGTCGGGCAAGTTCCGATCCTGCTGATTGGCGTTCACCGCCCCACGCTGCAGCTCGACGCTTGGGGGGCGTTTCCTTACTACCATCGCATCGACTTGATGGACCTTCCGGCTGAGGAGGCGCTGGCTCTCGCACGGGCCAAGTTAGGGCTTGACGTGCTTCCCGATTCGTTGCGTTCGATCATTCTGCGGGATGAAGACCAGGTAAATCCTTTTTACGTTGAAGAGGTGATTAACACCTTGATAGAGCGGAGATATTTGACCCTCGACGGCGGGGAGTACGGGCTCAAGGGGGATCTTTCAGATGTTGAAATTCCTGGCAGCGTGCAAAGCCTGGTGATGAGCCGGATCGACCGGTTGGACGAGAGCAGCCAATTGGCGGTCAGGGTTGCCTCTGTGATCGGACGCACGTTCAAACAGCGCACGTTGGAGGCTGTTTATCCGGTACCCGTGAGTCAAGATACGCTCCACCAACAGTTGGAGCGCCTGAGTTCATTGGATCTCACCCCACTCGATAAACCCGATCCGGAGTGGGAGTATATCTTTAAACACAGAATTACGCAGGAAGTCGCATACGAAAGTCTGCTATATTCGCATCGGCGCGAACTCCACCGGCGCGTTGCTGAGTATCTTGAACGTGTCTATGCAGATCATCCCGAGGAATCCTACGAGCTCTTGGCGCATCACTTTGTCGAGAGCGGTGACCAGGAAAAAAGCTATGTCTATCTCGTTAAGGCAGGAGAGAAGGCGCGGAGTCAGTATGCGAATGAAGCCTCGGTGGCTCGCCTTGAGGATGCCCTCGCTCTGGAGGTCGAGGATACTGACCGATGGAAAGTGCACCGTTCATTGGCTGAAGTCTACCGACTTGTGGGGCGATATGAGAAAGCATTGAGACATTATGAAGCTGCGCTTGAGGATTCCCAACTCCCCACGATTCAGCGCGCCGAGCTCCAGCGTCGGATTGCCCGGACCTGGGCGACTCAGGGGCGCTATGATGACGCCATGCTGCAACTAGGGCGCGTTGAGGACACGCTTGACTTTGTGGAAGATGCAGAGGCCCTTGCGCGGATCTATAATGATATGGCCTGGATCGCCAGGCGGCGTGGTGAGGACGATGCAGCGCTTCAGTACTGCCTGGATGGGCTGGAGCAGATTGAGGATTTTTCGGCTTCAGATGCGATCCTGGCTCTGCGCAGTGAACTAGAACAGAACCTGGGCAGCATTTACGGCCGTATGGGGGAATACGACGAATCGATCCTCCACTTTCAGCGCTGTATTAACGAGGCACAGGCTCGCGGAGACCTCTACGATGTGGCGTCATCCATGGTTAATCTTGCCGTGGTCTATTGGCGACAGGGGCGCTTCGATTTGGTGGCTTCTAATCTTGAGGAGAGCCTCGGCCTCTTCCGTGAGGTTGGATCCGCCCATGGAACCGCGATGTGTCATAACAACCTCGGCGGACTGTACTACACGCGGGGCCAGTATCAAGAGGCGGTCGACCAATATCAACGGAGCTTGAGTATCCGGGAGATGATCGGCGATCAGCAGGGGATTGCGGACACTTATAATAATCTTGGGGAAGTGTACTGCGCTTTAGAAATGTGGGATGATGCATTACCTTACTTGGAGAAGGCTGCCGAGAAGCTTGAAGCCTTAGGCATACGCAATTGGACCCTCGTTGATACTTATAAGCTGCTTGCGGAGGTTGTTCTTGCTCTGGAGGATGTGTCGGCAGCTATGGATTACGCCAAGCGTTCCTTGCAGTTTGCGAGAGCCCTGGATAATGCCGAATATGCAGCGATCGCCGCTCGAGTTCTCGGGCGCATCTACCGTCATGCTGGTGCATTGGCGCAGAGCCGCCGATATCTTGCCCGCAGTCTCAGGGGGCTTGAAAACAGCGCGAATCGGCTTGAGCTAGCCAAGACACGGCTAGAGATGGGGTTGACCCTCCGCGCGATGGATCAGCCTCGAGCCAGGGATGAACTCCAACAGGCGGCTGAACTCTTCGAGGCATTGGAGCTTTCAGCAGAGTACGAGCAGGTGATGGCGATCCTTCGGGAGATGCAGGCCTGAAAAATTTGGCTGTATGGAACTTGTAAAGCACCTGAAGATGCGTATACTTGGAAGTGAGGAGTTTCCAGTTTGTCGGGGCGATCGAAGGGTTGTCTGCCAGTCCCGACCTGAGTGTGAACGGAAGAGGAATGATGCAGAGATCGCGAAGCCGTGCGTTGGCCTTTTGGCTGTTGACGATCGGGCTCGTGGTGAGCTCCGTCGTCCAGCCGGCTTGGGTCTTGAGCCAGGATGAAGCCGAAAGCAAGTACTTCTCCGAGACCGGATTTCGGGTCAGCGGGCGCTTCCTGACGTATTTTGAGACCTATGGCGGATTGGAGATCTTTGGCTATCCGATATCCCGCCCGTTTATCAGCCGGGATGGGATTCTGGTGCAGTATTTCCAGAAGGCGCGCATGGAGTGGCACCCTGACAATCCTGACCCGTATAAGGTCCAGTTGGGACTGCTGGGAGAGGAACTGGGGTATCGCAAACCCAAATCCGGGCCCGTTCGCTCGGTCTCCCTGCGGAGGGTCTACTTTGAGGAAACCGACCACGCGGTTGCCTATATGTTCCTGGATTATTTCCGAGATCACGGGGGCATCGATATCTTCGGCTATCCGATCACGGATATGTATCTGGAGGACAGGCGGGTGGTGCAGTACTTCCAGCGTCTCAAGCTCATCTGGAACGTTGGAGCACGCGGTCCCAAAATGACGGTCGGCGATCTTGGGGAGTTGTACGTTGAGAAATATCAGGATCGGATTCCCACGCATGCCCTGGAGCCTTACACGACGTCGCTGACCACGTATGAGGAGGATGGACTCGTCCGGGATCTCCAGGTGATTATCGATCTGCGAGAGACTGTGATTGAGGCCGGTGAGGAGCAAGTAGTCTCGGTACTGGTGCTGGATCGGACGAGTGGGGGGGCTGTTGCCAATGCGCTGGTTAGCTTGGCGTTTGTCGATGAAAGCGGGGTAGTTCTGGAGGATTCCGAGCGCGCGCTCACGACCGGGCCCGGTGGTCGCGCTCAGGCGGCGGTTTCCCTGAAGGATGTGCCGCCAGGCACGCACGTGACCGCATCTGTGACGGTCACCTACCAGGCGCTCGAGTTCCGTACGGAGGGGCTGTTCCTGGTTTGGTATTGATACGAGAGCCGCACCCTCGCTAAGGCCGGAACGGCAGCACGAATCCCCTGTGGGGTTCGTGCTTTTTGAGTCCCCCTATTATGTCTGTATTATGTCTGTGTTATGTCTGTGTTATGTCTGTATTGTGCCTGTATTCGGCCATCGGAAAGCGCAGGGTCAGGCACTTCCCTGACGGTTATCGTTCTGTCCTAGGCCGAGGCGCGCCTTGAGTCTTTCGAGCAGCGTTTGTTTCTGCTGCGGGGCGGGCTTGGCTTTGCGAAAGTTCCGCAGGCGTTCGACGGCGTTGCGTAGCTTGTGCATTTTGGCTGCGTTGTCAGATGGCTTGTCCATAAATAGGGTACTCCCTCTGTTTTAGTCTGCAAATATCGTCTGCAAATATAGTTTGCAAGGAAAGGTTCCAGGTTTGAGAGTCGGCCTCTTACTCAGCTCTGCATTGATTACCCCGGTCGTTCATCGGGATCGGAGGAAAAGACGTATCCGACTCCCCGCACATTGAGAATATAGCGGGGCTCGCTGGGTGTCGGCTCTAATTTGCGGCGCAACCGCCGGATATGGACCCGTACGATGGAGCGGGCACCCCAGGCATCGGTCTCATAACCCTGGGCACATTGGACGAGCTCCTGTGGAGACTGAACCTCGTCGACGTTGCTGACGAGGCACTCCAAGAGGCGGAATTCGGTGGGGGTCAGGTCGATGGGCTCCCCGTTGTGGGTGACCAGGTGTTTGGCCTTGTCAATCGTGATCGCCTTGACGGTGATGACGTCCTCATCGCTCTCCTCCGATTCTGCCAATTCGGGGATCTCCAGGCCGTTCAGATTGTCGGTCCTGATCAACTCCTGGAGGGTATGTTGGAGTTGGCCGACCAGAGCCTTGCGATGTCGATCCGCTTTGAGTTCCGAGACGGCGCGCTTGACCGCACTTAAAACCTCATCGACCGGGCAGGGCTTGAGAAGGAAATCATAGGCGCCTTTACGAAGGGCACTGATCGCCGTCTCCAGCGTGCCGTAACCTGTGATGAGCATCACGACGGTATCCGAGGATATCTGGCGGAGGCCTTCAAGAACCTGCATGCCGTCGATGCCGGGAAGGCGAAGATCGAGGATGGCGATGTTGAAGGGGTCATTTTGCCTGGCTATGCTCAAGGCTTCCTCTCCGGAGGCTGCCAGGGTGACCTTGTAGCCCTCTAGCCTCAAGACCTCTCCCAGTGTGATACGCTCGGCTGCCTCATCATCGACGATCAAAATCCTGGTCTCATCACTCATAGATCACGTATCCTCTCGGTATTCAGGTAGACGGATGATGAACGCGGTCCCACCGTCCGGGACGTTTTCGACTGCGATGGTGCCATTATGTCGTTCGATGATACTGTAGCTGATGGCGAGGCCCAGTCCGGTGCCCGTGTCCTTGGACGTGTGAAAGGGTTCGAAGAGATGCGTACGAATCTCGGGCTCAATGCCCGGTCCGTTGTCACGGAATGCCGCGATGATCTCACGCTGTTTTTTGTGATGAGTGGTGGCAACCCATAATCGGCCACCGTCCGGCATCGCTTCGATGGCATTGATGACGATGTTGAGGAAGACCTGAGTGAGTTGATTGGACGTTCCCTGGACGGGAGGGAGGTCGGTCGCTAACTGCGCTTCGACCTCGACGTGGGACTGCTCCAGACGCTTACGAGCGATCGCCAACGCATCTTCGACCGGGCGGTTCAGGTTAAGGGTTTGCGTTGTCGAGGAGGGGCGGTAGAAATCCAACATGCGACGCACAATTTGAATCAGGCGGTTGACTTCATTCTGTGCCATATCCAGGAAGCTTTGGCGTTTTTCCGCGTTCAATCCCTGGTGCCTTGCCAAATGCAGGCTGTTTTGGACGGCCTGCAGGGGATTGTTAATCTCGTGGGCGAGGGATGCAGTCAGCCGTCCCACGGCTGCCATCTTCTCGGCCTGAATCAAGCGGTTCTGGGAGCGCTCGATCTCCTCGGCAAACGCCTCTAAATCCTGGAACATCCGCGCTTTTTCGACGGCGATCACAACGGTCGCGGCAATGTGCTCCACCAAATGGGTGTGTTGTCGGTTGATGCCGCCCGGACGCGATGCTGCCAGCATGGCACCGATGGCATAGCCCTCTTGAAGCAAGGGGACACATAGGAGGTCAAGAGGTGAGCGATCAAGGATCTCATTCCATATCCCTGACGTGACGGAGGTCTGAAACGTCGACCGATTCTCGTCGATGGCGACGCGCAGGGTTGCGTCATCCTCGGGGATTACCTTCCCCTTCAGGTCTATGTCGTCAGGACTCCGAGATGCCTGAATCACCAGGCTGTCCGATTCTGCATCGTCCAGAATGATTGTCAGCGCATCCGCCTCGATCAGGCTGTTCAGGCCATCCAGGGCCGAGACCAGGACTTCGTCGAGATCCAGGCTCGCGCTGATCGCTCGGTTGATCTCGTCCAGCGCGGCGAGTTCGCGGTTGCGTTGTCGGAGCATCGTTTCAGTTCTGCGGATTCGCAGCACGACGTCGAGTCGAGCGAGGAGTTCCTGAGGGTCGAAGGGTTTGATGATATAATCATCCGCGCCCATCTGTAACCCTCGAGTCTTCGCCTCGATCGAGTTGAGACCGGTGATCAGGATAACGGGGATCTGTCGGAGCTGCGGATCGGATTTCATCCGATCCAGAATGTGGAAGCCATCCTCGCCCGGCATCATAATATCCAGGAGCACGACGTCGACACCGTCGTTTTCGATCTCCCGGTGAAGAAGCGCCAGTGCATCTTTGCCCGTATTCTCGACCAGCACCTCACTTGGCATCAGATCGAGAACTTCTTTGACGAGTCGTATCATCTCCGGGTCGTCGTCGACAATCAGGATGCGCGCCTTCTGGGCTCTCACGTCCCCGGGGGAAAGATGCTGTCTAGAGAACACATCATCATCCTGAGGCAAGGCTTGAGACGTCAGGAGGTCAGGATTCATAGGACGCGTCGGAAATGGGTGATGGGCTGTTGTCATCCTCAAGGCTCGTTGGTGAAATGAACGGATAGTGATGATTCAATAGCCTCGCATAGATCATCGAAATTTCCATCTTTTATCGTCAAGGCGCCGGTGCGGGGGCTGTCGCCCAGTCCCGCGAACACCCGACACGATTCAGCGTGGGGGCCCGTCAGGGGCACAAAGAAGGTTTTTACCTCCGGATAGCGGAAACGGGTGTGGACCTGAACATCTCTGTTATAGTGGATCTCTAGGAAACAACCCTGGTTTCGGTAGATTTCCAAATCTTCATCGGCAAGTTCAATTTGGTTATCGTACGCTTCCCAGTGACCGAGACCCTTTGCGAATGCGCTCATGATCGGGTCGTAGCCTGCATCGCCCGGAAAGAGCATATGGGTCTTCCCCTCCCAATAGACAGCGATCCAGGTTGCCTCAGCGTTGAACGTACGTATGAACCACAGGGGATCCTCGTTGGTTCGTGAGTTTGCCCACCAGAAGAGAGCACTTCCAACCAACACGATCATCAAGATTACGCCGGCTACACCTAAGCGTCTTTGCTTCATACGAGTCCCTTCACAGACATTATAGCGTGATTCCGAAATCTTGGAAAGCCCTACAAATAGTATGGAGGAAGTGCGTTAGAAAAGCAAGATGTAAAAAAGATCCCGCCTCTTCCTCTCTCCGGTAGGCGTTAACCGAAAACGGGGGGTAGGCGGGATCCGGTTGTCTCTCTCGGGCTACCTCTCTAAATCCAGGATCTCGATATTCCACATCGCGGAGTCTTCGGTCGGGTTCATAGTAAAGCCTTGGACGCCTGGTCGGGTGGCTGCAAGTTTCATACGGAGGAAGAGAGGGATAACCGGGAGTTGTTCCGAGAAGATGCGTTGGGCCTCTTTATGCCCTTCCGTCCACGTTTCACTTCCGGGTGTGGCGCTCAGCGCTTGGAGACACGCGGTGTCATAGGCTTCATTTTGGAATCCTGGGGTGTTATAGCCATTCCACTGGTTTGCCTCTGACGGAATGTGGCCCTCTGTACCGAGATAGTTTTCACACGATGGGATCGTGTACGCGATCAATGCGAGGGCGGCCATGTCGAAACGACGGCCAAAGAGGGGCCCCTCCGGCCCTTCTGCGTAGAATTCGGGGGTCAGCAGGTTCTCCAAAGTGACCTCAATCCCACATTCGGCAAGATCCTGTTGGAAGAGTCTCATGTACTCTTCGCGAACCGGGTCGGTGTTCGATGTGAGTGTGAGTGCGAACTCTGTGCCGTCGACGATCCCCTCTACCCCAGCGGCTTCGAGAATGCCATTCTCATCCTCATCAACCCACCCCACCTCCTCAAGGAGGGCTTTTCCCTGTTCTGGGTTGTATTCGTACGTTGCCAGTGTGTCCCCGGCATAGAGCGGATGGCTGGGGGGGATATAGGCGTTCAGGATGGGGGATTGTCCGTAGAGGAGGGTGTTCACAGCTCGTTCCCGGTCGAGACAATACGCAATGGCGGTCCGAGTTCGAACGTCCTCAAAGAAGTCAGGACGATCGTAGTCGTCGGCAGGATTGATACCCAGGTCAATATGCTCCCAAACTCGGTTGTTCTCAAAACTCAACGTGAGGATGCCTTCCTGCTCTAGCTTGACCATAAGCTCTGCCTGATCGCTCACGTTAGTGTCCGGGGTGGCGATGTCGCACTCGCCCGAGATCAACTGTGCAACGGTCGCGTTGGGATCGGGGACGAAACGGAAGATAATGGTGTCAAGATAGGGGAGGCCCTCATCTGCGCGGAAGTAGTTGGGATTCTTCTCCACGGTGATATGATCGCCCTCGGCCCATTCGGTGATCCTATAAGGCCCCCATCCCATCGGTTTGCGGGCGGATTCCTCGGCTTCGACCAGGTCGGCTGCCGTATATCCCAGCTGCTCCTGCCAAAGGTGACGGGGGAACGGTTGCCAGAAGTTGATGGCGTAAAGCTCGTCGATAAAACCGGGGAGTCCGGTCCACACCGTGGTGGTCTCATCGATCGCTTCGTATGAGGCTGTGCGTCCGATGAGATAGCGGCTGGCTAACGTGTCCGGGTCGGCTTGGAGCTCATAGCCGTATACTGAATCATCGGCGGTCAAGGGCTCTCCGTCCGACCACGTGATGCCCTCCAGTAACTTGAAGGTCACGGCCATCTGATCCATCTCGACCGGGGTGCCATCGAACTCGACCGTGCATTCCGTGCTCCGGCATCCCGTCGGACGTATGACTTCTCCGGGTACCAATTCGACGAATTCATCCTGATCGTTGATCACGATATCGCCCTCTTGGACGGTCACCGTGTTGATGACGGCGTCGCCATCCTCGAAACTGGGCAATTTCCTGAGGATGACCGGTTGGTGAGCATACGTTCGGTTGTCAATGGGACCATCATAGATCGCTTCGTGGATGTGGGTTGCAGAGGGTTGGATGCTCCCGCCAAACCAATAGAGCGTATCCGGTTCGCCCCCGATGCATACGACCATCGTCTCCGGCTCGGCAGGTTCCGGCTCTGCCGGTGTGGGGACGGGGGTGCTCTCTTCGACGACCTCAACGGTCTTAACGACCTCGACGGTATGCACGACCGTCTCCACAACCCGTTCGGCTGTGGGCGTCGCACAGGCGCTTATGATAAAGCTCAGGGCCACGAGCGCCCCAATGGTGATGATCGATGCTCTTTTCATTCGTCCTTCTCCTCCAAAAGCTATATCAGGGGATGGGTTCTCTAAGTCTTTCCTAACCGCACAATGCAAATGGTACTCGACTTGTGGGATACGTCAACTAGAGCGACGCTTACCCCCCCTCAAGCTGAAGCCCAGTCGGTTCTGAACATGCGCTTTAGGGAGATGCCCAACATCACGAACGCGGATCCAACGAGCATAAGAAAGACCAGGGGCTCGAAGACCAGGTGATAGTTTGCTGTGTAGATGCCCCGCGCGAACCCCTCAACGATCAATTTGCCCGAGGTGGGTAACACGGGGTCGCTGACGCCCAGGAAGGCCAGCGAGGCCTCAAGGAAGACGTAACTGGGGACCATGATCACCATCTGCGGGACGAGCACGGAGATGACCCGCGTGGATATGCGGGTTATGCCTCATGATTGGCGTTCACAAAGTAGCCGATGATAACGCCGGTCGCCAGCAAAATCACAACAAGGAAGAGGGCGCCGAGTACCCACCATCCTGCCAGGCTCACCAGGATGCCCATAATGACGCTGACGGTGAGAAAGCCCATCGCGCGGGTCAATTGGACCTGGGGATCGAGCATATGGGGGTTATGAATAATCCAGAGTGCCCCGCCGGTGACGATCCCAATTAGACTGAGGGCGAGTCCGAGCCCATAGATCTGCCCACCGCTGAGGTAGGGGACATCGATCACCAGGACGCCACACGTTCCCTGTCGGGTGGGAAGCGGGTAGCCGCCCTTCACGGTTAGCTTGAAGAGCACCAGGCTGCCAAAGGCAGCATCATCCTCATTGATCTCCCACGTGAGATGCTCGACCTCTCCGGGGTTTAGGGGGATCTGGGCGTTCACCTCTCGCATAAGGGTGACGTAGCCGTGGCTGATGTGGGCTCGAACGAAGAACTCGGTGGGGCGATCGAGGGAGTTCTTGATGCGGGCACTGATGGTGCCGGTCTCTCTGGACGTCATAATCACCGGACATCGCAGGCTCCTCAGGGGGGTATCCTCCCGGATACCGGGGTCAAAGAGGATTGCCTCGAAGTCCGTCCAGGTGGTAATCCCGATCAGGATTGTACCCAGGAGTGCTCCGACAGCAAAGATGATCACACTCAGGATGCGCATGGGTTGGTTTTCCTTCATGATTTCTCCTCCTGCGCTTTATGACGTTCTATCACCTCTGAGGGATTGAGGCATTTACCTGAATCCGATGACGTTGGGTGGGACTCAGGCTGTGTTTGGACTTAGGCGATATTTGGACTTAGGCGATGATGACCTTGCGGTTGGGTGCTGCCGTGCGATGGGACGATGGGATCCGGACGTGTCATTCACTCCCGATATTGCGGGCCATAATTGTACCGACCAGGCCTAGGATCAGGCCGCTGACCGAAGCCCCGTGCGACAGGAGGCTCAGCAGCAGGGTGGTCTTGATAATGTCGATGATCATCAAGACGGGTAGGACAAATCCCAGCAGCACCAGGACAAAGCCAATACCGATCAACGTCCAAGGATTTTGAGGTTTCATTGGCCACCTCTTATTGGATTCAATATGAATGGACCGGCACTTGCCTGCTTTCCCGGCTTCTACAAAGAGGACAGCGGCGAGTGCCGGTCTGGGTGCGGGCCTGGCCAATAAGCCAGACCCGCCGCTAACATCGCGCTTACTTATAGAGCCAACAGGCCACGTAGTGTTCGGGTTCCGGTTCGAAATCCGGCGGTATCTCGACTTCACACAGGCCTTCGATCTTCTTCGGACAACGCGGATGGAATCGGCAGCCCGAGGGCGGGTTCACCAGGCTGGGCGGCTCGCCGGACGGCACCTCTTTGTAGGTGAGGGCGTTCTGGTAATCCGGGTCAGGCGTGGCCATCAACAAGGCCCGCGTATAGGGATGGAGAGGATTACGCAGAATCTCATTGACCCCGGCCCGCTCGACCAGCTTACCCGCATACATCACAAAAATCTTGTCCGAGAAATACCGGACGGTGGAAAGGTCGTGGGTGATATAGATCACGGAAAGGTGATGGGAGGTTTGCAACCCCTGTAGAAGCCGCAGAATCTCCACCCGGACCGATGCATCGAGCATCGAGACCGGCTCGTCGGCCACGATGAGCTGAGGCTCCAGCATCATCGCGCGGGCGATTACGACCCGCTGCTGTTGGCCGCCGCTGAGCATATGCGGGAACTTGGTCGCGAAGTCCTCGATGGGCGTCATCTTGACCTCGGTCATGACCTCCCGGAGCCGTTGATTATGCACGGCCCGGTTCCGGATGCCGGCCACAATCATCGGCTCGGACAGGATGCGCTCCACGCTCATAAAAGGAGGCAGCGCCCCGTAGGGGTCCTGCTGGACATAGCCAACCTCCGAGCGATAGGATTGCATATCACCGGTGTTCAGATCGCTGAGATCATCCCCCCGGAACACGACTTTGCCCTTGATGGGGTCGTACAATCCCAGGATGGTC
>DAOTTS010000230.1:0-12185 GCA_034437735.1 Anaerolineae bacterium
GCCCACCCCACCCGGAGCCCGGATGATGAGCGGGACCCGCGTCATCAGGTCCCCGACCGCGCTGGGCCACTTCTCCACCAGGCCGTAATCGCCTGCCCAATCCCCGTGATCCGCCGCGACAATGACACACGTCGTCTCTGCGAGTCCGGTCGCGTCCAGGGTCTCAAGCAGCCGTCCCAACATCCAGTCCACGTAGCTGTTGCACCCGAGATAGATCGCTTGAATGTGTCGAAAGACCTCCTCGGGGACGTGGTCGAGGTGTCGATGGCGCCTTATCAGCTCGTAGAAGTCCGGCTTGCCCGCCAGCTCCGCCGGGCGAAGCGGAGGTACGTCAGACGGATCGACCATACTGTGAAAGGGTTCAGGACACGCGTACGGGGGGTGCGGAAGGGAAAGCGGAAGATAGAGCATAAAGGGCTCGTGATCGGCGGCGCGTTTCTGGAGGAAGTCCAGCCCCGCCTGTAGCCGTTGAGCGTCCCCCGTCTCCTCAAGCCCACCGGGAAAGGGCTTGTAGAGAAAGCTGAAAAAAGCCGGATCCTCCGGATGAACGGCCCGTTCACCGGCGTGCCCGCCACCTAACCCGGCGTATCGATCCACCACGCCGTCAAAATAGTCCTGGCTGTAGAGATCGTTTTTACCGTACCATTCGATGTGATAGCAGGCCTCTTTAAGATAGCGGAAGAGACTCGGCTCGTGGGAACGCAGGAGATGCCAGAGCGTCCGGTGCCCTGCGACGTGCGGGTACCACCCCGTCATAAGACTGCAGCGTGAGGGGGTGCAGACCGAATGCTGCACGTGACACTGATCAAATTGCACACCCTCTGAGGCCAAACGGTCGTAGTTCGGCATTTGCACGACAGGATGCCCATACGAGGATACACTCTCCGCTCGCATCTCATCCGGGAAGAAAAATACGAAGTTCATACCGCCCCTTTCTGCGTTACGCACCGGATGCCTCCGGCCCGTACCCTAACTCACGAAGCCGAGCGCACGCGCTCACGATCGCTTCGGGAACCTCAACCTCAGTAATATATCCTAACGGACCGTAGCGCATAATCCGGTCCACCTCGCCGACCATCAGCGCCACAAGATCCTGACCCTTCTCTGCGAACAGCGCCCGTTCGGCCTCAAACGTGGTCCGAGGAGGTGCATGGATCGCCAAAACCCGTGGAGCGTGAAGCGTCCAAGTCAACCAGACCCGCCGCTGCCGGTAGGCATTAGCCACCAGGATCACCCGCCGCAGACCGGAGTCCCGATCGTACGCCAGGCCGGCCTCCCGGAGCCGCCGCAGACTGAAACACACGTTCTCCCCCGTATGCGTCGATGCCGCCTCGAGAACGACAGCGTGCTGAGGGATCGAGGGACACTGCCGCCGGACCTCATCGCGGAAGAAAAAAGCCTCCGGTTGCCCCAGATCGGCCGTGCCCGCGCCGACCCCGCCTGTGAACAGAATCCGAGGGCCATACGACCGCCGGTAAAGCTCGCAGCAGCGGACCGGTATTTTGGGATCAAAGTGACCGAATCCCACAATGAGATCCGCCTCGTCGAGATGCGCGTGTCGAAGATACAGATAGTCAAAGACCATTCGGGCAAGCGCCCGCACCTCTTGTGTCACGACAGTGCATCCAGCACGAACCGCTGAACGGCCCAGGCGACCCCTTCCTCGTCGTGACTCGGCGCGACTGAGGTTGTGGCAGCCCGCGTCGTCAGGGTCCCGTTACCCATCGCGACACGCCACCGGGCCCGTGCAAACATGGGCAGATCGTTCTGATTGTCGCCGATCACCATGACCTGATCGCGATGAAGCTGGAGACGCCGCATCACTTCCGCCAGTCCTTTTCCCTTATCGGCACCGGGGGCGTAAATCCCAATTGACTTGATCGACTCATCCTCGTAATAGTAGGTCTCCAGGTGATAGTGTCCCTCATAAGCTGACGCACAGAAGGAACGTAAGCGTTCGATAGTCGAAGGATCGTATGCCAGGATGCGCAAAACCTTTCCCTGGAGGGCATCCACGTTCCATGAGACCTGCTTGCGATACGGCCCGGATTGCCAACGCCCGTTCCGGTAGTAAGTGACCATGCCGGCGGTGATGACGAGATCCCAACCCTGCGCGTCAGCCCGGCGGGCGAGTGAGCGGGCCATGTCCTCGGGAACGACCCGCTCTAACCATAGCTCGCCATGCGCGTGCGAGAGAACCTGAGCGCCGTTAGCACAGACAACCGGTCCCTGAAACCCGATCCCCGCCGTCAGACGCCGCACCGAATCAAGTGTCCGAGTCGTCGAGATGACCACGGTCATACCCCGAGATGCAGCCTCTCGTAGCGCATCTGCGCCCTCCGGTGCCACCTCCCGGTCGCTGGTCAACAACGTCCCGTCGAGGTCTACGGCGATAAGCTGCGGATAGGGTTGGTGACTATCAGCCAAGTCATCCCTCCTTCCAGAACAGTCAACCCAGCATAGCCAAACCTAGACCCGATCTTCTTTGATAATGAGAACCTCGTTCTTGCGGAGATAGGCCTTGGACGCTGCGGTCTTCCCCGGGATCATCGTATCGCCCTCAGGGATCTCAGAGATTTCAGCGACTTGATCGCTGTCGTTGATAAAGAACCACAAGCGCTTCTCTTCGTTCTCCCGAACCACCACGTGGACCCCCTCGGAAGCAGCGGGCCATATGGGCTCGAGACCGTCAACGTGCGCCTTAAGGACTGGGAGCAGCGCTTTAACTATGGGTTCGGTAAGGTAGGTTCCTACGTACATGACACCGCCCTCGCCCACCGAGCGGTGCGTGATCGCCGGCTTAAGATTCAGATGTCGACCCTTCCAGCGACCGACCGTATGCGCACCCGGCAGAATATCGAGCTGCTCGTACCAGTGCAGCGTGGGCACGGTCACGTGTGCAGGCCGAAGTAACTGGATACTCAGTGGGCGTTTCTCGGGTGCATTCTGGCGACCGTACTCGGCAACACGCACACCGGCGAGATGGGTCAACGGCCCCAGAGGCGTCTCCGCGATCACGTTATTCTGCCAGTTCTTGGTTGCCGTACGCGCACCGACGACTAGAAGTCCCCCATTCTCAACGTAAGCTTGCAGGTTCGGCATCCACGATTCATCGAACAGCGCCCAATGCGGAATCACGTAGACCTTCAGGTCGCTGAGATCGTCCGAAGGGTGGACGCATCCGACGGCGTATCCCTGCTGTAAAAACACGCCGTGAATCGACTCCGCCATCGCCTTTGGAGACGGAAGACCCAGGGAGAGCGTGCGATGAGCATCATAGACGTCCATATCGCCGGCTGCGATACCGACGTCAACCCGCACGTGGGTGTCGAGAAGTTCGGGTCCGATCGTCTGAAGCTCGTCACCCAACGTCTGAACTTCCTCGTAGCGACGCCGGAGCACGTTATCGTGATCCAGAATACCACACCAATACGCTTCCGCACCAAACCGGCAGGTTCGCCACCGAAAGAAGAGCAGACTGTCGGCGCCCCGTGCCAAGGAGATGTAGGCCATCCGCCGCACCTCACCCGGCTCCGGCGTATCGTGAAGATAGGAACCCTGCCCGCCGGGTCCGGACTGCTGCTCCGGTATCATAAAGTTGCCCGTCCACGCCCGCGCGTGATCGAGATTGAACGCCTGACTCCTCGGGCGATGGTCAGGATCGCTGTCAAAGAAAGGATAGAGGTCGTACGATAGGAAATCCAGATCCTTCCCAAATGGGCCCCGGTAATCGATGTGAGCGAACGTCCCATTGTGCGTCACAAACCACCGGGGTTGAACGTCCCGCAGTATCGCCACCTGATCATGCTGAAATCGTGCCGTATTCCAGGAGATAAACCGGTAGTAATCGAGCATATGGGCCGGATTGGGATAAGCGGGACGACGGGGTTTGGGGGTGGGAATCTGCGAGAAGTCCTGGTACGTCAAAGACCAGAAGCTGTTGCCCCAGGCCTCGTTCAACGCCTCAATATCCCCGTATCTCTCCTGGAGAAAGGCCTGGAAAGCCGCCTGGCAACTCGGGCAGTGGCACTCAGAGAAGTGACAGTTTAACTCGTTATCGGTCTGCCACCCGACAACGTGCGGGTTATCCGCATAGTGCTCCGCCATCGCGCGTACAATCGTGCGGCTGTAGTGACGGAAAAGGTCGCTGCTCGGGCAGACGTGCTGTCGCGATCCATGTTGCATAGGCACCCCGGCGGCGTCGACGCGCAGCACCTCCGGATGCGCAGCCGTCAGCCACCGGGGCGGCGTCGCGGTCGGCGTGCCTAAGATCGTCGAGATGTCCCGATCGCCCAACTCAGCGATCGTTCGGTCAAAGAGCTCGAAGTGATATGTGCCCTCCTCCGGCTCAATGCGGTCCCAGGCAAATTCTGCCATACGGACGCAGTTGAAGTTGGCCTCCGCCATCCGCTCGCCGTCCAACTTCCGGGTATCGGCATCCCAGTGCTCGGGGTAGTACGTAGCTCCGAAGAAGAACTGCGGGATATCCGCAGGTCGCTTATGTGAATGTGCGTTGGATGTCATAGAATCTCCATGAGTCTAGGTCGATGACGCTGTCGCAGCCCCTCAGTCCTCGGCATCTTCGATGATCTCACCGAAAAACCAGGCCTTGTCATCACGCCGGTTGCCATCGTCGTCGATATACCACCAATCGTCCTCAAAGGCCCGTCTGCCCTGGCCGGCGCTGCCCACGCGCTCCACCTGCCCCTTCCCGGTCACCGGCTCCTTGGTCCCGTCCCGATCCGGGTCCGTATATCGGGCAAACCACGCCCGCAGCCGATCGCGCATCTCAACAATGCGATCGTGATACGCCGCATCGTCGATGAGGTTGCGTTTCTCATCCGGGTCTTCGACCAGGTGATAAAGCTCGTGAGGTCCATAGGGATAGCGGTGAACGTACTTCCACGTGCGGGTTCGAATCATACGCACGGGCCCATACTCATCGAAGACGACCACCTCGTCCCGCACCGGCGTTGAGTCGCCCCGCAGATAGCCGGCAAAACTCCGCCCCGGCAGCGCCTCGGCATTAGGAACCTCAAAGCCGAGGTAGTCGAGCAGCGTCGGCATGATATCGTAGTGACTGAGCAGCGCGTCAACCACCACGCCCTCAGGTAGGTGTCCAGGGCTCGCGATCAACATCGGCACCTTGACCGACGTATCGTACATATTTTGCGGAAAGGTGCCATTCCCCTTTCCCCAGATGCCGTGATGTCCCATATTCATCCCATTGTCGCTGGTGAAGAAGATAATCGTGTTCTCCAGCGCCCCCATAGCCTCCAACCGGTCGAGGATCTGGCCCACCCCACGGTCCAACCCAGTGATCGCGCCGTAGTACCCGCTTAACAGCTCCCGCCGCTTCTCGCCCTTCCCACGCGGCGCGCTGTTGATCTGCCAGGGATGTCCACCCGGCACGACCGGGCACGTGTTAAAGGGACAATCCGCATACCGGGATACGAGCGATTCCGGATGCTGCCCCTCGTGCCAGGGGGAGTGAGGGGCTGTGTAATGCACGCTCAGATAAAAAGGCGCGTCTGAGTCAGCCTGCTGGTCGAGGAATTTGAGTCCGCCCTCGGTGATCACATCGGTCAGGTACCGGGGATCGCGTTCGATCTCCCCGTCTCGGACGATATAGGCGTTGTGGTAATCACCACCGCCGTACGGAAAGAGGTGCCAGTAGGAGAAACCCTTCTGAGGTTCGATGCTGTCGCCGAGATGCCACTTACCGCTGATGCCGCAGACGTAGCCGTTCTCGGCCAGAACGTCAGTGTAACCCATCAGGCCTTTCAGATACTCAATCTCGCGATCGTCCCCCCATCCTAAACCCGGCGTCCTCGTCGAGATCATATTGCCCTTCCGCAGCCAGTCGTGCACCCCGTGCTGAGAGGGAATCCGGCCGGTCAAGATGGAGGCTCTCGCCGGAGAGCAGACGGGGGAGGCGCAGAAGAAGCTCTCAAAACGCATCCCCATCGCGGCAAGGCGGTCGAGGTTCGGGGTTTCCACTTCGTCGTTACCGGCGCACCCCATCGCCCAATAGCCTTGATCGTCGGTCAGCACAAAAACCACATTGGGACGGTCGGGATGATCGGGATTCATACTAGCCATGCGATTCTCCTATCTTCTGGAAACGGTCGTTCAACCTTACATTCAAACAGATGATCGATCCCGCCAAGGAGGGGCAGGCGATCGGGACCTTTGAACTCGATCGCCCTGCCCATGACTTCCTTCGATGACATCGCCATGGTGACTAAACCCTCCTACGCCGTCTCGTCGTATCTCACGCCAACGTCAAACGTACTGTTTTGACCTCAAACGGGTTAAGGACCAATTCGACGTTCCCATCCTCGCACGCCAGCTCGTCGAGCACGGAGGACTCCAACATATCGGTTGCGACCGCCGAAGCCACGGGGAGCGCCGTCTGCAAGGTGCACGCCGTCGCCGTGCGCTTGGATTCGTAGAGACGGACGATGACGTCAGAAGAGCCGTCTTCCGCCGGCTTGACCGTTTCGATGATGATATTCGGCTCGCTGACGGAGAACAACGAGGCTTGTTCTACCGTGCCGGGCACCGTCAACACAGGAGCGTTCAATTCATATCCCTCATTGACCACCGGGCTATCGGCAAAGGTCCCCGCCCAGGGATAGACCGCATAGGTGAAGGTCTGGATACCCAGGTCGGCCTCCATATCCGGGGCCAACGCCGATTTCAGCAGCGTGAGATTGATCGAGTTATGGAGGACGTTCACCCCGTATTTGCTGTCGTTCAAGACGGCAAAGCCCCGTGACGACTCGGCGAGGGCCGTCCACTTATGGTTCGCGACCTCAAAGCGATCCTCATCAAACGGTCGTGATCGGTGGTTGGGGCGCGCGATATGTCCGAACTGGATCTCGTGAAGCGCCTCGTTGGCGTGAACGGTAACCGGGAACGCGACCTTCAACAGCTTATGCCGCTCCTGCCAGTCGATGGTGGTCTTGAACTCAACACGGCGGCTGCCCCGTCGCAGCGAGATCTCCTGAGTCATCGTCGAATGGTGCAGCGGGCGCGTCACACGCAGAATGCCGACCAGAGGCCCAGTGGCCACCACTTCGATCTCCGCCGGCTCGTTCAGTTCCACCGGCGTGTTCTCATACATACTGTCAATATCCCAGGCGTCGAACCGCGTCGGTACGTCCTTGAACATCTTGAACACGTTGCAGGGCCCAGCCGCGAACTCGCCGACCGGAGCAGTCTTATCAACGAGGCTCGTGATCTCCCCACGTTCGTTGAACGTGATCCGCAGGTACGCATTCTCCAGCAAGCCCTCGTTCACCGTCAACGTATTATCCGCCGCACTGGACGCCCCTGGTTTGATCGAGGTCCAACCACACGACGGCACTGTCACCTCGGTATAGCGGGCGCCCTCTACCGTCTGAACCGGAAGCGGGTCTCCTGAATCATCCACCACGCCTTCATACATCTCAGGCAGGGTGATCAAGGCGGTGCGCTCCCAGGAAAGATCGTTGAAAGCTGTGAGGCCCTCATCCTGGTCAGTCAGCTCGCCCGCCGCGGCCTCAGCCACCTGATCCGCGATCTCGACGACCTCCGCATAGGCAGCTTCCGCTTCCTCGTACACACGGGCGATCGAGGAGCCGGGAAGGATGTCGTGGAACTGATTGAGCAGCACCGTTTTCCAGGCCTCATCCATCTCATCAACGGGGAACGCGTACGACGCCATAACCTTGGCAATCGTCCCCCACATCTCAGCGCGGCGCAGGCCGAACTCGCTTTTCCGATTCCCCAGCTTGGTCTTTGCCTGAGAGGTAAGCACGCCACGATGCGCCTGGAAATACAGCTCACCGACGTAACGCGCATCCGGCCATCCCCGAGCATCCTGATCTTTGAAGTAGTCCATCGGATCGGTGATCCGGAATTTCGGTGCTCCCTCGAGATCTCGCAGCCGGTGCGCGAACTCCAGGTGATTGCGTGTGGGACCGCCGCCGCCGTCGCCGTAGCCGAACGGATAGAGCCGCGTCGCAAACCCGTCCTTCTGGACGCGCTCCCGCCACCGCTCAATCACGTTCTCCGGATCCACCCGGGCGTTGTAGTCGTTATGGAGGTGGACGAACACCTCGGACCCGTCAATCCCCTCCCAGATAAACGTGTTATAGGGAAAAGGCGCGCCGCCGTGGTAGGCCCAGAATATCTTCTGCGTGGAGAAGTACTTGACGCCACACCCTCGCATAATCTGCGGCAGGGCGCCGGAGTAACCGAATACGTCAGGCAGCCACAGCATCTCACTGTCGACACCCCACTCCTCCTTGTAGAAGCGCTTGCCGTGGACAAACTGGCGAATCAGACTCTCACCGCCGGAGATGTTGGTGTCCGGCTCGACCCAGGTCCCGCCCTCGGGAATGAACTGCCCCTTGGCAATCGCGTCCTTCACCCGCCGGTAGATCTCAGGATAGCGGCGCTTCAGCATTCGATAGAGATGGGGTTGGCTCTGCAGGAACTTGAAATCCGGATATTCCTCCATCAGGGCCAACTGCGTGGACATGGTGCGGCCCATCTTCCGCTCCGTCTCGGCAAGGGGCCAGAGCCACGCCACGTCAATGTGCGAGTGGCCGAACCCGAACATCTCGGGAGCCGTCGAACCGTTGACGCAGGCCAGAACCGGTTTCAAGACCTCGCGCGCCTCGCGAACGGTCTCTAACATCGCGCCCAGCGGCAGCTCCAGATCCACCGCGTAGGTGAATTCACGAAGAGCCTCGTCGATCTCCATCAACCGGAGGCTCTCCGGGTCGAGCTTTTCGCGCAACTGCGTCAGGGTCTCGACGTCCAGCCATCGCTGGTAGACGTCCTCATACCAGATGCCGAACGTCGTATCGCCGACCGTAGTCTGAGTAGGACCGGGCTCCGGAACCGTCTCCCGGTCCGGCGGGGTCGGTCCCACGCTGGCGACCCGGCGGCCATGGCCCGCATAGCCCTCGGCCAAGACGTGGTACGTCGTACCCGGCGTTCCCTCCTTCGTGAGGGTGATGACGGAATGGTGGCGGTCCTTCGCACCGGCGGCTTTGCCGTTGATGAAAACAATGCTCTCAGCCCCGATATCCAAGGCAAAGACGACCCGCTGCCCTTCTACCTCCTCCGGCAGTGTGAACGATCCCCGAAACCAACCATATTCCCACTTGCCGCCCCAATCCGTTCCGGCGGGCATCGGCGCGAAGTCCAGGTCCGCCGCCTCTTGCGGCGTCAATTGCGAGGATGTCACCGCGCCCTCAAGCTCGACAGAACCGGTCGGTCGGTAAAAGTGTCGGGGCAGTTCATCACGAAAAGCAACGATACGATCTTTCCACTCCAAGTTCAGAGACATACGTCCATACCTCCAAGTCGATAGTTGTGAAACTTCTGCCTATAGATATGCCACACATATGACCAAACATACGAATAGTCATGACAAGCTTACTTGAAAATCTCGATCGCCGGTCGAGGAGACGGCCATCATAGCCGCAGGTTCATCACCGATGGTGATAGCGTTATGCATCTGATCCGCAGGCATAAGGGTTGCGGTGACATGCGAAAATCATAGATAAAGGTGACCCTCAACGCAATGTGCCTATTGTACCACGCTTCCCCCATACACTAAAGTGTCATACACTAAAGTGCCCCGATAACACAACCTTATCACTCTCGCTCCGAGGAGGTCTGTGATCTCCGGCTTCGCCCAACCAGGTTTCAACACGCATAAAAGTACGGCCCCACAATCTCAGACCGCGTATATTGTTATAAACGATAATGACCTTGATAATTATTAACTTGAGCTTAATATAGGGTTAATTCGTGCTTAAAGGAGCTGAGCTATACTCTCAGTGAGCTTGAAAGTCAATTCAAGCACGAAAGATGAACGTTACAGACGAATAAGAACGTCGCCGAATGCTTGTGCAGCGGGGGACCCAATTGTGGGGCGAACGAATGTACCTGAACGAGGGGTTCAGGTGCATACTAGGGTGAACTTCTTTCATCCGAGTCCGACAGCTAACCTCGCAGGCGTGAAAGAAGGACACCCAGTATGACAGACGGGGTGTCCTTTCTTGTTGGGCACCAGGCAACCTCACATCGTGTGAGAGCCTGACAATCAAGCCCTCTACGTCAACAGAGGCATCGCAAGGAAAGGAGTACGACGATGGTTCTCAATATCAGAAATACGACGACGGACCAGCACTATTCAAGGAATGAAATCGCACGCGCGATCGTGAATGAGCGACTGATGAAAGCTGAGAAAGAGCCCCTCGCGAAGGGCACACAAATTCGCCGCAAGTTACAGGACGTGGTCAAGGGTATATTCAGAAACTGATCTGGCGCGAAATTCGTGCGCACAAGACGTGTGGGCACGAGGATTGTGCACTTTGTAAAGAGTAAGGAGACAAACAATGGAAAACGATCTGTCTTCACAATACGTAGCTAGAAGTGTGGTCCAGGAGTGGATTATGAACGCAGGACGTGAACGTGTCCATCTGGAGCGTTCGCCCCGCTCCCTTTCAACGTTGGTGAGGGATGTCCGCCGCATCTTCATATCGCGATAGCTTGGCGTGACAAACGCTCACCAAAGTACAAGCCCTTGAGCTAAAAACTCAAGGGCTTTCTTCGTTTCACCGGTTCACGATCAATCATAGCCTGGCGATGCGATCACCATCCCGTCGTGACCTGACGAACGGCGTCTTGAACATGATCCGGTAGCCCCTTCCCGTTGGAGGCCGCGACGTTCTCCTCAAGCTGATCGAGGGTCCGAGCCCCGGGGATGATCGCGGAGATCGCCGGGGGCGTGAGACTGAAATGAAGCGCCAGGTGGGTCATACCACCCGGATCCCCCTCGGCGATCGGTCGCAAGGTCTCCGCCATCCGGATGTGATCCCACATCTTATCACCGTCCAGCAGCGCCCGGTGCCCGTCCGAGACCTCTTCATCGGGAGAGAACTTCCCCGTCAACACCCCGCGTGCGAGAGGCATGCGGCACATAAGCCCCACGCCGGCGGCCTCTGCCGCCTCAAAGAGCCGAGCCTCTGCCTCCGTATTAAAGAGGTTGTACGTAATCTGGAGCACGTCGACGACGTCCTGTTCGATAAGCCACACCCCATCGGCTGCGCTCCTGACAGCCACCGCGGCAAAGCGGATTTTCCCTTGCGCCTTGAGCTTGGACATCCCCTCGACCCAATTGAAGTGTTTCAAATGCTCGCGACCGGGGCTGTGAAGCTGGTAGATATCGATCACCTCACGCTGGAGACGCCGAAGGCTGCCCTCGACTGTCTCCATCATACGATCGGCCGAATACTCCGGCTCTCCTGACTCCCGGATGCGGCACATCTTCGTCGCGATCATGACATCGTCGCCCGACGTAAGGGCTTGACCCAGGACCTCCTCACTCCGCCCCCATCCATAAGCCTCCGCAGTATCGAAGAGCGTCACACCGAGGTCAACGGCACGACGTACCAAGTTCACCCAATGGTCATCAGAGGCATAATCCTGACCCAATCGGTTGCACCCTAACCCTACCTCAGAAACCTGAACGCCCGTCTTTCCTAACTCACGATAATGCATCCACCCTCCTCCACAACGCTACACACCTATCGATCTCCGTGATCAAACCTACACCAAGCTTTCGGATTTCGTCCGTGACGCGCTTTGACCGTCCAACACGCGCTCAACACGGGCCCAGATGCTGCTGTCCTCCCGGTAGATCGCCAGCGCCTCTAACGCCTCCTTGGATCGAGGGCGATCCCCCTCTGCGACCAGATCGATCAGAAAGTCGATCGCTCGCTCCTGCCGCAGCAGGGCGATGCCGAGCAGGAAGGTGCGCCTCAACTCCGAATCGACCGCGTCTTCCCAGGCTGTCTCCAGAAAAGGCAGCGCCTGTACCAACTGGGACTCGCCCAACGCAACGGCGGCTGCCTCCTGAAAGACCGTGGAATCGGACTGTAGAAATCCCGCCACAAAGGCGAGGGAGGGTTCGGGATCGAGCGCGATCAACGAACTGAAACACTCGCAGAGCACCTGCGGGTTATCGTCACCTATCAGCGCTTTGAACCGCAGAAGCGGCACGCCGTCTGCCTGCTCGGAATAACCGATCGCCCGAGCAGCGGATATCCTGGCGTCTACCTCGGGGTCCGCCAACAGATGCGCCAGTAGGATCATGACGTTCGGGTAATGGATGCGAA
>DAOTTS010000231.1:0-7339 GCA_034437735.1 Anaerolineae bacterium
CCTCGTTTCCCAGAAGGTTGGTTAGGCATCGCATGCCTAATGCTAGTGTGTGTTGAGACTTGTTAAGGTTCTTTTGTTTCGTTTGGCGCTAAAAACGCCAAACTCCAGTAACTAAAGAGATTCTGCGTTTCCATGGGCATCTTGGAAATGTTTAGTTATTTACGTCCGGATCTGTAAATAGAAGATATGCCTTGCTCGAACCCAATTCGAACCAGGCCTCAATATGAGCCCCTGAATCGGACGACTGACAAGACATTCCACACAAAAATACCTAGTCCATGTCATTCATTTTAATCGCATCTTTAGTTTACGACGTGAGCCTTAGAACGACATTAACAAAACATCAGAATGGAATCAGATCGGTCCCCACCCCTCAAGGTTCAAGCGCGTTGCACCGGACTTAAAAACAAGCTCCCAAGCAAACGCTTGGTTGCGCCGAGGATGACACGGGCTATAATGAACCCATTATGGATTTATCGGGGTGACGCCCCAGAGTCAGGGAGGCATTATTATGTCGGGCATATTAGGCAAACTTGTCATCACACCGGCGGAGAGCGCAGCCGAACGCCAGGCGTTCATCCACTTCCAGTGGAAGGTCTATGAGAACGATCCCTACTGGGTCCCCCCTCTTCTATCAGAGCGCAAAAATCTACTCGATCCCCAAGGCCATCCTTTTCACCAACACGCAAAGGTCCGGTATTTCACCGCTACGCGGAACGGACAGATCGTGGGCACCATCGCCGGTATCATCAACCACCGGCACAATGAGTACTGGCATGACCGAACAGGGTTCTTCGGCCTCTTTGAGGTGCTGCAGGATCGGGAGGCCGCCGAGGCTCTCCTTGAAACCGCCGAAGCCTTCGTCCGTGACGAGGGTATGGACACCATCCAGGGCCCGATGAACTTCTCCACCAACGAGGAGTGTGGGCTGTTGGTTGACGGCTGGAATGGTCCTCCGGTCATCATGCTCACGTACAACCCTCGCTACTACATCGATTTTATCGAAGGGGCCGGTTATACGAAAGCTCAGGATCTCTACGCCTACCTGGCGGACATCAGTGGCATCAAGCCGGATGGCACCGGATTCAACCCCAAAGTCATGCGCATCGCCAACCGCGTTCGGGAGCGGACGGCTGTCGACTTCCGCAACATCGAGCTGCAGGAGATCGAACGGGATGGGGAGTTCTTTAAGGAAGTCTACAATCAGGCCTGGTCCAAGAACTGGGGCTTTGTCCCCCTCACAGATGCGGAGCTGGAACACGAGATTGAGGCGCTCGTCCCCATCGTCGATCCGGAGACCGTCTTTTTTGCGTTTAAGAATGGCCGCCCTATCGCAGCCGGACTTCCGCTCCCCGATCTTAACCAAGCGCTCCACCGGGCCTACCCACGCCCCGGCGTGCCGGAGTGGTGGACGATGATCAAGCTCGCCTACTGGTGGAAACTCCGTGGATCCGTGACCACGCTGCGCGCCTTTGCCGGCGGCGTGATCGAGGAGTATCGCGGGCAGGGTCTGCACGCCCTGCTATCGGTCGAAACCCTGCTGCGGGCCACGCGCAAATACGACAAGGTGGAATACTCCTGGGTTCTCGAGAGCAATACGCCTATGCGGCAGACCGCCAAACACTTGGGCGGCAAACGCTACCGCACGTACCGCGTTTACGAGCGGAACCTGTAGGCAGCCCCCCGGAGACAGGCATAACACAGACATAACACAGACATAACCAGAAACGGAGTCCTAGGATCACCTGGGACTCCGTTCACGTTTAAGGACGATGCGTCCAACTAAGGACGATGCGTCCAACTAAGGACGATGCGTCCAACTAAGGACGATGCGTCTAAGGACGTGCGTCATCGCACACTAATATTTCTTCACCACCGGGCGGTACGCATTCGGCTGACGCGCCAGCATAATCTGGGTCTCTTCGCGGCGCCGGCGCAGTTCGTCGAGGTCGATCCGTGCCACGAGGTATCCCTCCTCAGGCTCCTCAAGCGCGGCCAACACCTCGCCATTGGGCGCCAGCACGGCACTCTGTCCGGCGAAGACGTAGGAAGGCTCCTCGCCCACACGGTTAGCAGCCGCAACGAAGATGTCGTTCTCATAGGCCCGGGAGACCAGCAACGTCCGCCACATATCGGCGTTCTTGGCCTGCCAGGCAGCAGGAACGACCAGAATTTCGGCCCCCTGGAGCATCAAGCTGCGCGCAGCCTCTGGAAACGCGAGATCCCAACCGGCCATCATACCTATGACACCGAACTCCGTCTCGAAGGGTTGAATGCGATAACCGGGGCGGAAGACCAACCGCTCCTCGGCGGGCAAATGTAACTTGCGGTACTCACCCTCGACCTCACCATCGGGCGCGATCAAGACCGTGCTGTTATACAACACTGTCTCGACGTCACCCTTGACGGCCATCCCGATAACAAGATAGATGCCGAATTCAGTAGCACGCTGCCCCAGAATGTTGGTGACAGCGCCGGGTATCTTCTGGGCCATCTCAGCAAACCGCTGTCCACCCTCATACCCGGTGACCGACAGCTCCGGAAAGACAATCATATCCACCGCTTGCTCGGTAGCGATGCGGGAGATATACTCCGACATCTTCCCAACGTTGTCCTGCATCTTGGCCAACGCCGGTTCCATCTGGACGACCGCAACGTTCAGTTCTCGCATCCTCGACTCCCTCTCGCTCTTAGGTAGAACAACTTATGGGTTGAATACAACCGAACTCTCGATGTTACGACCACTTTGGACGGCGCAAAAAGCCAATCGCCGACTGTAATTCGGTGGGCAGGGCCAACTCCACGTGGACGAACTCATCCTCAAGCCTCGGATGGGGAAACTCCACCAGACTGAGGTGAAGAAAGATCCGATCCGTGGTCAGCACATTTCGCGCCCGCGCTCCGTATTTGTAGTCCCCAACGATGGGGAACCCGTACCAGGAGATATGCACGCGGATCTGATGGAGCCGCGCGGAATCCGGACGCACGTAGACCAACGTAAACGCATCTTGACCCACCCGGTAATGACGCTGCGCCCGTACGTACGTCTCGGCCGGACGCCCCGTCCGGGAGACACGGAGCCGAGAACGCTGATGTTTAGCGTTTCCGATGGGCTGATCGATCGTATGCTCCCCGTCGAGATGCCCCTCAATCAATGCCGAGAAGACCCGCTCCATCCGGCGCCGCTTGATCGAACGCCGCAGTTCCCGGTAGGTGTCCCCATCCCGCGCTGCGACCACCAGGCCAGAGACCTCAGGATCCAGCCGGGTCACGATCCCGGCCCGATCAGCACCGCCGACGTGGGCGCTGTCTGGATAGAGTTTGCCCAGCAGTTCGGGGAGCACCAGCCCCGCCGGATCGTGATAGCGCGTCCGTTTCATCGCGACGCCCGCCGGTTTGTTGACCACCAAGAGATATTCGTCTTCGTAAAGCACGTCCAGTGAGTACGAAGGGACGCGTTCTGTCTCTATCTCCTCGAGATCCGGAAGTGTCACGGACAGCGTATCCCCGGCATCCACACGTTGCCCCGGTTTCAGGGCCTCGCTCTCATTGACCAGCACGTGGCCTTTTCGTATCATCTCGTCAATATCCTGGCTGCTGAGACGATCCCACGTCCGGGCGAGCAGTTGATCAAGACGGGTGTCTTCTTCCACTTTGATCGTATGGTGCTCAGACATCGGAGACCCCGGTATCTACGACTTGAGCAGACGCACCCATCTTCTCACGTTCACGCTGTTCCTCAAAAAACGAATCAATCAGTAAGATAGTAACCCCCACGACAATCGCTGAATCTGCAATATTAAAGACCGGCCACGTATGGAGCGGCCAGAAGTTGACGTCAAAGAAATCGACCACGTACCCTCGGGTGATCCTGTCCAGCAGGTTGCCCAACGCTCCCCCAACCACCAATCCCAGGGAGAGATGCATCCAAATCTCGTCTGGAGGCAGCGTGCGCTGATAGTAGAGGATCCCCAGAATGACCAGAGCCTGTAACACGACAAAGGATTCACCCAGCCCTGGGAAGAGACCAAACGCCACTCCGGTGTTCTTCACCGAGGTCAGAGAGAGAATCGGGGCCAACCAATCCACCAGATCGACCGGCGTGTAGAGTGGTAGATTGACGACCACCCAGGCCTTCGTGATCTGGTCCAGCACCAGCACAATGACCGCGCATCCGATAAGGATCCAGCGGTTGCGTGATCGCTTATCCACGCTCACGCTCCGCGCTCATCGACGCATCTCTCGCCGCGACTGACACTCCATGCAGTATCGGGCCTCAGGGATCGCCTCCAGTCGTGCGAGCTCGATGATCCCCCCGCAGGACTCACAGATACCGTACGTCCCATCCTCAAACTTCTCCAATGCCCGCAGCACGTCGGCGTGTGCCAGTTTCAGGCGCTTCGCGACGGAGACGTCCATCTCCTGCTCGAAGACCTCACTCCCTGAATCTGCCATATGGTTGCTGTATCCAACCCCATCCTCACGCACGGCAGACTGCACATCGGCCAATTGCGTCTCGAGACGTTCAGCAGCTTGGTTAAGCCGTTCGCGCAACGTTCCATAAGTTACCGGCATATCTTCATCTCCCATCGATCCTAGGTCATCATTGTACTCAGCGATGCGAAAATGACAAGCGGTTCATCCTGAATTACGGGTCAAAATAGAACAGAATATCTATTGTCACCGTCATGATAATACGAAATTAGAATTTGCGTATTTGCCGGATCAATATACAATGAGCCTTGTCCCGGGGGGCATCAACGTGGCGCACCTCTAGGTGCCCGCAGCGGTTAGGTGCTACGTGAGGTCTCGTACTATTGCGAACCCAGAGCTCCATCCTCCCGAGCGTGGACCGTAGGGGAAACGTGCCTGATATGGAGTCATCGCCGGTATGAACCATGGTTACTGTTCTGTAATCTCTTTGTAACTGCGGGCTTGATCTCTCAGGATACAATGAAGATAATCAAGGATACGATTCCACTCCGCCCACGGTCTATTGCTCTCGGTGAAGTGCAAGTCTATCAATTTAGGAGGATGACAGGATGAAGATGAAACACTGGAAATTGCTAACAGCTCCAGCATTGGCTCTGGTACTCGTTGTCGGGCTGCTTCCTCAGTTGGCTTGGGCAGCCGCACCGAACTACTACACTTCCGTCATTGTCAGCGACGTGATCGATGGCGCCCCGGTGATCGGCGGCACCTTCGAGACCGATGTCAGCGTATCGATCGAGAACAACACCACCCCGCCCTTGGGCATCATGGGGATCGATCTGTGGTTGCAGTTCGACTCCACCGTCCTCGGCGTCGACGACGCGGATGACAATCCCTCCAACGGCGTGCAGGTCGAGGTTCAGACGGAGTTCTTTGGGGGATCCGTCGTGGTGGCCGAGAATGAGGTGACCACCTGCCCCAGCGGTGGGGACTGCGTCCACCTGGCACTCAGCCACACCGGGTCGCCCGTCACCAACCGCACCGGCAAGGTCGCCACCATCACGTGGGCCGGCCTGGCCATGGGAGACGCCGGACTGGCCGTCACCGCCGACACGGTGCTGGCCGATATCGACGGCAATGACGTGCCCATCAACAGCACAACGGTACCCGCGATTATGGTCGTCGAGCCCGGATTCATCGAGGGCACAGTCGAACGCCAAGGGACCCGCACCGATCACGCCGGCGTGGACGTCATCGCCTACAACGCCAGTGGCGGTGTCGTCGGCAATACGACCACGGCTGCCGATGGCTCCTTTATGCTCAACGTGCCCCTCGGCGGTACCTACCTGGTGCAGGCCCTGTACAACGGCTATATGAAGACGCAGAAGAGCAACGTCTACGTCGTGGGCGGCACCGTCGACCTTGGCACCACCACACTGCTGGGTGGGGACGTGAACAGTGATAACAACGTCAACATTTTGGACGTCGTCTCCATCATCAACCGTTATGGCACCACAGGATGGCCTGCGACAGAGCCAACCGATATCAACGACGACGGTTTTGTGAATATCTTCGATCTCACAATCGCCGCCGGCAACTTCGGTCGCTACGGCCCCCTAGGATGGTAAGGTAGTTCCAGGATTTAAACCACCCCAAACCGGGTGCTTGTTCCTTGGAAAATCACGGTTATTGGGATGATTTGTTTTCTGGAACGGCCTAATCAGGCATTGATTCATTAACGATCAGAAGAGGAGAACCCTATGAAACGTAGAACAGCGCTAGTTGTCATCACACTCTTCACACTTCTGGGCACGCTCTTTGCGCCCCCGGGTTCTACGGTCCTGGCCGCGGACGCCACCGTTAGAATCATCCCCGCAGCGACCGACGTCGACGTCGCGCAGACCGCCGTGCTCCAGGTCTACGTGGATGATATCAGCAACCTTTCGGGCGCCGAGTTTCACATCTCGTTCGACGCCAGCCGATTGGAGGTCATCGACGCGGACGCCGGCAAGGATGGGGTGCAGGTCAACATCGGGGACTTCCTCGTCGCCGACTTCGTCGCCAAGAACGAAGCCGACAACACCGCCGGCCAGATCGACTTCGGCATCGCGCAGATGTCACCCAACACGCCGGTGAGCGGCAGCGGCACCCTGGCCTCGATCACCTTCCGGGGCACGGCGGAGGGCACGGCGAACGTCACCCTGGACAGCGTCCTGATGTCGGATGCCAACGGGGCCCAGATTCCGGTGTCGACCGAGAGCGGCAGCATCACCGTGCAGACCGATGACGACGAGACCCCTACCCCAACCGAGACATCCACCGCAACGACGACCCCTTCGCCGACCACGACCGAGACTGCAACCGCGACCGCGACGACGACCCCTCCGCCGACCTCGTGCGATTCCCAGGGTTATCACACCGTCCGGCCCGGAGAGACGCTCTATGCCATCGGACGCGCCTACGCCGTCAAGCCGAGCGCCATCGCCTCGTGCAACGGCATTGTGAATCCAAGCAGACTCCACGTAGGCATCAAGCTGGGTATTCCGTACGCCCTCTGGTCACCGGTACCTACCGGCCCTACGGCAGCGCGACAATTCGATCCGGGCGGCACGACCCCAACTCCGACGCCCGAACCCGGGTGCAGATATTATCACAAAGTGGTTTACGGCGAGAATCTCACCCTCATCGGGATGAGATACGGGGTAAGTATATGGAGCATCGCCCGCGCCAACAACATTCACAATCTCAACCTGATCTTTGCCGGCGATACCCTCTGCATCCCGTAATCGACGGATGTACCTTAGCCTGTTTTCCGCACCTTAACAGTTGAATAGAAGGGGATGGAATGCAAAAATGCTTACCTACTCGGCGTTCTTGGGATCGGTGATGCACAGTAGTAGAGAAGGTG
>DAOTTS010000232.1:0-3963 GCA_034437735.1 Anaerolineae bacterium
AGTTCTTCAAATTTCAGTGGCTTCTTCATCGGGAACTCCTCGTACCTGCGGTTGAGTTTTTCCAGTTGTGGCCCTTATTCTACTCCTGAATTCCATATTGGGAATTGCTGCAGGAAGTGGGCGAACCAGGTCCCGTCCTCCGACTCGCCGGCGTCGACCACGACGACCGTGCCGCCGGGCCGCAGAACCCGCACCATCTCGTCCATCGCGCGTTCCAGATCCGGCACTGCGCTGAGCACAAAGGTACTCACCACCGCGTCGAAGTGATCGTCGGGCCCGGGCAGGGCCTCAATGGCGCCCTGGCACAGGGTCGCGCGCAGCGCGTGGCGTTCCAGCCGGTGGTGGGTCTGCCGCATCATCCCGTAGGCCAGGTCGACGGCGGCGGTCGCAGCATAGCTTTGGGCGAGCTCGACGTGGAACTTTCCGGTGCCGGGTCCGATCTCGAGGACGTGGGCGGACGCCCGCGCCGGCAGATAGGGGAGGGCCCGCCGCCGGTAGCGGTGGGTGGTATTCGCGGTCAGCCAGTCTACGGCGTCGTAGAGACCCGCCAACCGGTCGTAGATCCACCGCCACACCTTCGTCATCGGTTTTGTCATAGCGCCCCTATGTATACACCGACTCCGTCCCTTTGACAAATCCCCGCTGGACCCAGAGACCAAAGGTCTCTGGGTCTAGCGCGTGTACTTACAAACATGGGTATTCATATATCCGACTATTGACAAAATGTAAATAGCGTGCTATAGTAAGACTGAACCTGAGAGGGATCTGAAAGTCGTGTTGTTGATATCAAGACCCCACACCGACGTATTGGCGTGCGGGTGGAACCGAAGGAGGTGAGACCATGCCAGGATTTGATGGAACCGGACCTCAGGGCAACGGCCCCTTCACGGGGGGCGGTCGTGGGTACTGCGCGGTTGCCTACCCGCCGTCGGGCCGTCCCTATGGATACGCCGGACTGCAAGGGCGGCCCATTCGCGGGAGCGGCGTTGCGCGCGGACGTCGCGTGGTTGGCGCGCCGCAGCGCAGCACGTTCACCCGATCGCGGGGACGCGGTCGGGGTCGCGGACGCGGCCGGCGTGGACGGGGGTAAGCGTATCACGTTGAGGTTGGATCGTCCATAAGCAACGAGTGCCGGATAGCTCGGCACGTCACATTCACAGGACATAAATCGGAGGTGAACACAATGCCTAGAGGAGATCGAACGGGACCGATGGGACACGGCCCAATGACGGGACGTGGATTAGGGTATTGCGCCGGGTACGCCGGCCCGGGGTACACCAGACCGGGCTTCGGCTATCGCGGCTGGGGTGGCGGTTGGGGGCGCGGCTTTGGACGTGGTTACGGACGCGGGTGGGGCCGGGGCTGGGGATGGCGCCATCATCCCTATGCCTGGGGCGCGCCGGTCTGGCCCGCCTGGGAGTGGCGACCCGGCGCCGCACCCACCCAGGAGCAGGAGATGGACTACCTGCAGGCGGAGGCTGAGGCGCTGAAGGAGCAGCTTGACGCCATCCAGGCGCGTATCGCCGACCTGGAGGAACCCTCGGAGTCGTAATCAGCAGCTGCGTTTGACCAACCCCATAAAGGCCCGGACACGAGCTTCGTGTCCGGGCTTCTTCATTCCACCCGGAGAGGGTGATGCCAATTCCTCCCCTCGAAGGGAGGTTAGGGGGGATCCTACGATTATGCATGGTTGCCACAAAACTACGGGGCGATGTTGACAATCTAAAAAGATGGAATATGATAAGGATATAACAAGCATATAGGAACCTCCGACCCGTCACAGCCCCTTGGGTTGGCCGGGCGATAAGGTGTCGGAAGCAATTCCGGCGCCCGCCGAGTTTGCAAAGGAGGCATCTCGTCCCCATCGTTGAGACGAGGTGGCTCCTTTTTTGTTGGGGATCCCCCCCCGCGTCTTGGGTCTGGCGTCTTCAACGTGGAGCCCAATGCGCCTGAAGCAAGCGCTGAGAATCCTTATCTGACACTGGACTTTGCAGTTTCCTGCTTTATCTCACGCATCTAAGGAGGATACGTATGTGGATACTTCGTTTGAATATGACCGATCGTTCTGTCTCGTTGGAGGAGGTGCCCGACCGCTACCAGCAGCTCGGCGGGCGCGGCCTGACCTCGACCATGATTGCCGAGGAGGTGGACCCCCAGTGCCACCCGCTGGGCCCCAACAACAAGCTCGTCTTCTCGCCGGGGATCCTCACCGGCACCTCGTCGCCCACCTCCGCGCGGGTCTCGGTGGGCGGCAAATCGCCGCTGACCGGGGGGATCAAGGAGTCGAACGCCGGCTCCGGCTGGGCGCCGGCCCTGGCGCGCATGCAGATCAAGGCGCTGGTCGTCGAGGGCATGCCCGAGGAGGATGAGGGCTACTGGATGGCGCATCTCACCTGGGACGGCGACAAGCCCGAGGTCGTGTGGATGCCCGCGGATGCGTACGTCAACCGGGATCTCTATGAAGTCTTCCCCGAGGTTTTCGAGGCGTTTGGCAACAAGGTCCACGTTTCGGGCGTCGGGTCCGCGGGGGAGTTCGGCTATCCCAACGCCGGCATTGTCTTCAACGATATGAAGCGCAAGCCCACGCGCTACTCAGGCCGGGGCGGCCTGGGCGCCGTGATGGCCAGCAAGAAGCTGAAGTTCATCGTCCTCGACCCCACGGGGGCGCCCGGCGTCGAGATCGCCGATGAGGACCTCTTCAAGCAGGGCCGCCAGAAGATGCGCGACGCCCTGATGGAGCACGCCATCACCAAGCCCAAGGGCGGCCTCAACTCCTACGGCACCGCCATCCTGATCAATATCCTGAACGAGGCCGGCGGCCTGCCCACGAACAGCTTCCGTGAGGGGCGCTTCGAGGGCGCGGCCGACATCGCGGGTGAGGCCATCTTCGAGAGCAACAAGGAGCGGATGGGCAAGGAGGTCTATAACCACAATTGCAGCCCCGGCTGCATCATCCAGTGCTCTAACACCCTCTACGACGAGGACGGCGAGGAGATCGTCTCCTGTGTCGAGTACGAGTCCGACTGGGCGTTGGGCGCCAACTGCGGCATCGACGACCTGGACGCCATCGGCAAGATGGTCAAGCTCTGCAATGGCTACGGCCTGGACACCATTGAGACCGGCGTTACCGTCGGGGTCGCGATGGACTCCGGCGTCATCGACTTCGGCGACGTCGAAGGCGCCCTCGATCTGGTCGAGCAGATAGGCACGGGCACCCCGATGGGCCGGATGCTCGGGATGGGCGCCGCCAGCGTTGCGAAAGCCTTTGGCAACCCCCGCTCGCCCACGGTCAAGGGCCAGGCCATGCCGGCCTACGAGCCCCGCGCCGTCAAGGGCATCGGCGTCACCTATGCGACGACCACCATGGGCGCTGACCATACCGCTGGTTATACCATCGCCCCGGAGATCCTGGCGGTCGGTGGCGAGTCCGACCCGCTCAAGATGGAGGAGGCGAAAGCCGACCTGAGCCGTGCCTTCCAGAAGACCACGGCGCTGATCGACTCCAGCGGTCACTGCCTCTTCATCGCCTTCGCCATCCTCGACATTCCCTCCGGGTTTGAGGGCATGGTCGACGAGGTCAACGGCGTCCTCGGCACGGACATGACCGGGGATGAGTGGGTGGAGATGGGCGCGGAGATCCTGCGCCGCGAGCGGGCGTTCAACGAGAAGGCCGGCTTCACCAAGGCCGACGATCGCCTGCCCGAGTTTATGAAGTACGAGAAACTCCCGCCCCACGACGTGATCGCTGATATCCCCGACGAGGTGATGGACCGCGTCTACGGCGAGATGTAGATGACCTGACGGACACAACACGCCGAGGGGCGTCTCTCCCTCGGCGTGTTTTCTACGCCCCTAGGGCAATTGCATTTGGCGAAAATGAGTTAAGATAAGATCTTGTAGGCGAGTTAAGGAGAGGGCAAATGTCACAGGCTCCGACATTGACTATCCAAGAATGCTTTCAAG
>DAOTTS010000233.1:0-6854 GCA_034437735.1 Anaerolineae bacterium
CGTTGCTATGGCATCCTGCGCGTGACCACATTGTTTCAGCGGCTCTATCTTGACCTGGAGGGTTATCACCGCTTTGCTTAACCATGGAACCACTACATATGGGTCTACCACTCGAAATCCAAAAGAGCCGATCTGTAAAAGAATAAGTTCCCGCGCCAACGCCCATGGGACAAGGACTGGAAACGTTATGGACGGGAAGTTATATTTTTACAGTCTTAGGCCTGAGCGACAGAGAGCCTAGCGATATTCGCTACACCGAGGAGGCGCAATGATCACAGCCTACCATCTCAAGCACTTCAGGAGCTACCGGGAGGCCACGCTGCCGCTGGCGCCGCTGACGCTCCTCATCGGGGCCAACGCCTCGGGGAAGAGCAACGCCCTGGAGGGCCTGCGGATGCTCGCGCGGATGGCCCAGGGCCAATATCAGCAGGACGTCTTCAGCGCCCTCCCGCTGGAGGGCGCCGACTACTTAGCTGTGCAACACGTGATGTCGGATCGCTGAAAAGCAACATAGGAGATGCATGATGGAGACAGATCAGATTGCAGCTAGAGTACCCGCACCAGGACAGATACTCCGCCGCGAGATCGAAGCGCGTGGGTGGACACAGCAAGACCTGGCAGACAAGATGGGAGTCGCCACGCAGGCCATCGATCAAATCATCAACGGACGCCAACCAATAAAACCCGAGGTCGCCCGTCAGTTCGCGGCTGCCTTCGGCACGTCATCTGACTTATGGCTTGGCCTGGAAGCAGATTACCTGGACTATCTGGCACGCCACGCGTCCAACACGCAAACGAGCGTTGAGCCCGATTCATCGGGCGTCGTGATGTAACACGGGCGCTTCACACCCGTGCTATCTCGCCAGCGATACTGTAAACGCTTCACTGCCATGACGCTTCAAAGATCAACGTCGCGTTATCAATGGGAAACGGTGCTAAAGGCACCTACGACGAGCCAGTATACTCGGTCTATGTTGGGTGAGGAGGGACGATGATTACAACATTTAAGCTCAAGCACTTCAGGAGCTACCGGGAGGCCACGCTGCCGCTGGCGCCGCTGACGCTCCTCATCGGGGCCAACGCCTCGGGGAAGAGCAACGCATTGGAGGGCCTGCGGATGCTCTCCAGAATGGCCCAGGGCCAATACCTGCAGGACGTCTTCAGGGCCCTCCAGCGGGAGGGCGCCGTGCGCGGCACGGTCGAGGACCTGGCCTACCGGGGCGGGCGCAGGTTCAGTCTGGGCTGCACGCTGGACCCCGATCGACCCTATCGCGACTTCGAGATCACCATCGAACACGGGGGCGACGAGCTGATCGTGGTCGAGGAGGCGATGTCCTACGAGGCGTCGAGCTTCCCGCTGTACCGGGTCGAGCACGTCGCCGAGACCTACAGCCACCAACTGAAAATCGCCTACAACAACTTCGCCCGGGGTGGGATCAAGCCCCAGATCAGCTGCGACAACCGGCAGGCCGTCTTCACCCAGCTCACGACGCCGGCCCGCTTTACCACCCCCAAGGCCCGGGAGCGGCTGCCCGCCTATACCCAGGCCTTCCGGCGGACGCTGGAGCAGATGCTCTTCCTGGACCCCATCCCGCAGCGGATGCGGGGCTACAGCTACGTCCGGGAGACGGACCTCCAGGGCGACGGGGCGAACATCTCCAGCGTGCTCTACGCCCTCTGCCGGGAACGGGGCCAGAAGGACCGCGTCCTGGACTTCGTACAGGCCCTGCCCGAGCAGGATATCCAGGACGTCGACTTCCTGGAAACGCCGCGCCGCGAGGTGATGGTGACCCTGGAGGAATCCTTTGGGGGGCGTTCCGAATCGCAGGAGGCAGCCTTGCTCTCTGACGGCACGCTGCGCGTGCTCGCCGTCGCGGCGGCGGTGCTCTCCGCACCGGAGGGCTCCCTGGTCGTCATCGAGGAGATCGACAACGGCGTCCACCCCAGCCGGGCCGAGACGCTGCTCGACAACATCCAGCGCGCCGCCCAGGAGCGGGACCTTCACGTGCTGTTGACCACCCACAATCCGGCCCTGATGGATGCGCTGTCGACGGAGGCGATCCCCGACGTGGTTTACTGCTACCGCGACCCGGAGGGAGGAGACAGCCGGCTGGTGCGTCTGGAGGACCTGGCCGACTACCCGAGGCTGATCGCGCAGGGGACCGTGGGCCGGTTGATCCAGCGCGGCATCCTGGAGCGCTATCTCAAACGCGACCGCCGGCCCGATCAGGAGCGGGCGGAGGAGGCGCTGGCCTGGCTCCAGTCCATTGCAGGCTAAACCAGGCACACCGGATCTTTGCAGAGTCACTGGATACACACCTCGCCGCGTACGATCGGGATCCAAGGGTGTTCGAGTGAGAATCCAAAAGCGACGAACGACGCTTAAGATGCCGACGACACGCCCGGGCATCGTGCGACTTCTAGCCCGACGTCGAGGCTAATGATCAGGAAGGAAGCTACCTATGTCCGAACGATACGGCCCCGAATACCGCAAGGTCGAACACCCCTTCATCCGCCAACTCCAGGCCCTCGGCTGGGACTACCTCAAGGGCGACACCGGCGTGCCCTACCTCACGGAGCGGGAGTCCTTCCGCCAGGTGCTGCTCACCGACCGGCTGCGCGACGCCCTGCGCCGCATCAACCGCGACGACGCGGGCCAACCCTGGCTCGACGACGCCCGCATCACCCAGGCGGTCAGCCGGCTCGACCGCCTCGGCACGCCCCACCTGATGGAGGCCAACCAGGTCGCCACCTGGCTGCTCATCCAGGGCGTGCAGGTGCCGGGGCCGGACGACGACCGGGCCGTCACCGTCCACTACCTGGACTTCGCCCACCCCGCACGCAACGACTTCCTGGTCGTCAACCAGTTCCGCATCGATCCGCCGTGGGCCACGGGCAACCGGGGCTACATCGTGCCCGATCTGGTCCTCTTCGTCAACGGCATCCCCCTGGTCGTGGTCGAGGCCAAGGACCCCGACCTCGCGGAGCCGCTGACCGAGGCGATCGACCAACTGCACCGCTACAGCAACCAGCGCCTCGGCGTGCAGGAGCCCGAGGGCGCGGAGCGGCTCTTCCACTACGCCCAGATCCTGGTGGGCACCTGCTTCGAGACCGCCCGGCTGGGCACCGTCGGCGCGTCGCACAAGCATTTCCTGGCCTGGAAGGACGTGGCGCCCACCGGCCTCGACGCGGTCCGTGCGACGTTCGAGGATCCGGACGCCCCCTCCCAGCAGGAGATACTCGCCGCGGGCGCGCTCCACCCCGAGCGGCTGCTCGACATCATCCACAACTTCACCCTCTTCGACCGCAGCGGCGGGCGCCTGACCAAGATCGTGCCGCGCTACCAGCAGTACCGCGCGGTCCACAAGGCCATCGCCCGGCTGGAGACCGGCGCCACCCGCGCCGAGGACGGCGAGCACGACCGGCGGGGCGGGATTATCTGGCACACCCAGGGCTCCGGCAAGAGCCTGACCATGGTCTTCCTGATCCGGGCGATGCGCGCGCTGCCGGGCCTGCGGCGCTTCAAGGTGGTGCTGGTCACCGACCGCCTCAAGCTGGAGGCCCAGCTCGCGGAGACGGCGGCGCTCACCGGCGAGCCGCTCCAGCGCGCCGAGAGCATCCAGGCGCTGCTCGACCTGCTCCGGCAGCCCGGCGCGGGCCTGGTCTTCGGCATGATCCAGAAGGTGCAGGACCCCGGCGGCGCCGCCCCGCCCGAGGACTTCCCCGTCCTCAACGACTCCGAGGCGATCCTGCTCCTGGTGGACGAGGCGCACCGCTCCCACACCAGCACGCTCCACGCGCGGCTGATGCAGGGGCTGCCCAACTGCGCACAGATCGGCTTCACCGGCACCCCCATCCTGGAGGCGGACAAGCAGCCCACCCACGCCATCTTCGGGCGCTTCATCGACACCTACACGCTGACCCAGTCCCAGGCCGACGGGATGACCGTGCGGATCCTCTACGAGGGCCGGGACGTGGCGGGCGAGGTGCTGGACGCCCGGACGCTGGACGAGATCTTCGCGGAGGCGATGGGCGACGACTACAGCCCTAACGAGCTGAAGGAGATCCGCCAGACCTACGCCACCCAGCGCAAGGTGCTGGAGGCGCGCGGGCTGATCGCCGCCAAGGCCCGCGACATCATGCGGCACTACGCGAAGAGCGTGATGCCCGACGGGTTCAAGGCGCAGGTCGTGGCGGTCAGCCGGTTGGCGGCGGTGCGCTACCAGCAGGCGCTGGCCGTGGCCCGGCGGGACCTGGTGGCCGAGCTGGAGGACGCGCGGGCCCGGGGCGAGACGGTATGGGCGCAGTTGAGCATCGACGCGATCCTGCCCCGGTTGCAGCGGCTGGAAATCGCGGCGATCATCTCCCAGGGGAGCGACGACCCACATTCGTGGCGCGCGTGGACGCTCCAGAGCCGCCAGGACGCCTACGTGGACGACTTCAAGAAGGCCTTCGACCCGGAACGGAACGAGGGGCAGACGGGCCTCCTGGTGGTCTGCAGTATGCTCCTCACCGGGTTCGACGCGCCCCGCGAGCGGGCGCTCTACCTGGACAAGCCGCTCACCGGCTACGAGCTGCTCCAGGCCATCGCCCGGGTCAACCGCACCTATCCGGGCAAGGAGACCGGGCTGGTGGTCGACTACTTCGGGCTGGCGGCGCACCTCCACCAGGCGCTGGAGATCTACACCCGCAACGACATCACCGGCGGGCTGCGGCCCATCCAGGACGAGGCGCTGACGCTGCGGGACCGGCACGCGCGCGTCGTGGCGCTCTTCGCCGACCGGGGCCTGGCGCTGGAGGAGACCGAGGCGTGCGTCGAACTGCTGCGCGACGCCCGGGTCCGGGCGCGCTTCACCATCCTGCTCCGGGAGTTCCTGGAGACCCTCAACACGCTGATGCACCGTCCCGAGGCGCTGCCCTACGTGGCGGACGCCAAGCAGCTGGGGCTGATCCGGACGCGGGCCCGCAAGCGCTACCGCGACCCGCACCTGGAGATCGCCGGGGCCGAGGCCAAGGTCCAGCAGCTCATCGACCGCTACGTGGTGGCCCGGGGCGTCGATCCCCGGATCCCGCCGCTGGACGTGCTGGACGCCGAGTTCGCCCGGCACGTGGCGGCGATCCGCTCGCCCCGGGCCCAGGCTGCCGAGATGGAGTTCGCCGTGCGGCACCACATCCGGCGCCACTACCCCGAGGACCCGGTCTACTACCAGACGCTGAGCGAGCGCCTGGCGGAGATCCTCCAGACCTTCGCCGACAACTGGGAGGCCCAGGTCGAGGCCCTGCGCGACCTGATCGGCACCCACCGCCGGACCCAGGCGGAGACGGAGCGGGAGGACCAGGCCGTGCGGCCCTTCCTGCGGCTGCTGGCGGCGGCCCGCAGCGACGGCGGCGCGCCCTCGACGTCGGCCCAGCGCGCGCTGGCGGCCGACGCGGTGGCGCTCGTGGCGCAGATCCGGCAGGAGATCGGCCGGGTGGACTTCTGGCGCAAGCGCGTGGCGCGGGAGCAGCTACGCGGGCAGGTGCTGCAATACCTGGACGACCACGACCTGGTCCCCTTCGACCAGCAGGAGGCCCTGGCGGATCGGTTGGTGGAGACGGCGCGGGCGAACCACACCCTCCTCGTGGGCGGGGATGATGCGCATGTGCACTGAAGTACACGACCGAGGCCCAAATCCGGGCCGGACGTCCGCCTACGCGGACGGTGAACCCGTCGACGAAGGTCGACGTTCGGCGCGCAGCGCCTCGCAAAGGGACTTCAGTCCCGCACCTAACCGGGATGCCGTCTATGAAAACCCTACGCGTTGACGACCTGACGTTCGAGGTCCGCGAGAGCGACCGGCGCACCACGCTGGAGATCATCGTGGAGCGCGACGGCAGCCTGGCGCTGGCGACGCCGCCGGACGTGCCGCGCGAGGAACTGGCGGCGTTCGTCGCCGACCACCTCGTCTGGGTCTACACGAAGCTCGAGGCCAAGGCGCGACAGGCGCGCCCCCACCGGCGCAAAACGTACGTCACGGGCGAGGGGTTTCCGTACCTGGGCCGCCACTACCGGCTGCGCCTGGTCGAACCGGAGACCCAGCGGGTGCCGCTGCGCCTCACGCAGGGGCGCTTCTGCCTCCGGCGGGACGCGGCGCCGGCGGCGCGCGACCACTTCATCACGTGGTACACCGTCCACTTGCGCCCGGTGCTCGACCGCCACCTCGCCGCCCTGACCGACCGGGTCGGCGCGAAGCCGCGCAAAGTCCACGTCCGCGACCTGGGCTACCGGTGGGGCTCCACGGACCGGCACGGGCACATTTACGTCCACTGGCGCGTGGCGATGCTGCCCCAGCGGATGATCCGCTACGTCGTCGTTCACGAACTGGTCCACCTCCGCGAGCGGGCCCATACCGACGCGTTCTGGGCGCGCCTGGCGCGCGTCGAGCCGGACTACGAGGCGCTGCGCCAGTGGCTGGCTGACGAGGGCGGCGCGTACGATCTTTGATCTCACTACCTGACACTTTTGTAATCGATGAACCTTTTAGTTACACAGAGATACGCAGAGACATGACGGGTCTGATTTTGAGCTTTTAGTATCTCTAAAAGCCGCCAAAGATATCTATCTTCGATCCTGTTAAGTGCTATGTTGTGGATAGCGTTGATGTAAATCAATAAACACACGCTATCCATCTATAAATCGCCCAATATACAGAATAATCTCTGTGAAACTCTGTATACTCTCGGCCAACAACCGGACACCTCCGCCAATTATGGTATGATTACGGTTAGAGATAGTCAATCGTGACTTCGAAGAGCTACAGGTACCCTAACAGAAACCGGAGGTATCCCGTGACCACCCGAACCCGCATCGTATG
>DAOTTS010000234.1:0-5302 GCA_034437735.1 Anaerolineae bacterium
CGTTCTTCTTTGGCTAGTGGGCTTTGACACCTATACTTTGCCACAAAAGGACGATTCCGCCACTTTATCCCCCTTCTATTTAACTGTTAAGGTGCGAAATCTAGGCTTAGGGTTCGTAAAAATATAACGTCCCGACTATAACGCTTCCAGCCCCCGTCCTCGGGGGCGTCGGTGCGGGAACTTGTTCTTTTACAGACCCTTAGTCAACGCAACACCCCCGGCAAAACCGGGGGTGTTTTGTTCTATCTCACCAACAACGCGCAGTCATCGGCGGTAATGGAAAACCGAGACCCCATGGAACCGCCAGGCCCCTACCTGGCGGTAGTGCGCGTCCAGCCATGCCTTGACGAGTTCCCGATTATCCCAGAGGGCCACCTCGCTGTAGATCAACCACACCCCTTCGGGTTCCCCCATCTCATCCCGCATCTTATCATCCACGTAGGGCATCCCCTTGAGATACTCATCCTCCTCGCCCGTCCCAGGCCAGTTCGTATATGGGGCTTCCATCCAAGGGTCCAAGGGCTCGTCCGCGTAGAACGCATAGACGTGATGATTGTAGGGAATCTGAAAGACCAGCACCTCTCCGCGCTCCCTTCGCACTTCGACGACCGCAACCGCCGCTTCAAACTCAGGCTTGATCGGGCGCACCGTTTGCGCCAGCACCCCGTGCATCTGCAGGACGAGGATCAGGGCCAGAAGTCCGCTGCCCAGCGCTTTGAATCTCGCTGCGATCCCGGTCACGCCCATCGCCATCCCTATGAGAAACACCGGCGCCGTCCAAAGGAGGTAACGCTCCGTGAAGATCGAACCGCGCTGCGAGATGAGCCAGACGGCGAGCAGGGGGGAGCCCAACCACACGCCGAGCTGCCCAACCCGGCGCGCCCGACGGCGCCAGATCCAGACCGCCAGTCCCAGCAACGCCAGCGCAACCAACAGAAGGACCGTCACCAGCGAGGCATAACGCCAGGCGTCCCAACGGCCCTGGGTGATCCCCCACCCCCACTGAGTCGCGAGATCCGCCACCATCTGCGAAAACGTGCGGTCCGGAAAGCCGGTCTCACGCGCTTGAAACGCCAGCCGCCCCTGCCAGGCTACCAGCGGGAGATAGGGAAGGGTCAGTCCAAGAAGGACCCTCAGCCCCCCTTTCCATGCACGCGGATGGCGCGCCGGATGAAGAAGAAACCAGAGGACCAGCACAGGCACCAACAGGGCGGCGAGGATGTGACTGTAAAACGCCATCGTGGTACTCACCCAGGCTACGGCCCACCAGCCGCCCCTGCCGGTGGCACACGCCCGATCGGTGGCGTAGAGCGCCAGCAGGACCAGCATCGGCACCCAGCTGTACATCTTAATCTCCTGGGCGTACCAGACAAAGACCGGCGACGTCGCAACCAACAGACCGGCGGTCTCCCCCACCCGCCGGCTGCCGGTCACACGACGCGCCAAGACCACGATCAGCGCGACGATCAACACCCCCCACAACACAGAGAGCATTCGCATCACGAAGACGGAATCGCCCGCCAGCGCAATCCACCCCCGAAGCAGCGGCGAGTAGAGCGGCCCGTTCCACCCGGCCCGCGTGAAGTTCCGGACGATCTCCGAGAGCGGCTGCAAGGCAAAGCGCCACTGGTCGACCTCATCGCGCCAGACACCCTGTGCCAGGACGGTCAGGGTGCGGATCCCAAATGCGACCCCGATCGTAAGGATGCGCCGCAGCCACATCCAGGATGTCTGACGCCGGATTCGATGATGTTCTTTCATTGGACCTGCCTCCGCAGCACACTATAATACAATCGAAGAAGGGGACAATGGTTTTGGGTGCCGGCAGAGCCCAAAGGTCTTGTTTGATCTGGTTAGCATCGTGTCGAATGGACAAAGACCTTTGGGCTCTTTCACAAGTCAGGGTCTACCAAAGCCAAAGCGTCTTTGAAAACCGCAGAGAACAAAGGTAGAGCATCATCCAACCCAAAGCCTTTGTTCTCGTGGATAGAAAACAAGGAGCATAGAGACCATGAAAGTCCTGGCCTTTGATCCCGAACGATGTACTGGCGCCCGCGCGTGTGAGGCGACCTGCGCGCAGACCTGGTTCGACGTCACCGATCCAGAACGTTCCAGCATCCGCATCCACACCGACGGTGGCGACTACCGGGCCCGGTTCTGTATCCAGTGCGGGGCCTGCGTTGACGTCTGCCCGGTCGAGGCGCTCTGGCAGGCGCCCAACGGCGTCGTCCACGTACGGAAGAACCGCTGCGTCGGGTGTATGGCCTGCGTCGGATTCTGTCCTTACAGCGTGATGTTCGCCGATACGGACCACGCCCAGCCCTTCAAGTGCGTCGCCTGTGGGCAGTGTGTCGACGCCTGCCCCAATGACGCCCTGGCCGTCGTCGACGTCGAGGAACCGTCCACCGCTCTCTGGTCATCTAGCTTGACGGAGGAACTATGACCCAATCATCCAATTTCCACGTGCTCAGTGAGTTCACCTACACCCCGGCCGAGATCGAGCGCGGATACACCGGGCAGACGCTCTACGTCAACGTCGGCACCGGTGAGGTCGCAAGCCGCCCGGTCACCGAGGAGATGAAAGCCACGTTCGTCGGTGGACGGGGGTTCGATCTCTGGCTGCTCTGGCACGGCGTCCACGACGACACCCGGTGGGACGATCCAGAAAACGAGATCGTGATCGCCTCCGGGCCGTGCGGGGGCATCACCCAGTATCCCGGATCGGGCAAATCCATCGCGGCCACCATCTCCCCGCTGACGAACATCGTGATCGACAGCAACGCGGGCGGGCACTTCGGCCCCTACCTCAAGTTCGCCGGATGGGACGCGATCGAGATCCAGGGGAAAGCGACCGATTGGGACGGCGTTGACGACGTCATTGTGGAGATCGACGGGCCGCAAGCCCGCATCCGGATTCTGGCGGCGCCCGAGGACTGTCCGACCGACACCCACGTGCTGGGCCATTGGATCAACGACCATTTCACCACCGACGAGAAGCAGCGCGAGCACCTGGCTTTCGTATCGGCCGGTCGGGGCGCGGAGCACGCCGCGATGGGCTGTATGAACTTCAGCCTCTACGACCGCAAGCGCAAGGACCTGCGCTATAAGCAGGCCGGGCGCGGCGGCCTTGGCTCTGTGCTACGCGACAAGCGCATCAAGGCCGTCATCGTGCATTCGCCCCCCTTCGCCGGCGACGCCAACCAACCCGCCGACCTCGAACGCATCATCGAGGTCGGGACCGATATGCACCGCGAGGTAGCTCAGTGGGACCCCAAGCAGAATCGTATGCGAAACCGGGGCACGTCCTACCTGGTGCAGATTATGGACGACTACGATCTGCTGCCCGTGAAGAACTTCAAGTACGGCTCGCACCCGGAGACGCCCAAAATCAACGGCGACGTCTGGGAGGCGCGCTACACCCAGAATATGCCGGATGGCTGCTGGTACGGATGCACGGTCGCGTGCGCCCACGCCGTCGACAACTACACCATCCAGACCGGGCCCTACGCCGGGGGGTGCGCGATTGTCGACGGACCTGAATACGAGACGATCGCTGCCATAGGCTCCAACTGCGGCATCTTCGAGCCCGGCCCCATCCTGGAGGCCAACCTCTACTGCGACACCTACGGCATCGACACCATCTCCTTCGGCACCGCGATGGCATTTGCGATGGAGTGCTACGAGGCGGGCGTCCTCGACGAGGAGAAGACCGGGGGACATAAGCTCCACTTCGGCAACGCCGCCGCGATGCTGGCAATCCTGCACGAGATTGCCCGGGGGGAGGGGTTTGGCGCCATCCTCGGGCAGGGCATCCGCGCGATGAAGGACACCTTCGTCACGCGCTTCGATGCGGACCCGCAGTTCCTTCAGGACATCGGGATGGAGGCCAAGGGGCTGGAGTACTCGGAATACGTCACCAAGGAATCGCTGGCCCAACAGGGCGGCTACGGCCTGACCAACAAGGGGCCGCAGCACGACGAGGCGTGGCTCATCTTTATGGACCAGGTCAACAACCAGCTCCCGACCTTCGAGGACAAGGCGGAGGCGCTCCACTACTTCCCGATGTGGCGCACGTGGTTTGGGCTCTGCGGCTTCTGCAAGCTGCCGTGGAACGACGTGGTCGATCCCAAGAACGCCGAGGCGGACGAGCCGCAGAAGATCCCGCACCACGTCCAGAACTACGTCGAGATCTACAAGGGCGTCACCGGGCGGGACGTGACCGACGACGATCTGATCGCGATGTCGGAGCGGGTCTATAACCTGCAGCGGGTCTTCAATCTCCGCCTGGGCTACGGACTGCGCAACCACGACGCGATCCCCTACCGCTCCGCCGGCCCCGTGACCGCCGAGGAGTACGCGTCACGGCAGGAACGGTATGACGACCAACTGCGCGAGTGGTTGGGGCTCGATCCGGAGACGATGACCGTCGCGGAGAAGCTGGCAGCCCAGCGGGCCCACCGGCTGAAGCAGTACGAGAAGCTCATCGACGCCGTCTACGCGCGGCGCGGCTGGACGTCACAGGGCGTTCCGACGCCGGAGACCCTGCGGGCCCTGGGCATCGACTACCCCGAGCTCTTGGCCGTGGTCGAGCCTCACCTCGACGGAGAGAGCGGCGGATGATCACCGTCAACCGCCGGGATCAGGTTCCGTGGCGGCGGGGGATGACCGTCCAGGATCTGCTCGACACGATGACGTACACGTATCCCCACGTCGTGGTGACCATTAACGGCGACCTCGTCGCGCAGGATACCTATGCTGACGTCGAGGTGCCCGACGACGCGGACGTCCGCGTCATCCACCTCATAGCCGGGGGATAGCGCCGGCGATGCCAAAGCGGCGTTAGGCTTCAGGAGGAGTGATTCGTGATACCTTGGCTCGATCTCACACTGCGCATCGGCACCTTGATCGTGCTCCTGATCACCTGGGTCGCGATGGTCATTCCGGCCTTCCCGGCCCCGGCGGTGATGTGGATCTTCACCCTGATCTACGGGCTCCTCGCCGGCTTCGAAGCGGGCGGCGCTTTCTACTTCGCCGCCATCACCCTGCTGACGATCTTCGCCCTGCTGGCGGACAACGTCCTGATGCTGGGCAACGCCCGCAAAGCCGGCGCCCGGTGGAGCTCGCTGTTCGTGGCCTTCGTCGCCGGCACCCTCGGCAGTCTCTTTCTCACCCCCCTGCTGGGCATCCCCCTCACGCTGCTGGCTCTCTTTCTGATGGAATACGCCCGGCAGAAGGACGCGGACCAGGCGTGGGCGTCCACCAAGAGTATGGTCTTCGGATGGGGATGGTCCGTCGTCGTCCG
>DAOTTS010000235.1:0-4062 GCA_034437735.1 Anaerolineae bacterium
AGTTCTTCAAATTTCAGTGGCTTCTTCATCGGGAACTCCTCGTACCTGCGGTTGAGTTTTTCCAGTTGTGGCCCTTATTCTACTCCTGAATTCCATATTGGGAATTGCTGCCTAACCTTGATTTGCCGAAAGTACGGAACTTAGGTATACTATTGGTTAGTCACTCAGATGTTTCTGATCACCGAGACTGAGCCATAGGAGTCAACAATGTCGAGTCAAAATAATCGTTATCCGCACACCGCTTCCCCATGCACCCTCGGTCCCCTCACCTTGCCCAACCGGGTGGTCTTCCCTGCCTGGCAGGTCAACTACGCGAACCCGGACGGCACCATCACCGATAAGCTGATCAAGTTCTACGCCGACCTCGCCGAGGGCGGGGCGGGATTGGTCATCGTCGGTAACGTGTCGGTCACCGATGACGGCATTCCCTTCGATCGCATCATCCGGGCCGACAAAGAGGAATGCACGGACGGCCTGACCACGCTCTTTGCGGCGATTAAGGCGCATGCGTCCGTCGCGGGGGTCCAACTCACCCATTTCGGACGGCAATCGTCCACCTCTTTCTCCGGAGACACCCTGATGGCGCCCAGCGCGATTCCCTGTCCGGTGATGTCCCAGCTCGACCCCAACTACGAGGTCCGGGCGATGACCCTGGCCGACATCGAACGGGTCCGGCAGGGCTATTTCGACACGGCAGAGCGCTGCGCCGAGGCAGGCGCCGAGCTCATCGAGGTTCACGCCGGTCACGGCTATCTCTTGAACGAGTTCCTCTCGCCGTTCTCCAACAAGCGCGAGGATGCATACGGCGGCAGCGTTGAAAATCGCGCTCGCCTGACCGTGGAGATCATCGAGGGCATCCGCCAACGGCTGGGCGATGAGATCGCCATCAGCGTGCGCATCAGCGGCGACGAGTTCGTCGAGGGCGGCCTGAAACCGGCGGATTACGAGGCCATCGTCCCGCTCTTTGAAGAAGCCGGGATGGACATGCTCAACGTCTCCGCCGGGGTCTACGCCTCGATGGCGCGGGTCGTCCCGCCGCCCTCCCTGGGCAAGACGCCGCACGTCCCAATCGCCGAGACGATCAAGGCCTTCACTGAGGTGCCCGTATGCACCGTTGGCGCCATCTTCTCGATCGAAACCGTCGAGGATATCCTGGCCGACGACAAGGCCGACCTCTGCGCAATGGGCCGCGCCCAGATGGCGGATCCGGCCATCGTGCGCAAGTCGTTCAGCGGACAAGAGGACCAGATCACCGATTGCATGAAGTGCAACGCCTGCACGTTCTGGACGACGGGCGATCCGTACACCTACTGTATGGCCAACCCGGACTACCAGCCGGCTTAGCGCGCTCACGACGCGCGACCTTAAAAGCACGCTCAACACGCTCAGTATCGGTTGATACTGAGCGTGTGTTTTTCCCTCACAGGCGCTATTGGAAAAGGAGTCCGACGCGTCAGCTAAGTAACCCCGAAAAAGTTCCTTGGCCTCCGCCCCCGGGGACGGGGGCTACGAGCAATGTTAAGATACTTTCTCGCATCTACATTAGTAAGGCAATTGTAAGGTGCCTCTGTTAAAGTACGGATATCCTAAACCCACTCCAGAGGAGATGATGATGACGATAGTATACAGGCAGCTTACGCACCTAACTGGATATCGGATCGTGAGGGTCATTTTGCTCGGCCTGATGCTCGTCTCTCTGAACGCCCCGGTCGCCGCGCGGCAGGCGAACCGCCCACACGCCACAACCTTCCCCGTCGACACGTTCGTGGGACCGGACTTCGTCGACTTCTCGTGGGACCCCGCCGACATCCCTGGCTGCGAGACCTTCTCCGTCTCGCGCAAGACTTCGACCACGTCGTACACGCTGATTGCGACGCCCAGCTGCACCGCAGGATTTTACACCGATAGCACGGCGAGCGCCGGCGTTGCATACCAGTACTATCTCTCGGTGCAGAATGACGCCGAGCCGCCGGTCACGCTCTATTACAGGTGGGTGAACGGGACGCCGGGTCAGATCGGGGGCAAACTTCACCGCAGTTTGAGTCTCAGCGGCGCACTGACGATAACGGGCATCGGCGTTGGTGACGGTGGGCAGTTATCGTTAAGTAACGCAACGCTGTCCGGCGGGTCCATCGTCGATGCGATCCTTGAGGGGAACGGGACCTTGCGCGAGCAGGGTCTGGTCACCGTCAACGGCGGCGTCTTCGATGGCACGACGCTTCAACTGAAAAATCCCAACAGTTCGGTCGCCGGCCTCAGCATGACGGATGGCGCGCTGAACACCGTTGGGAGCGTCCAGGACGTGACGTTTGCCTCCTCGAGCTTGGGCTTCTACGGAAACGCGAACGTCAGTCTGTCGGGCAGCACCTTTGAGGAGTCGAACGTCTCCTTCGCGGAGAGCGTCGGGGCGGACATCGGACAGAATGCGTTCGTCTCCAGCACGCTCCATATCCAGGGCACTGCGACCGCCGACGTCTATAGCAACAACTTCCACTCCAGTACGCTTCGCGTCCGTGAGCAAGCCGAGGTTCTGGCGGACACCAATGATTTTGCCGGGACGATCCCCAATACGCTGGCTTTCATCACTATCGAAACCGATGCGGGCGTCACCCTGAGGTCCAACACGCTCACTGTGAACGGTAACGCCGGGACGGAACCCGCGATCCTTATCTGGCCGAATACTGCGCCTGCCGAGGGGGCGATCTATGCGCTCACGTCCAACGTCCTGGGGGGCGACAACGGTGACACCATCGGCGTCAAGGTCTGGGCGGATGAACCCGGCAGCGTTTTGGACCTGACGCTCACGGATAACACCATTGGACGCTTTGCGCGGGCCGTCTACATGGAGGACTTCAATTCGAACAAAGCGATCAACGTCACGCTCAGCGGCAATACGCTGACCAGCAATGCGTATGGGCTGTACCCCAGCTTTGGCGGCAGCGAGAGCGGGCTGGTCGCCCGCAACAACTGCATCGCCAACAATACCTACGGCGTGCGTTGTGTGAACCGAGACTTTGTGATCGACGCGATCAACAACTACTGGGGCCATCCTCTGGGTCCTACGCACCTATCCAACCCCAAGGGTCTGGGGGATCGATTGTTGTGCAGCGATGCTGCGGCAGAGATTAATTACACGCCATGGTTGGAGAGCCACGGATGTTATATCTCCGAACTCAGCATCGCCGACGTTCAAACGATGCAGGCGATCTCCAGTACCACACTTCTGGTAGCGGAGAAACCGGCCGTCGTCCGGGTCTTTCCGGACCTCGGGCTGGGGTTCAGCGCGGTCGACGGGACGCTGACCGGCTCCCGTGCCGGCGCGCCGCTGGGCACGCTCCAGGCCCGATCGCCCATTCGGGCGGGCAGCATCTCCGATTGGGATGCCGTCCTCGGCGATCTGGACGCCAGCCTGGTCTTCGATCTGCCGCAGGATTGGCTGCACGGCACGCTGACGCTTCGGGCAGAGGTCGGTACGGGTACGACCGCCACAGCCTGCGCGTCATCCACCGCCGAAGAGACCGCCGTGCTGACCAGTACGGCGACTTTTCACGAGCGCAGACCGGTCAGCTTCACCTACATTCCGGCCACCCTTACGACGTATACAGAGGAGCATCCGGTCACGCCGGAGGACATCCTGGCAATCCACGATCAGATTATGGCGCGCCTGCCCTTTGGGGAGGCAAGCGTACGCATTTTGCCGGACATGGATCGGGCGGACCCGAACTTGACCGGCCTTGCAGCCGGTATGGCGTGGACCGAAATCTCCGCCGTCGTGCGCCGCTGGGATATTATCAACAATCACGACGACGTCACGGATTTCTATATCACCGTCTATGGGACGGACAGTGCCGAATACACCGGTTCCTGGTGGTTTGGCGGCGAGCCTAACGGGCGCGGCGCCTGCAGCTCGCGATTGGACGGCTATGACTGCGTGGTGACCATGGGCAATCTCCTGGGGATGCGGCCGATGATTGTCGATCCCAAGGCCGCAATACCGCCCTTCGACTACGTTTTTCCCTATGCGGATGGCTTGACGCACGTCCTCGGCTACGATACCGTCAG
>DAOTTS010000236.1:0-28411 GCA_034437735.1 Anaerolineae bacterium
CACCATACGACCATGAAAGGATATCCTCAGGTGATGCCAGACTGATACGCAAAGCCTTGAATGTACGCGCTTCCGTCACCCGATCATCACGTTTCATTCTTCCTCCCTAAAGGACTTGTCCCAAGAAACAAAAGGAGCACATGAGTAGAGTTCTCAGTGCCCTTTCCCCCTAAAAACCGACCCCTATTGACATTGACATAATCGGAGTTATTATACTTTGCTCTCTTGGGAAGTCAAATAAAAACACACCACACAAAACAGAACCGAACTACTATATTACCACATTTTGGCAAAAGCGCAAGTCCGTCGCCGGATCCGGTTATGAGATATCCAGCCCAGCAGCCGCCCGCGCTTGAACACGATCCCCATACGGTCATCGCCTGAGAGCGAGCAGGAAAGACGTCTGCGCGAGGTTGCCGTCGGATCGACATATGATAGGATCATTGCACCGTGCCCAAGGGCACGCACCTATGTCCACGGGCACGGATAGCCCATGAAGGCCCAATCCAGAATCACCAACGATGGAGTCGTGTATGCAAAGTCTCAGCGCCCTGTTGAAAACGATGCGCCCCAAGCAATGGACCAAGAACGGCTTTCTCTTCGCGGCGTTGATCTTCGACGCCAAGCTGCTCGATCCCCGGTACCTCCTCCAGACGGTCTTGGGGTTCATCCTCTTCTGTCTTATCTCAGGGGTCGTCTATACGATCAACGATCTCGTCGACGTCGACAAGGACCGCCAGCACCCCCAAAAGCGCAACCGCCCGCTCGCATCCGGCGCGCTCTCTATGCGCTTCGCGGTCGTCGCCGCGACCGTGATCGGCGTGGGCTCGCTCGCCGCGGCCTTCTGGCTCAACACGATCTTCGCGTGGATCTTGACCGGCTATCTGGCACTCCAGATCGCTTACTCGTTCAAGCTCAAACAGGTCGTGCTCCTCGACGTGATGACCATCGCGGCCGGCTTCGTGCTCCGCGTTGGGGCGGGGGTGCCGCTGGTGGACGCAGAGCGCTTCTCGCCCTGGCTGTATATCTGCACGACCTTGCTGGCCCTCTTCCTGGGGCTCGGCAAACGCCGGGGGGAGCTCCTGCTTCTGGAGGATGAGGCGCACAACCATCGGACCACGCTTAGATCCTACAACCTACCGTTCCTGGATCAACTGATCAGCGTGGTCACCTCCTCGACCGTGCTGGCGTATGCGCTCTACACCTTCTCTGCACCCAGTCTGCCGGACAACCATACGATGATGTTGACCATTCCTTTCGTCATCTACGGGATTTTTCGCTATCTCTTCCTCACCCACGTCCGTCAATGGACGATACCGCCGGATGAGGTGCTGCTCAAGGATCGGCCCTCGCAGATCAACATCGGACTCTGGGGGCTTTTGGCGATCGCCATTCTCTACCTGGGATGAGCCACACGCCCTATACCCAAGCCACGATAGACCCAAGCCGTTCATCATCCCCTCCCCTTGGTTGACTTCGTCCTCACAGATTCGGAAGCAACCCAGCCGAAAAGGCAGAGGCATCGCCAACCCCAAGGCGTTCGATCCAGAGAAGAAATGGATCTGTGTTATACTTATGGATAGTGAAGACCGACGAGACACGACCGAGTGACGAAATATCCAATATGCATCCAAACGAGAAAACAGCAACTGCACCCGGAAAAATCATCCTGTGTGGGGAACACAGCGTCGTTTATGGACACCCCGCCATTGCCGTGCCCGTGAGTGATATGCGGGCGCGGGCCCACATACGCCCCTCGGAAACCGGGCAGGGCCTGCAAGTGTGCGCCCCCGACATTCAGGAGACGCTTCGCTTTCAGGAGGCCCCGGCGGATCACCCCCTGGGCAGAGCGGTCAGCCTGCTTCTCGACCATCTGCAAAGACCGGAGCCGGACGCCGTCCTGACCGTAACCTCGGACCTGCCCGTCGCCGGCGGGATGGGGAGTGGGGCGGCGGTGACGACGGCCACGATTCGCGCGCTGGCAGCCTACCTGGAGATCGATCTTCCGCCCGAGGACATCAGCGACATGACCTTTGAGGTCGAAAAGATCCACCACGGCACGCCCAGCGGCATCGACAACACCGTCATCGCCTGGGAACAACCGGTCTACTTCGTGAAAGGGGAGCCCCCTGAGACCTTCGGCATCGGCACCCCGCTTCAATTTCTGATTGCCAGCAGCGGCATCGCCAGTTCGACCCGCGAAGCGATCGCCGAGGTGCGCCATCGGTGGCTTGCAACTCCTAAGTATTACAACGTCGTCTTCACGTGCATTGGGGCGATCGCAAAAGCAGCGCGGGCAGCCGTCGAACAGGGCGCCCTCAAGGCATTGGGCACCCTCTTGAATGAGAATCACAGCCTGCTCAATAAGATCGGGGTCTCCCTCTCTGAGTTGGACGCCATGGTCAAAGCGGCCCAAGCGCACGGGGCATTGGGTGCCAAACTCACTGGCGCCGGTCAGGGCGGCAATATGATCGCCCTCGTCACCGAAGAGACCATCGACGCGGTCGAACGGTCGTTGGAAGCCGCCGGAGCGACCCGGATATGGCGGGCGCGCGTCGCCCCACCTCCTGATGATTCCCAGCGCTGAGGCATCACGTTCAAGCCTTTTCAAGGAAAGCTTTCGACCCAATGGAAACCGAGCTCATCTTCGTCAAGCTAGGCGGATCCCTGATCACCGACAAACACCAACGCGCGACCCCGAGGCATTCGGTCATCCAACGGTTGGCCGATGAGGTTGACCACGCGTTGACGGCCACCCCCGGACTCCGCGTTCTACTCGGACACGGATCTGGGTCCTTTGGACACTGGGTTGCAGACCAGTATCAAACCCAGAACGGCGTGGACAGCCGGGAAGCATGGCACGGTTTCGCCGAGGTGAGCGCGGAAGCAGGCCGTCTGAACCGCCTTGTCGTCGACACGTTCTTGAAATCCGGGGTGCCGGTGATGAGCCTGCAGCCCTCCTCTGCCGTCCATGCGCACGCGGGTGAAATCCGCACCTATCCCTTGGAGACCCTCGAACTCGCCCTTGACCACCAGCTCGTGCCCTTGATCTACGGTGACGTCGCCTTCGATACGGCGAAAGGAGGAACGATTCTCTCCACCGAGGCCCTCTTCACCTATATCGCGGCACGACTTCGCCCCGCGTGGATCCTCCTGCTGGGAAACGCCCCCGGCGTCCTGGACGCCCAGGGCCGCGTGATCCCTACGATCACGCCGGCCACCTACGCCCGCGTCCAGGCCTATCTGTCGGGATCGAGCGCGACCGACGTCACAGGGGGGATGGCGGACAAGGTCAGCAGAATGATGGAACTCACCCAGGATCACCCCGACATTCGGATCCGGATTCTATCCGGACGGACACCCAACACGCTGGTTCGGGCGCTGCTCAATCCGGACACCGCGTCGGGCACGCTGATCCACGCCGGCCCGTCAACGTCCCGGCGCTCGGATCGCTCTCCATCGCAGCGCGATGAGTGAGCGGCATCGCCACGCGGGAGGCCGACGCCCTCCTATGCCCCCCTCAGCCCCCAACGGGAGGAGGTGGCGCAACCAACTGCTCATCCTGGGATGTCTGCTCCTTGGCGCGGCCCTGCGGCTGTATGCCTTCGGCGAGATACCACCGGGACTTTACCACGACGAAGCTCAACACGGCCTCGATGCACTCAACGTTCTGAACGGAGGCCTCAAGGTCTTCTTTGAGGCCAACAACGGCCGCGAGCCGCTCTTCATCTACTGCGTGAGCGCGTGTGTCGCCGTGCTGGGGCGCACGCCCTGGGCCATCCGGCTCCCTGCTGCCTTTGCAGGCATGCTCACGCTGGCAGCGACCTACGATCTGGGGCGGACGCTCTTCTCCCGGCGTATGGGACGTTGGACGCTTGCCATCCTGACCGTGACCCTATGGCACGTCCATCTGAGCCGGGTGGGATACCGGGCCGTGCTACTCCCCTTTCTCTCCGCTCTCTTCCTGGCGCAGGCTGTACGGGGTCTCCGCACGCAGCGCCTCGGGCATTGGGCAGCCGCCGGCCTGTGGTACGGACTGAGTTGGTACACCTACAGCGCCGTCCGGGTGACGCCCCTCGCCCTCGCGGGAGTGTGCTTGTACGGTCTGGTCAAGGACAAAGCCATCCTCAGGCAACACGGCAGAGGCGCATTGACGTTCTGCCTCGTGGGCCTGCTCGTGCTCAGCCCCCTGGGCCTCTATACCGCGACCCACCCGGAAGTCGTGCTCACCCGCCCCGGTCAGGTCTCGGTCTTCAGCGACACGATCAACCAGGGGCGTCCGTGGCAGACGTTGGGGCGCCACATCTTGCGCACTGCCGGGATGTTCTTCGTCCGGGGCGACCGCATCTGGCGCCACAACGTGGCCTACCGACCGGTCTGGGATCCGGCCCTGGGATTGGCCTTTGGGCTCGGTCTGATTCTCAGTGTTCGACAGTTCGGAAAACAGCCCGGCGCAGCCCTGGTGCTGATCTGGACGGCGGTTTCGGCCATTCCCACAGCGCTGGCCGAGGACGCCCCGCATTTTCTGCGCGCTGCGGGGATGCTGCCGGTGGTTGCGCTCATTCCAGCCCAGGGCCTTACGTGGATGGCGGAGCACCTCGCCCGGTTGAGCAGCCCTTTGCGCCATCTCCGTCGAATCGTACCGGCGTCCCTCCTTTTCATTGGAGCGATCAGCACGGCCCACGCCTATTTCAGCGAGTACGCGGACGCCGACCTCGCCTACCACTGGTTTGAGGCCGGTCCGGTCCAGCTTGCCGGGGAGATCAACCGGCTCACGCAACAGGGATGGGATGGCAACCGTATGCACCATCGCCCAACCGCAGCACGGAGCATACTCGTCGATCGGAGTCTGTGGGATTCCTGGACGGCGATTCCCTTCTTGGTCCCAAAATCCAAGATTCAATTCGTCGCCGAAACGCCGGAGCGCCCCAGTGAGGCGAGCGTCGCTTTTATCGTGTGGCCGTACCGCGATTGGAAGGCCGACGTTGTGCCCCGCCTTCCCCGTCCGGCCTATCTCTCCTCCCCGGAGGGTCCCCTGGCCCAAGGGGATAAGGACCCGGAACCTTATCGCATCGCGACAATCATCGTGGCCGATCCCCTGCCCCCCCTGCCGCCGGCCATCGCCAGGTTCGAGAACGGAATCACACTCCACGCCGCCCTCGTTGAGCCCGTGCAGGATCAGGCGCGGGTCCAGCTCTGGTGGCGCGCCGGTGAGGGCACACCCGGCAATCTCACGGTTTTCGTCCACTACGTGCGGAACGGTGCTAAGATCGCCCAGCACGACAGCGCACCGGCCCAGGGAAATCTACCTACGGACCTCTGGCACGCCGGTGACGTTATCCTGGACGAGCATCCGCTACCCGGCGTGATCCCCCAACCCGAACACGACCGGCTGCGCGTCGGATTGTACGACCCAGCCACCGGCGTCGGGCTGAAACGGATCGATCGAACGGGCGACGTCATCGCAGACCCATTCGAAACGAGCGTCATTCTGGTGGATACACCATGACCGCATCCACAAAGGCTCAAGAACCTAGACTCACCCCCATCGACCTCGGCGTCGTTCTGCTGTTAGCCATGGTCGCGGCCGTGCCCCTCTGGGGGCCGGGACTCGTCAACACACGGGGGGGCGGGGACAGCCCTTTCCTCCTCCAGCGAACGATGGATATGGCTGAAAACCTCCGGCACGGCGCCGTTCCCGCCCGCTGGATGGCCCACGCAGCCTACGACCTGGGGTATCCCTTCTTCAATCATTATGCCGCCCTGCCCTATTACGTAAGCGGCGGCCTGACGGCCCTGGGGCTCTCGCCGCTGATCGCCATCCAGGCCACCCAGACGCTGGGGTTGGTCCTTTCAGGCCTGACGATGGTCCTGTGGGCGCGCCGCATCCACAGAACCCGCGTGGGCGTCGTGCTGAGCGTCGCCGCGTATATCTTCGCACCGTTCCACCTGGTCAATCTCTACGTCCGTGGGGACTCCCTGTCGGAGTTCTACGCCTTTGTCTGGTATCCGCTGATCTTATGGAGCCTGGACCGGCTGGCGGACCAGCGCACGGACGGAGACTGGGCGTTTCGCCGTATCGTCACCGCAAGCCTCGCGTACGGAGGGCTGATCCTGACCCATAACGTGTCCCTGTTGATCTTCTCGCCCTTCGCGCTCCTCTACGCCCTGCTCCGGCTTAGGCCGCAGCACCTGACGTGGCGGACGGGCATCCGTACGCTCCTGACCGCTGCGTCACCCTTCGTCCTGGGGATGGTCCTGACCGCGTGGTTCTGGGTGCCGGCCTTGGTCGAGGTGACCTACGGGCAGTTGGGCGACGCCTTTACCGAGGGATATTTCCACTACAGCCGCCACTTCAGAGGACTGAACCTGATCCAGCCACATCTCGCCTTTGACTACAGCGTATCGGGCCAGGTTGAGGGCGCCGGCGCCTTCGCCACCGGACTCGTCCAGGCGGGACTCGCGCTGCTGGGCAGTGTCCTGATCGTCCTGCGGACGATCAAGAGCCGGGCGACCGACCCAAGGTCCGCACCGCCCCCGATCGCGGCCGGCTATCTGCTCCTGGGCCTGTTCGTCTCGACCCTGATGATCACGCCCCTCTCGGAGCCGCTCTGGGCGCACCTCCCGCTCCTGGCAACGACCCAATTCCCCTGGCGATTCCTGTCGATTCAGGCATTATTCACGGCCATTCTCACCGGTGCGATCGTGCCCCTGCTCGCGGGAGAACCGACGCACCCCAGACAGAGATCTATCCGGCGTATCCTGGGTATCGTCCTCTGCGTGATGATCGCGGCGAGCGGGATGCTCCACCTTCGTCCTGACCGGCTGCGGATCGACGAGGACATCGACTGGGACACGCTCCTCCTCTACGAGACGTTCACCGGCAACATCGGCACGACGATCCGCTACGAGTATCTGCCCGCCAACGTCGTACCCCGGCTCTACATTTCCGAGTCGGTGATCGACGGCATGGGTGCGGTGGAGGTGGACGGAGACGCTAAGGTCGAGGCCGTCCAGGTGAAACGCACCCCAACGCTGAGGCGTTGGCACGTGGAACTCGATCGGGGTCCGGCCCGTGTCGTCTTCCCCCTCCATGCGTGGCCAGGATGGCGTGCGTGGATCGACGACGTGCGCACGCCGGTGGCGCCGCTGGAAGGCTCCGGACGTCTGAGTCTGACCCTGCCCGCCGGCGAGCACGAGGTCGAACTCAAACTTGGCCCCACGCCTGTCCGGGCCTGGTCAATGGGTCTCTCCGGGCTCGCGGGGTTGGCAGCGTCGGTCACCCTCATCGTCAGACAGCCGTCGAGGTCAGAGACAGGCACAAACGTGTCACCGAAGCAGCCTTCCGATCAAGGCCGTCCCCGGGGGAGGCGAAGCCGGTCCTTGAGGGTCCGGGGACTCGGTACGTCGTTTGAGGGACTGACCCTCGCGCTGGGCGCCCTCCTGGCAATCGGGCTGCCCCTGGCCTTCCATCGAGATACTGAGATGCTAATGAGGGTCTTCGACTTCGAAACGATGCCCTATCCCCACGCCGGCCCGGTCGACTTCGGACCGGCGGCCCTGACCGAGGCAGCGCCGATCCCGGAGACGGTCAAACCGGGAAGCGGACTCATCGTACCGCTGCACTTTGACGTCAACGCCGACGCCGCGCTGACCGGCACGCTGCGTCTGGTCTCACCGGCCGAGCCCCGCCACGGCGTTCCTTACCGCCTGGCAGAGACCCAATTCACGCTCGCCTGTGGTGAAGGAGACGAAGCAGTCCCTGACACGGAGGCGGACACGACCTGCAACGTAGCTCCCGCGCCCCACCTGACCATGCCTGCGAATCTCAGCCGGGGTCTCTACCTTCTCCAACTGACCCTGGAGGACAGTCAGGGAGAACGGCGGGGACAGACAGCACAGGATCGCACCATGGGCACGCTCTACGTGGACGCCGTGCGGGTCCGCCAAGGACCGCCCATCGACACCGACACGTCGATCCTCGGTAAATTCGACGAATTAGCCCTCCACAACGTCGATCTCGCGCAGCCGGACCCAACGACCGTGCACCTCACGATGACGTGGTCGACGCCCGGAACGCCCCGCAACTGGAGCATGTCTGTACGACTGATCAACGCGGAAGGGCAGTTAATCGCCCAACACGACCAGCAGCCCGGCTACGGATACCTACCCACCTCCCTCTGGAACACCGGCGAACGGATGACCGACCAGGTCTTCATGCAGGTCCCGGAAGGGCTGGCGCCCGGAAAGTATACGCTCCGGGTCATCACCTATCTCCGGTCGACCATGGCCGGCGGCGGGGAACACGACATCCCTGTCGAGCTCAACAGGCCGACCCTCTACGATCTGCGGGACGCCTGCTGCGAGCAGACCCGCAAGGGCCGAACTATCCTGTGTCAGGCGGCGGGGATCGCGTTGATCGCGGCCGAAAGGCCTGAAGCCATCACCCAGGGGGATAATCTGACGTTGAGCGCCGAATGGAACGCCGTCGAAACACCCACCGCCGATCTGATGGCCCGGTGGGCATTGGTAGCGCCGGACGGCAGGGTAAGGGCGGAGAGCGAGGGACCGCTGGCGCCCGGCTCGGAGCCGACGACGTGGCCGCGCCACACGTGGGTGGAAAAGCCCGTGACCGTGCCTCTGCCAGCCCAGCTCGAACCGGGTGATTACACACTCCAACTCACCCTCGCCGCGAACAGCCAGGATCTGGCGACGTGCACGATGCCCCAGGACCTAACCGTCACGCCCCGGCCCCGCGTCTTCGCCGTACCGGAGATCCCCAACCGCACGCATGCCCGATTCGGCGATCAGATTGCGCTGCTTGGATACGACCTAACCCCGGACAGACCCCGTCAAGGCCGGGATACAACCCTCCAACTGACGCTCTGGTGGCGGGCGCGCACCGAACCGGCGACGGATTACAAGCGATTCGTCCACCTGTACGCCCCCCACGGGGAGACCATCGTCGCACAGGATGACGCGATGCCCCGCGCATGGACGTATCCGACCTCCTGGTGGGCCGCCGGAGAGGTCGTCAGCGAGACGGTGACCCTGGATATCAGCGGGACCGATCCCAACACCTATCACCTCGCCGTCGGCTGGTACGATCCGGCGACGATGGACCGGCTCCCGGCCCTGGATGGCACCGGGACACGCCAGCCCTCCGATCGGATCCTGCTCGACACGGTCACCTTACGGTGATCGAGGGTCCATCACCTTTCGGCTTTATCTGACAAAACCGGAGATTACAAATCTCCTCAAAGCATGATCGAAGAACACGTTTGAAGGATACGATTGAAGGATACGTTTGAAGGATACGTTTGATAGAATCGTGAGACGTTGATTACGCGATTGAATCCACTATAATGATTGACGCCCCGGCGACGGATGCCGGGGTCACGCACGTCACGAGGGGGAAGACGATCCATGCCACACGCGACATACCACTTTCCGCCCGATTTCCATTGGGGCGTTGCCACTGCGGCCCATCAGGTCGAGGGCGATAACACCAACAACCAATGGTGGCAATGGGAACAACAGCCGGGCCGCATTGCACAGGAACACACCTCCGGCCTGGCGTGCGACTGGTGGGAGCACGCAGAAGCGGATTTCGACCGGGCTGCGGCGATGAATCTCGACACCTTGCGGCTCTCCCTGGAGTGGAGCCGCATCGAGGTCGCTCCAGGCCATATCGATACCGGCGCCCTCGATCGCTACGTGGAGATGATCAAGGCGCTTCTGGATCGCGGTATCGAACCGATGGTCACCCTCCACCACTTCTCCGATCCGATCTGGTTCGCGGATATGGGGGGGTGGACGTCACCAAACGCGATCTCCTACTTCACCCGGTTTGTGGAGCAGGCCGTCCTTGCGCTCCGAGACTACGTGACCCTATGGTGCACGATCAATGAACCGACCATCTACGCCTATATGGGATATTTGGCCGGGGTCTTCCCACCGGGACGACGCGACTTCAAGATGACGACGACCGTGATCCGCACGCTGCTCAAAGCACACGCCGCGGCCTACAAAAAGATACATATGCTCCACCCAGACGCCCAAGTCGGACTCGCGCACCATATGCGTCTCTTCGATCCGGCGCGACCGCGCCATCCTCTGGATCGCCTCGTCGCATGGGCTCAGGATATGAGCATGAATACCAGCGTCCTCCGAGCCGTGTGGGACGGCTGGTGGCTGCCCCCCCTCGGTTTCGGGCCGGCGCTGGCGATGCGGCGGTCCCTGGACTGGATCGGTCTCAACTACTACACGCGGGATCGGGTGATCTTCGATCGGACCGCCCGCGCCGAGGCTTTTGGGCGGGCCGTGCACGCCGAGGACGCCGAGATGATGGACGGAGACTACGGCGAGCTGTATCCTGAGGGCATCGCCCGGGCGCTCAAGCGTCTCGACCGGATGAACCTTCCCATTCACATCACAGAAAACGGGATCCCCGATCAAGACGACGATCAGCGCCCTCGGGCCCTGCTCCAACACCTTCACCAGGTCTGGCGAGCCCTCCAGCAGAACATACGCGTGAAGAGTTACTATCATTGGACGCTGACGGACAATTTTGAGTGGGCGGAGGGATGGAAGCTGCGCTTCGGCCTGATCGAGCTAGATCCGGAGACACAAGCACGGGATCCGCGCCTCAGCGCGGACCTCTATACCGCCCTGGCAGGAGGCAACGCCATCACATCGGAGATCGTCAATGCTTATGCCCCCTCGCTCAAGTCTGAGCTCTATCCAGGCTGATGACCCAGAGAGTATGATTTTATGAAAATTCAAGAACTGGATTACGAACTTCCTGAAGAACTGATCGCACAAGAGCCGGTGGAGCCGAGGGACAGCTCCCGGCTTCTGGTTTTGCACCGAAAAAGTGGACAGATCGAGCACCGGACCTTCCGGGACATCACCACGTACCTGGACGCCGGCGACTGTCTGGTCGCGAACAAGAGCCGGGTGATACCCGCCCGGTTGTTCGGACGCAAGGAGCCAACGGGAGGCCGGGTCGAGATTTTGCTCCTGCGACAGCTCGGTTCCCGCCGTTGGCTGGGGCTGATCGGTGGCGCACGCACGCGACCCGGCACCACGATCCGATTAGATCGGGACGGCGAACCGAGCGAGATCACCGCCCAGGTCCTCGAAACCGGAGAGGAGGGAGAACGCGTGATGGCCTTCTCAGAACCCCTGGACGACCATCTGGACGCCCTGGGTCACACCCCACTTCCCCCCTACATCCACCGCCCGTTGGAAGATCCGGAACGCTATCAGACCGTCTATGCAGACACGCCGGGCAGCGCGGCGGCGCCCACGGCGGGCCTGCACTTCACCCCCGATCTGATGCTCGAACTGCGAGGGCAGAACGTCCGGTTTGAGTTCGTCACCCTTCACGTCGGGCTGGACACCTTCCATCCCATTCACGAGGAGATCGTCGAAGAGCACAACATCCACCGCGAATGGTGCCGTCTGACCCGCCAGACCGCCGAGCACGTTAACCGCACCAAGGTCAGTGGCGGGCGGGTGATAGCCGTCGGGACGACGAGCGTCCGGGTGCTCGAGACCGCAGCACGCAAAGGCCTGGGACAATCGCCGGACGGCACGTGTCCGTGGCAAGCGGTCGCCCCGTTCGAGGGATTTACCGACCTCTACATCACCCCGGGGTTTGATTTCCGCACCGTTGATGCGTTAATCACGAACTTCCACCTGCCCAAAAGCACACTGCTGGCCCTGGTGATGGCCTTCGCCGGTGAAGCGAATATCCGGCGCGCTTACGAGCAGGCGATCACCCGAGCCTATCGATTTTACTCGCTGGGCGATGCTATGCTGATCCTGTAAACCTCATCACGACTTCCAGATGGAGGAATAATCAATGTCCCTTATTCACGTTGAAAACCTGGTCAAACGCTACGAACCCGATGGGCCTAACGCCGTCGACGATCTTTCATTCGAAGTGGAGGCCGGAGAGATCTTCAGTCTGCTCGGTCCCAACGGCGCCGGCAAGACGACCACGCTCTCGGTCATCAGCACCCTGCTGGCCCCGACGTCCGGACGGGTAACGGTCGACGGGCACGATACCGAAGCCGATCCGATGGCGGTACGCCGCACGCTCGGCGTCGTCCCACAGGAACTCGCGCTCTATGATGATCTGACCGCGCGCGAGAACCTGAGGTTCTGGGGTGAGATGCGGGGATTACACGGGACCCCATTGACGAAGGATATCGACCAGATGCTCCAGTTGACCGAACTCGAGTCCAGAGCAGACGACCGGGTGTCAACGTACTCCGGGGGGATGAAACGGCGTCTGAATCTAGCCGTCGGGCTGCTGGGGCAGCCCCGCCTCGTGATGCTCGACGAGCCAACCATCGCGATCGATCCGCAGAGCCGCCGCTACATTCTCGATTGGGTCAAGACCATGAACAAGCAGGGGATGACCGTCCTCTACACCACCCACTATATGGAGGAAGCTCAGGAACTCAGCGACCGTATCGGCATTATGGATCAGGGCAAATTGATCGCCCTGGGGACGCTGGAGGAGCTCACGCACATCGTCGGCGAGCGCGAGACCCTGGTGCTGAATCTGGTCCAGGAGGGAAAGAGCCGGGAACTCAGCCAAGCCATCCGATCGATGGAAGACGTCGACGAGGTCACGGGGACCGATGGGCAGGTGATCGTCAACGTGGCAGAGGCCGAGGCAGTCCTGGCGGACATCGTGGGAACCGCCTCGAAACTTGGCGCCAGCGTGCGGACCATTGAGATACGAGAACCCAACCTGGAAACCGTCTTTCTCCACCTGACCGGACGGGCACTGCGTGATTGAAGGCCATGCGCAGACGGGACCCACGTGCTAAATATCGATCTATCAAACATCTACCTTTCAAACATCTGCCCTTCAAACATGTACCCTTCAAACATCGACCTTGGAAGGAGCGCTGAAGATGCGTAAACTGGGAGTTCTCGCACTTAAAGAGGTGCGGGTCGCCTTCCGCGACCTAGGAGCCATTGTCACGATGCTCGTCACCCCGCTGGCCCTGACCCTGGCGATGGCGGCAGCATTTGGGACGGGTGGGAGCTCGACGATCTCGGACATCCCGGTCCTCCTGCTGAATCGGGATGAGGGCGACTTATCGGAGGTTCTCGTCGACGTTCTCACGTCCGAGGAGGTCGGTGACCTGCTGATAGTCGAGGACGTGCGCGACGAGACCGCTGCCCGATCGCGCATCGAGGCCGACGAAGCAGCGGCCCTGGTCATCATCCCGGCCGATTTCAGCGCAGCCGTTCTCCCGCTGGGCGCTCAGGTCGAGGCGATTACGGGCCTCCAGCTGACCGAATTCACGGAGGAGACCCAGCTGACCGAGGAGGAGGTCGCTGCCATTGCCTCCGCCTACCAGCAATCTCAGGAGGCGCCGCGGTCGGGCAATCCGGAGATCGTGGAGATTTACGCCAGTCCGGATCGCCTGATCAGCACGGCGGTCGTCAAGGGAATCGTCACCCAGGGAATCGAGACGCTGAACATCCAGGTCGCGGGCATCACCGAGATAATGAGCCGGCTCGTGTCGGCGGGCGGCATGGAAAACCCGGACGAGGTCAACCGCACGATGCGCACGGGGGGCACGGATATGCAGGACCGGGAGCTTCCCGTGCACCTCACCATTACCACCGGCACCGGACGGCGGATCGGGACGTTGGACTACACAGCCGCAAGTATCGCCGTGATGTTTCTGATGTTCTCCGTGACCTCAGGGGGGCGCTCCTTATTGGCGGAGCGCGCTCGTGGCACCCTGCCCCGGCTTCTCGTCTCCCCTACCCCGCCCTTGACCCTCCTGGTCGGGAAGATGGCGGGCATTGTACTGACCGGCACGTTACAGGTGATCATCCTATGGGGCGCAACGAGTTTGTTCGGAGCCTACTGGGGGCCACCGGTCGTGGTCCTCGGGGTCATTATCGCCACCGTGGTCTGTGCGTCCGGCGTGGGTGCCCTGATCTCGGCCTGGGCGCGAACCCCCAATCAAGCGGGTGCGTTGGGCACCGGACTCACCCTGGTCGCCTCGATCCTCTCCGGCAGCTTCTTCGCGCGCTACGGGCTGCCCCAATGGATCCAGACGGTCAGCTTACTGACCCCCAACGCCTGGGCTATCGAGATATTCACGCGCTTGCAGACAGGTCAAGCCCTCAGCGCCGTCCTTCCATGGCTGGGCGGTATGATCGGGTTGACCGTCATCTATTACGCCGGCGCCGCGCTTGGTTTTCGGCGCCAGTTCGACTGAGCCCATCCCTGTGGTCACCATCCGTCACCATCAAGGAGCCCTATGATTCGGAGACTAGGATCTATCATTCGCGTCGAATTCAAACGCCAGTTGAGCGGCCCGACGGCGTGGTTCTTCTTCCTGATCCTTCCCCTGATCTTCACCGCCTCGGTGGGGGCGGGGCTGAGCGGAGCGATGAACGCCGAGCCCAGCGACCCCCAGGAGGTTCGCACCCCGTTGTTCCTGGTGGCGCAGGATGAAGGCCCTCTGGTTGAGGGGCTCAAACAGACGCTGGCAAGCCTTAACATCGATCTAACGCCGGTGGACGAGATCCCAGACGACAGCAATGGCCTCATTGTACCGGCCGATTTCTCAGCACGGCTTCTGGATAGCCAACCGGTCACCCTGACCCTTCAGGTTCAGTCTACCAGTGGGGCTTCCCCTGTCATCGAGGAATCCATCCGCGCCGCCCAGGGCCGGGTCGGCGGCGCAGCCCTGGTCGCGGAGATGGGGCTGGACCAGGCCCAAAGCTCCGGGCTGGTCGCCACTCCCGAGCAGGAAGCGCGGTTCTTCCGCACGCTGCTGCTGGACACGCTGGAGGCGGTCGAGAACCCGCCGGTCGTCGCCCAGGTCCGATGGCCGGACGAGACCACGATCACCCGGGATCCTCAGACCCAAATCACAAGCCAGGAGCACGCGTCCGCCGGACAGATCGTGACCTGGGTCCAGATCACGCTGTTGGGACTGGCAGAGGTGCTGGTCGACGAACGGCTCCAGGGCACACTCCGCCGTGTTCTGATCACCCCCACCTCACGCGCGACCCTCTTTGCGGGCAAACTTCTGGCGGGGCTCTCATTGGGCCTGGTGCAGATGGCCATTCTCTTCGCGGGGGGAGGTCTGATCTTCGGGGTAGACTGGGGGCAGGATCTGCTGGCTATCGCATTGGTCTCCTTCGCCTTCGCACTGGCGACCGCCGCCCTGGGCATCGTCGTCGCCACCTTCGTGAAAACTCGAGGCCAGGCCAACAGCATCGTCATCGGCCTGGCGATGTCCATGGCCGCGCTGGGGGGCGCCTGGTATCCCCTGGAGATCACGCCCCCCCTTTACCGGCAGATCGTCCAGATCCTACCTTCGAATTGGGCGATGCGGGCCTACAACGCCATGCTGGGCCAGGGTGCCACCCTGATCGACGTGCTCCCTCACATTGGAGCCCTCACAGGGTTCGCCGTGCTCTTCTTGATCGTCGGGGTCGTCCGCTTTCGGCGTTACCGGTAGACGCAACGATACTCAGGTTGACAAAGACCGGGTTCGGGTTAGGATGCCCACGTGATGGACATTGAGACCTACCGCGAGTACGTTGGCAACCCCCACGTTCATACCGTCTACTCCGACGGTGTCGCGACCCACAAGCAGGTCGCAGCCGAAGCCGAAAAAACCGGACTGGATTTCGTGATCACCAGCGATCACAACATCCGGCCCGTGGGCCTGGAGGGCTACTACGGCAACGTCCTGCTTCTGACCGGGGAGGAGGTCCACAACGTGCGGCGCCATCCTCAGGCCAATCACCTGCTGACCTACGGCACGCAACGTGAGATGGCCCCTTACAGCTTCGGCGGCACCCGGACCCTGTTGAAGGCCGTTCAAGAGCACCAGGGATTTGCCTACATCGCCCACCCGATTGAGAAGCAGGGACGGGTCCGAAAGGGTCTCGACCCGATTCCTTGGACCGTCTGGCCTGCCGATCGAATCCGGGGGCTGGAGTTATGGAACTACATGTCAGAGTTCAAGGGGTTGCTTTGGAACCCGGTGTCCGCCTTGATCTACGCGATGGTACCGGGATTGGGCATCCGAGGACCTTATCGAGCGACACTCAAACTCTGGGACGAACTGCTGAGTCAAGGGCGCCGCATTTCGGTGATCGGGGGCAGCAACGCGCACGGACAAACTTACCGATGGGGGCCGATCAAGCGCCAACTCTTTCCGTATGCCCACCTTTTTCAGTGCGTCAATACCCACGTGCTCTGCCGGAAGTCCATGACAGGCGACCTGGCGTCCGACCGCGCGATCCTCTACGAGGCGCTCCGCAGCGGTCGAACGTGGGTCGGCTACGACCGCCCCCACAGCACCCGGGGGTTCCGCTTCACCATCCGCAGCGGATCCGAGCAGGCCATGCCGGGACAGGAGCTGAAGCGGCTGAGCGCCATTACGATCGATATCCGCATTCCTGCGCCGGGGCGCATCCACCTTCTGCGAGACGGCGAGGTGATCAAGCGAACGGTGGGGCGGGAACTCACCTACACCTCGGTCGAACCCGGTATCTACCGGGTGGAAGTCTACCGCCGCTACCGGGCCCACCGGGTTGGGTGGATCTTCACCAGTCCTATCTACGTGCACTGATCCAACGACAACTTATGACAAAGAAAGCGAGATTGATCCGAGGATCGATCTCGCTTTCTTGGCCTACTCTGAATGAGAGGCTCAGGCCGGAAATAGTCCCTAGACTAGATCCGCGCCGGGTCCATCGGTGAAGAACTGCTCATTGATTTCGACATAAGCCTCATATTCCTCCGGCAGGTCATAGTCGGGGAAGATGGCCTCATTGGGGCACTCGGCCATGCACGCGCCACAGTCGATGCACGTATCTGGGTTGACATAATACAGCGGCCAATCATCATCCCCTTCAACCGCATGGATGGACTCGGTCGGGCAGATATCCGCACAAAGGCCGGCACGCTCACAAAGATCGGTAATTATGTAGGACATTCAAAACCTCCTGAAATAAGGGACGAAACGGTATGGTGATAGCTCCAAACGCGTAAACCGCATCTATTGTACTTGAGGGTCACCCGCATGTCAAGAAAACACCCCCTCCATCATCACGCCTTGAGTCAGTTGGGCTCCTGATCCTTGCGGGTCACGGAAAGCCGATTGAGGGCGTCCGAGACATCGGCCAGTAGCTGCTCCTGATCGAAGATTCCCTTCTGGAGTAAGCTCTCCACCCGCTGCTGGAGGCGAGCGCGCATCTCCGGCGTAAGCTCCTTGGCGGTTACCACAATCACCGGAATCTGCCGAGTCGCCTGATCGCCCTTCAGATATTCGAGGACGGCAAATCCATCGACGTCCGGCATCATAAGGTCCAAGACCACAAGCTCCGGAGGATCGTCGTGGATATGCTCAATGGCAGCTTGCCCACCCTCAGCTTCTACCACCTCAATCGCCCCGTTCTCCAAAATACGACGCAACAACTTACGGTCATCGGCATTGTCATCCACCACCAGGACGTGGCCCTCCCGGCTGATCTCAACCCGATCCAGAGCATCCAGAAGGTCGTGCTCCGAGATCGGCTTGACCAGGTAGTCCGCGACGCCCATGCTCAGGCCTTTATCGCGATCGCTCAAGATCGAGCAGATGATGACAGGGATATCCCGTGTCTCCGGGTCGGCCTTCAACCGCCGGATGACCGACCAGCCGTCCTCCTCAGGCATCATGACGTCGAGCGTGATCGCGTAGGGCTTGAGGCGCTTGGCCTCCTCCACAACGCGTTCGCCCTTGGTGAGACCAAAGACCCGGTAGCCCTCGTCCTCAAGGTACCGGCGGAAGAGCGTGATGACGCCCTCATCATCGTCGACCGCCAGGATAGTCTGGGCATCCGGCGGACCGCCGGGCTCCCCAACCGCCGCGTCGGGCCCACCGATGGGCAGCGAGAAGCTAAACGTGGTGCCCTTGCCCACGATGCTCTCCTGGATCCACATATCACCGCCGTGCATGCGCACGAACTCACGACTTAACGGGACGCCCAACCCCGTGCCACCATATCGCCGGGTCGAGGAGGAATCCACCTGCTCGAACTGCTCGAAGACCGCGTGGATACGTTCCGGCGGAATACCGATGCCGGTATCCTCAACGTTGATAATCACCTGATAGTCATCGTAGGTCGCGGCTATCTTGATGTATCCCTCATCGGTGAACTTGCCGGCGTTGCCCAGCAGGTTGGTGAGCACCTGGCGAACCCGGCGCCCATCCGCAATCACCGTGGGAAGGTCTTCGGGTACATCCGTCCGCAGCTTGATCGGCTTGTCCTTTACAAACCCTAAGGCCGTCGACATGACACTCTCAATCATCGAACCGAGATCGACGGGCTCGAAACTGATCTCCATCTTACCCGCGTTGATCTTCGAGATATCGAGGATGTCGTTGATAAGTTCAAGCAAGTGACGCCCACTATCGTAGATGGCCTGAAGGTCGGTCTCCTGCATCTCAGAAAGCGGACCATCAATCCCCTTAAGCATGACACGGGAGAATCCGATGATGGAGTTAAGCGGCGTGCGCAGCTCGTGGGACATATTCGCCATGAACTGATTCTTCAACTCATCGACCTCTCGGAGCCGCTCCGCCGTCTCTTGAGCCTCCTGATAAAGACTGGCGGTCTCCAGAGCGACGCTGACGTTCGCCCCGACCGTCTGCATGAACTCCCGTTTGAGATCATCGATGGGATCATGCCCACGCTGGCGGCCCAACACCGCAACGCCGTAGACCACGTCTCGAGCCGCGAGGGGGACCGCGTAACCCTCCACCAGCTCGGTTTGGATGTCCACCTCCAGCTGCCTCCACAATCGGCGGTCGCGTGACTGAAAATCAAGCGACTTCGGCGTTCGCGTCTCAACCACTTCATAGATCTCCAAAAGCTCATCGGATGAGAAGTTGAGTTCATCATCCTCCCAGATCATCATATGCCCATGATCATCGTGCACCGAGGCGGCATGGATCATCACCTCATCCCACTGCCACATCATCACCGGCATCGTCAGACGTTCAGCAACGACCTCTCCAACATCCTGCATAATGGACTCTTGATCCAATGAACTCGAAGCGGTCTGCAGGACCTGGTTGAGAATATCCCGTCGGTCGGCCTGCTCCTGGGTGGCGACCACAAGGTTGATATTCTCCAAAGCCACAAACGCCTGCCGTGCCACGTTCTCATAGAAGCTCAACTCGGCGGTGGAAAACTCACGGGCATTCTGGCAGTGGACCATGATCAAGCCGTATTGAACGCCCCGCACCGCAAGCTGAAAGGCTGCCGTCGCCCGGATGCCGAGATCCATATAGATCTGGCTGAGGTACTCATCGACCATAGGATCCTGGGTGATATCCGGCGTGATGAACTGCTCATCGACCCGCAACATTTCGTAGAACTGAGGGATCTTATCCAACGGATAGACCTTGGTCTGCATAGACCGCCCTTCCCGGTTCCACTCCACGACAATGCGCAACTCGGTGGGATGGGTGCGGGGTTCAAAGAGACCGGCGACCACCCAGTCAGGCTCCGAGCGCTGAGCCATGCCCTCGACCGCCGCCGATAGCACAGCCTCCGGGTCCCGCGCATCGGTGATCTGCTGAGCGATCCGGTAAAGCATCCGGGTCTCGGCCAGGGAGCTCTGCGAACGCTCATAGAGATTCGTGGTCTCGATCACGTTAGCCAACTGATTGATCATCAAGCTCAGGGTCCCAATATCTTCCTGCGTAAACGCAAAGCGCCGATCGCTCTGCAGCGTGATCGCGCCATTGACCTGGCCACGGCTTACCAACGGGAAGACGACCGCAGACCGGGTTTCAGGCAACAAAGGATTTTCAAGCTCCGCCGCCTCCGGTTCGATATCCAACGCCAGCACCCGCGTACCGGTGCGGATGCATTCACTGACCATGGACTGACCGCGCAAAGCCAACCGGTGCCCCATCAATAAGAGCCGCTCGCCGATCTTTCCGGTGCCGGCGTGCAGCACCGCCCATTCACTCCGGTCATCGAGCAAGAAAATGCCCGCGTAATAGAGATCGAACCGGGATTTCAAGAAGTTGACCGATTCATCGAGCAACCTTCCACGTTCCGAAATCGAGGTGGTCAGGTTTGCCAAATCGACGGCCACAGCCTGACGTTCGACCTGGGCCTGAGACTCCCGGAAGAGACGGCGGTTGGATAACACCACGGCGGCCTGGTCAGCGATGGTTTCATAGAGACGTGTCTCGCCTTCGCTGAGCGTGTAGGACTCCGAAAGCCGGACCTGGATAAAGCCGATTCTCTCGCCCGCGGCTACACCCGTCGCCAGCTCCGCAATCACCAATCCGCGAACCCCCTGCTCCAAATAATACGCCCGTGTGGATTCGTCAAGCCTCGGATCCTCACCCACATGCTCACAGACGAATAGCCGCTGGGGGTGAAGTCTATCCGAATCCCCCAACAGTTTCAGCGCCGGATACTCATGAGCGTCCACACGATCTCCGACCGGCCTCGCGGATACGTCGGTCTGCTGGGAGAGCGACGCGACAACCTCCAGCCAATCATCCCCCGTGCCCGTCTCCGGGTCCGCGATAAAGACCATAATCTCAGCACAGGCCGGTACGCTGGGGAACGCGTGCCGCGCGATCGCATCCAAGATCGACTCCGAATCCATCGCCTCCGCCAGGTCACTGGTGACCTCGTAAAGCTGCTGGGACTCGGTCGCGCTCGACTGGGCGATGCGGAGCAAATTCCCCCGCTCCATCGCCGACGCCACCTGGGCAGCCACCTGCTGCAGAATCCGGAGCACGCTGGGGTCCTCAAAGGCATCGACTTGATCGCTTCCCAGGCTCATCGCTCCCAAGGTTCTGACGCCCAGATCCAGCGGGAGCATCACCCGAGAGAAAACGTCGGCACTCGCCAACGCCTCATCCTCACGGAATTCAGCACTGAACCGCAGATCGTCCGTGACGATGACATCATCGACCGCGGCCGTGTAAGCCAACCCGGTGTCCGCGTTGAAGACCTCAGGATCCATCGCACCGAGGGTGTCGGCAGCCTCTCCGATGCCTGTGAGGAACGTAAGTTGAGACTCCGACGATGCATCATACGTCGCCAGCACAAAATGGTTGACGGGGACCAAGCTCTGCAAATTGTCCATTAACGCTTCACTCGCTGCGACGAGGTCATTGGTCGCATTGAGCGTGGCCGCGATCTCCTGAAGGAATCCCAGCTCGGCCTCACGCTGTCGGGCCTCGGCGAGAGAGCGCTGAGATTGATCGATGAGCAATCGGTTCTCGAGGGCCAGTCCCAGTTGTTCCCGGACCGCTTCCAGGACGCCGAGCTGATCCTCCGACCACTCCATCGTGGATCCGGGCTCCTCAAAGCTCATCAGACCTACCATCTCATTACGGAGCTCCAGACGGTCAATCAAGGCAGCCCCGTCCCCTCCCTCCACACCGGGATTGACGATGGGCAGCGTGTCGGGTTCCACATCCGATAAGGAGAGCTGCTCAAACGAAGCCAAAGGCGCAACCTCATCGAGGTTATAGCTATACCCGATGACATCTTCCTGCACCTGGTAACGATCCAATTGATCGAGTGCGTAGCGCCTCTGAACCCGCTGCAGCTCCTCAAGATTTTGCTGGGATTGGGCGTACAGACGGGCATTGATAATTGCGTTGGCCAACTGGTCAGCCATCGTTGATAGGATAGTGATATCGTCCTCAGAGAAAGCCGCCGGGCGATCCGATTGAATAACGATCGCCCCCAGACGCTCCCCACCGCCGGACAGAGGTAAGATGACCTCGGAGCGGGGCAGCGTCTCCGCCGCTTCCCCCATACCGGCGGTCGGCTCACCAAGATCCAAGGTATTGACCGCCTCACCGGAGGCCAAACAGGTGCGGATCCGATTCGATCCCTCTTCGAGATCCACCCGCGTGTCTCCCACCTCGAATTGCGCTGACGTTTCACCGGCAGCAGACCGCAAGACCGCCCACTGCTGAGAATCATCGACCAGATAAATACCGACGTAAATCAACCCGAAACGCTCACGGATCAACGTCACCACTTCATCGAGAAGCCGCGACTGATCGAGGTAGGAAGAAGCGGTCTGGGAGATATCAGAGACCAGGGCAAGCCGGCTCGCACGTTGTTCGAGCTCGTCCTGAAGCAACTGACGATCCAATACGGAGGACACCTGATCGATCAGCGTGCGGGTGAAAACCTGAACGTAACGATCGGGAAGGTCAGTGAGAGGGTCAGGGCCATAGAGCGCGACAACCCCCGGACTATGACCGTGGACGTTGAGGGAAACCACAATCAGGCAGCGGTTGCCGTGCGCGAGAAGTGGGGCCAGCATGGGCTCAGGTACGTCAATCGCGGGATCATGCAGATCCTCAAACGCGAAGATTTGATCGGAACCGTTAAAGAGCCATTCATAGATCGTAGGGTTGAACTGATACTCGGTTTCATGGAAGTATTCAATCGAACCCGACCGGGTCGTCGCGCCATGCGCCGCGACGACAGGCGGAACATCATCCTCCGACCAGCGTTCGAAATGCCGGATCGAGACACTATCCATACCGAGGAACCCGGCAACGTGAAGCATCGCCCGGAGCAGATCTTCCACCGAAGTCGCCTCATTGATGGCAAGACTAACACTATAGAGCGTCTCGTTCTCCCGGACCGCGGCGTCCATCTGATCGAAGAGCCGCGCATTCTGTATAGCCACCGCCAGCTGATCGGCCATCGCCTGCAAAACCTCAACGTCCTTCTGTGAGAAGGCGCCCAGCGCGGTGGATTGCACAGTCATCGCGCCGATCACCGACCCGCGCCATATCAAGGGAAGGGCCATCTCAGACCGCGTCTCCGGCAGATGAGGATTGTCGAATCGGGATTGCACCTCCTCCACATCCAGGGATATCTGGGCCTCAACGCCGGCAACACAGGTGCCGATCATCGAATCCCCGCCAACACGCAGTCTGTGTCCCTCAGCGATCATAGCCTTGCCGGCATCACCGGTCCCGGCGCGCAGCCAGGCCCATTCGCCGGCCTGATCGACGAGGAAGATACCTACGTAGTAGAAGTCAAACCGCTCGCGAATGAGTTCAACCGATCGAGGCAGCAAGGCGTCCAGGCTGAGCACGGACGAAGCAACCCGAGATACCTGAAGCACGGCCTCCAATTGTGAGGCCCGCTGTTGTACCCCATGGAGAGCCGCCGCCTCAGCGGAATCGGAGACATCGGACGAGACGGCGCATGGATGCTCGCTGCATTCGAGAACGCCCAATTCCCCAACGGGTCGACCCTCACCGCCAACCCGCGTACGACTCAACAACACCGGATAATCCCGGTTCCCGTCTATGTTGAGCGTGACGTCCTGGGACGTGATCTTCACCTCGTCCCCAGACGCTCCCAGTCCCTCCAGAAGCGGCAGGTCAAGTCCCAGATCATCGGGCTGAGGTACTGCCTCCCCCGTCTCCCCGAGCACCAACTTGACAAAGGCATCATTGTAACCAATCCAGGTGCCATGGTCGCCCCGTATAAATACCGGGTACGCGACCGCATCCAGGAGTTCCTGACTGCGGGCGACACACGCCACTAACTCATCATCAAAGAGTCTGCTAAGGCCTCGGCAGACCGCTTCGAGTTTCCCTAGGGTCTGAGCTCTACTGTGATCGCGATCATTCATCGATGCTAACCTTCCCACTTGCCCAAACATCGCACCATCGCTTGGCGCATCTTACGTTCCTACTGCCGGTCATACCAAGTCACCGTCGAGTTTCCCATCATCGCCCCCGTCCTCATCGGTCCGTTGGGGTGGCCTGAACTGAATACGATTTCGAGAGGTGCCAAAAGCCCGGCCCAGCTCTCGAATGGCCGTCTGCAGGACCCCGTCGACATCGGGAGCCTCCTGAATCCGCCCCGTAATCTGCCGGATAAGCTGCTCGCGGCGAACACGTGCCTGAGTCGCCCGCAACTGGCGGATGTTCATCACAACAATGGCTGCCTGTTGCGCCAAACTGCCAAGGCGCCGGCGCTGATCCTCAGAGAACGTCTGAACATGGTCGTAATTAGCGTGGAGATATCCAAGGCGCTGCCCACCAACGACCAAAGGCACAATCACCACGCTCTTTGCGCCCATAACGCGTCCAAATAGCGCTTTGGCTCGTCGACCTAACACCGTATCCTCGGAGAGATCCTCTGCGAAATGGGGCTCGCCGGCCTGCATGATCGTCTTGGCCGTCGGGAAACGATCGACGTAAAATCGCTCTCGAACCTCAGGCATCGGCTCGACCGACCAGAACGCTACGAGATCGGAGTACTGCGCTGGACGTTCGCTCGTCCACGGCTGATCAAAGATGTGCAAGGATGCATCGTGGCCATCCTGCCCCAGCACCGTCGCGCTCATCAGGGAGTTCAACACGTCCTGATAGGATCGCGCCTCACTCAATGCCGCACTCCCCCGGTAGAGCGCCTCCGTCTCATCAAGTGTCTGTCGGACCCGATCAAAGAGCCGTTCGCGGGCGATTGTGTTAGAGAGCGCCACCGCCGCAGTCTGCAGGATGACAAGTTCTTGCTGGTCCCAGAGCACCGACCGGTTTCTAAAGAGCCCGATAAATCCGGACGGGCGATCCTCCTGCCATACCGCCAATCCAAGAACGGCATTAAACTCATAGTTAGCCAGAACTTCACGCTCCACCGGAGGCATATCGTCCGCCTTGGCGATGATATAGGCGTTCTTCTCCAGATGGGAGGCCCAATAAGAGAAGCGCTCCATCGGCAGCCTTTCAAGCAGAGCATCCTGGAGCCGCTCCGGGGTCCGTCCCTCGACCATCCACGAAGCCTCAAGGGTCCAACATGGCCCTTGGTCCGTCTCAATACCGGAAAAATACAGCGCGACCGGTGCGTCGGACGCCTTAGCCATCAATCGTAACATCGGTTCGATCGCGTCGGTACCCCGCTCATTGAGAAGCGCCACAGCTTCAGAGACGTTAGACTGATAGCGGGCCTGACGCCGGACGACGGAAAGCGCTTGTTCCGTTTGATCGAACTGCAGGGCATTCTGCAACGCTGAGGAAACCTGAGCCGCCAGGAACTCCAAGAGATCCAGCTCCTGCTGTCCAAACCGATTAGGCTCCGCACCGTTGACGAAAAGCGCCCCGAGCACCTCATCCCCGACCCGCAATGGCGTTCCCATCTGAGACAACAACCCCACACCGGCCAGCCGGCCTGCACTGGATATCTCTGACTCACGATTGTCGCGAATCAAAACACTATCCCGCGCTTGGATAATCGTCTCGGTCAATCCACCAGGGCTGGGCTGATCGTCCTCGTGGCTCGCCATATAGCGAGGATCGTCAACACTCTGTCCGCGAATATAACGCTTCCTCTGACCATCCGAGCGATCAGGCGAACGTAGGAAGACGATCGCACGCTCGGCCTCAAAGACGCGCCGGGCCCAGTCCGCCGCACGATTGAGAAGATCCTCGGTATCGCGAATCGTAATCAGGTCAATGCCGGCCTCGTAAAGCTGGGAAAACTCCTCGGCTCGGCGCTGCGTCGCCTGATTCAACCGGGCATTCTCCAAAGCCGTCGCGGCCTGCGCGGAGAAGAGTTCCGCTAAACCGGCATCTCGCTCCGTGAAATGCACCGGTTGCTCAGACATTACAACCAACACCCCTAACAGACCAAAACGACCGATTAACGGGAGTGCCATCATCCCGCGAAAGCGGGAACTGACCAAATCCGACACTCGATATTCCCAACTCGCATAGTCCTCGACGATAATCGTCCGTTGATTGGAGAGCGAGTGACCGGCCAATCCGGCATCGGATGCCTGTGTGAAACCCAAACGTCCCTCAGCTCCCCCGCCAAACTCATAAGCGAGCGTCAACTGCTCGACCTCGGAATCATGAATCCATAGATTGGCGCCATCGGCATCGAGCAAACGCGCACCCTCGGAAACAATGGTCGACAGCACTTGGTCCGGCTCCAGAAGCTCACTCAGCATCAAGGAGATTTGATAGAGCTGACGCAACTCCTCAGAGCGTTGGCGGGTCTCCTCCGTCAAGCTGAGGTTCTCCAGCACCACGGCGATCTGATTAGCCAGATTCTGCGCCAACTCGCGGGTATCCGGGTTGATGGGCGGATCGTCCGGATCCTGGAGAAGACCGATGATGCCGGATTGTTCGCCGGCCCGTCTCATCGGCACGTAAAGCACCTGTCGAATCTCCTGAAAATTCAGTCCATCCCCAGCTTCGGACATCCCGCCCGTTGGATTTTGAGTATCAAAGACAGCGTCAACCGGTCCCAGCTCCGGTCCTGATAACCCCCGCAGGAAAGCAAAATGTTCCTGAGAGATCGTCACGACGTCATCATAGATCGGCGGCGCCTCCGAGTGCGGATCGACAATGGCGTGCATCCGGATCACCGCTTGTTCCGGATTCGGGAAGACCGCAAGAACGACGGCCATACCCAGCCCATCGACCAGCAGACGCACAATGGCCGCCAGCACCTGATCCGTGCTGATCTCCGGATCCGACGCGACCTGCAGGACCCGGCTGATGAGCACCTGCTGCCGCTCATTCCGTTGAGTATCCTCAAAGAGACGGGCGTTGTCGAGAGCCAACGCCACCTGCTCGCCGACGCTCTCAACCAAGGCCAGCTCCTCCTCCGACCACGCCCGATTGGGATCCGACAACCCCAAGTATCCCAAGGTCTGATCGCCCACACGCAGAGCTTCCATGACGACCGGCGCCCCACCGTCCATCACAATCTTGTGCTCGACCGCCCCTTCGGCCAGATCATCGGGCACCGGAAGGGGAGACACCGGATTCACCGACACGCGGTCGTATTCATAGGCGACCGGACGCATGCGCTCCGTCACCCGCGCCCAACCCCGACGGCTGTAATCGACCTGAAGATCGCGTAGCTCGGCGACTGTTGCTTCCAGGGTCTCCCGCGTCTGTACGTTGCTCAACGCCACGGTTATCCGATCTGCCATCAATTGGAGCGTGTTGATGTCATCCTCGGAGAAAGCGTCCCGATCCCGGCTCTGCACGTCAAGGACCCCCACGATCTCGTCCTCTATCTCCATAGGCAACGCCATCTCCACTTGAGTCTCCGGGAGATCAGGATTATTAAACCACACTGCGTCCTCGCCCACATTAAAGGCAATCCGTGGTCTGCCGGTCTCCGCGACATACCCGACGATGCCCACCTGCCCCACGCGCAAACGATGCCCGCGATTCAACATCCGGCGTCCTCCCTCCGAGGAGGCTGCCCGGAGAATCGCCCACTCCTTATCCTCATCCAATACGAAGATACCCGCGTGGTAGAAATGGAAGTTATCCGTGATAGCATTCACGGCGATATCCATCAGGGTACTCGGATTTCTGGCGCTCGATGCCCGCTGCCCAACCAAACTGACCGCCTCCAATTGGGCATTTCGTCGCGCCAGGGCCGCCGTGCGATCCGTGACCCGATGCTCCAATTCGTCGACCCATCTCCGGATCCGGGCCACCAAGGCGTTGAAAGCCCGAGCCACAACCCCCAGCTCATCCTCTCGATCCAGTGAGATCCGATACTCCATATTACCATTTTCAACAATCTCAGCTCCCTCTGCCAGGCGCTGCAATGGTGACAAGACTAACCGCCTCAATGCCAAGTTAATGACAGCTAGCTGGGTAACCGCAGATACAACGCCCAGAATTATGAAGGGCAACAGAGGCATGTGGGTTGCCTGAGTCGGAATAGCCACCACAGAATAGACACCTACATCCCCACGATTGCTTATCTCAGCCGCACGGACAAGAATATGAGCGCTCTGCGAACCTACATCCCGAGTTGCTAACAACACGTCGTCGTGCCCGGGTTCGCCAGTTGTCTCGCTAAGGGGTACAAAAGTAGCAGCATCAAAATCCTGGAAGGCCTCCAAGGATTGGCCCTGAACCTCGGAGTCAGAATGCAACAACGCGCGTCCCGAATCATCGATCACCGAAATAAATATGAAATCCTCAACGGAATGCGCGGTATCTCTGATAAAAGCTAACAGCTCAGAATCATCCTCGAGAGACTCTCTTTCCGATAAGCTTGAAGCCCCCAGCACCTGGAGCTGGCGGGTCACCATAACCCCCTTCTCCAACACCTTGCGGCGGTATGCATCGCCAAAGTTTCTACTCACAAAATAGGAAGCAAACCCGGCGACAATCATCGGGATCAGACCTACAAGTAGAATCATCCGCCAGCGAAGGCTCAAATTCCGCAACATTTACTCTCGACCTCCTGGCTCTGCGAACGTGACCAACTGAATGCGGCTACGCTCAACCTGGAGCGCGCGCCCCAGCTCCTCTGCCGCGCTCCGCAAAATCGCATCGGTGCTGGTAAGCGCTCG
>DAOTTS010000237.1:0-8360 GCA_034437735.1 Anaerolineae bacterium
ATAGTACAATGCTGGTGATGATGTGGGCACCAGGACCTTGATGAGTTCAGAAGAAGACAAGGAGTCTACATATGCATAAACGTGAGAACGGAACCAAACTGGTACTGATCGGCGCGGGGAGCGCCGTCTTCACCAAAGGGCTGTTCGCCGACATGATCCAGACGACAGACTTGGCCCCGTGGACCCTCGGCCTGGTCGATATCGATCCTGAGGCCCTGAAGACGGCGGTGGGGCTCTGCCGCCGGATGGTCGACGCGACCGGCGCCGACATTGCAATTGAGGCGTCCACGGACCGGACAGACGTCCTGCCCGGCGCGGACGTGGTTGTCTCGACCATCGGGGTGGGCGGGCGGCGCGCGTGGGAGGCGGACGTGTTCATACCGCATCAATACGGCATCTACCAGCCGGTGGGCGACACCGTGATGCCCGGCGGCATCTCGCGGGCCATGCGGATGATCCCGGCGCTCGTGGCCATTGCCGAGGACGTCAAGGCGCACTGCCCGGACGCGTGGTTCTTCAACTACAGCAATCCGATGACGGCCAACTGCTGGGCTGTGCGGGAGGCGACCGGCGTGCCGGTGGTCGGGCTCTGCCACGGCACCCACAACGTCAGCCGTGCCCTGGCCCGGTTCGTTGGCGCGCCGCCGGAGGAGACCACCACGCTCTACGCCGGGCTCAACCACCTGACCTTTATCTTCGATCTGCGGTGGCAGGGGCGCGATATGTGGCCCGTGGCCCGCGAGCGGCTGGACGAGACCCCGCGCCCCGAGTTCGCCGCAGAAAACCCCTTCTCGTGGTCGCTTTTCCAGGCCTACGGCGCGTATCCCGTGGCCAGCGACCGCCACGTGACCGAGTTCTTCCCGGAGCGCTTCCCGGGCGGGGCCTATGGCGATCAGACGTTGGGCGTGGATGCGTACTCCTTTGAGGGCACGATCGCCAGCGGCGACGAGGCGTACGCCCGGATGCGCGAGCAGGCGCTGGGCGAGGCGCCGCTGGAGGATGGGCTCCTGGCGCGTAGCGTGGGCGAGCACGAGCAGTTGATGGAGATCCTGCGCTCGATTCGCCACGACCGGCGCGGCGTCTTTGCCGTGAACGTGCCGAACCGTGGCGTCGTCCCCAACCTGCCGGACGAGGCGGTGCTGGAGGTGCCGGCGGTCGCCACGGCGACGGGGCTCCGCCCGGTGCAGATTGCGGACTTCCCCGACACGCTGGCGGCGATTATCGCGCGCAAGGTGGCGGCGATCCGGCTGACGGTGTCGGCCGCGCTTGCAGGGGACCGGACGCTCTTTGTCGAGGCGCTCCTCGCCGACGGCGCGGTCACCGACCGCGAGACGGCGGAGGCGCTGGCGGCGGGTCTGTTGGAGGCGCACCGGCCCTATCTGCCGAATTTCTTTGGAAAGTGATGAGAATGGTACGCTTGCATCCACCGTCCCCGAGACGGGGACGCCGAGCATGTTAGCGAAATTCAGGTGCAAGGCACGCTCTTGATGTCTGGTTCTGTTTGAGCCCACGGCCTCCCGCGATGTTCTGGTTTGCCGGATGCTTTCGGGCGTGCCTTGCACCTTAACGGTTAATAGAGGAAGGAGCGGTTTGTGATGTCGATCCAAACGAGGCTGCGCGCGGCGCGTGATGAGCTGGCACGTCACCTCCACGAGGGGATTATGCCCTTCTGGGCCGAGCGCGGGGTGGATACGACCTACGGCGGGTACCTGACGTGTTTCGATGCGGACGGCAACCTCGACGCACGTGATGCCGATAAGTACATCGTCACCCAGACGCGCATGATCTGGGGTTTTTCCCTCTTCCACACGTTGGATCCCGACAACGAGCGGTATCGGGCCTATGCACGGCAGGGCGTCGACTTCTTCCTCGACCATTTCTGGGACGAGTCGTACGGTGGGTGGGCCTGGCGGGTGGCGCGGGATGGAACCGTGCTCGATAACGGCAAGGTGGTCTACGGGCAGAGCTTCGCGATCTATGCGCTCGCCCAGTACACGCTGTCCACGGGCGACCCGCGCGGCTTGGATTATGCCTGTCGGACCTTCGACCTGCTGCAGCGCGACTGCGCCGATGTCGCGCGGGGCGGGTATTATGAGAATCTGGAGCCGGATTGGACGCTCTCGGCGGGGGGCTTTCACGCCGGCGACCGTAAATCGCTGGACATCCATATGCACCTGATGGAGGGTTTCACCACCCTGGCGGCAGCTTCAGGCGAGGTCGTCCATCAGCGGCGTCTGAGGGAGGTCATCGACGTCATCCTGACCCATATGGTGGATTGGGAGCACGGCTGCGGCGGCAATCAGTACGATCTCCAGTTCAATCCCTTGCCGGCTATCGCGATCCGGCGGACCTTCAACGCGGAGCGTGACGGGGAGGCCGTCGAGGAGGCCGTGGACAGTACGTCGTACGGGCACAACGTCGAGCTGGCGTGGCTGCTCCTGCGGGCCGCCGAGGTGCTGGGGGAGCCGCCGGAGGCTTACGCGGACGCCGTGAAACCGCTGGTCGATCACGCGCTGCGCTATGGGCTGGACGAGGCGTACGGCGGCGTCTACCGCGACGGTCCCCACGACGGGCCGGCGCTGGTGAAGGACAAGGAGTTCTGGCAGAACGCCGAGGCCCTGGTGGGGTTCCTCGACGCCTACCGCCTGACGGGCGATCCCGCCTACGTCGAGGCGTTCGAACTGACCTGGGGCTTCGTCCGCGATCATATGATCAACGATGCGGTGGGGGAGTGGCGGACCCTGCTGACCCGCGAGGGCAAACCGCTGGTCGCCGATCTGGGCACGCCGTGGAAGGCGTGCTATCACTCGGGCCGCGCGGTCTATGAGGCAATCCGCCGGATCGATGGGATATTGGAGGAAATAGAGACACAATGAGCGCTGCGGTATTTCGACAGGACTAGAAGAAGGAGCGAGCATGCAGGACGTGACGGTTGCGATGGTGGCGTTGGGTGGATACGGAAACTTTTACCTGGAGGCGATGTTCGACGAGGGCGAGGCGCACGGCGTGACGCTGGTCGCCGGGGTGGATCCCAATCCGGTCCGCTGCCGGTACCTCGACCAACTGGAGGCGGCGGAGATCCCGATCTATCCCGATCTGGAGAGCTTCTACGCGGAGGGGACGGCGGATCTCGTCGTGATCGCGGCGCCGATCCCGCTGCATCGGCCGTTCACGAGCACGGCCCTGACCCACGGATCGAGCGTGCTCTGTGAGAAGCCCGTGGCGGCGACCGTGCAGGATGCCCGCGCGATGGCCGAGGCCGAGGCGGAGGCCGATGGCTTCGTGGGGGTCGGGTACCAGTGGTCGTATTCGGAGGCGGTCCAGGCGCTCAAACGCGACGTGATGGCGGGCGCCCTGGGGACCCCCGTGCGGATGCGGACCAAGGTGCTCTGGCCCCGGCCCCTCTCTTACTACGGTCGGAGCTCGTGGGCGGCCCGGGTCAAGACCGACGCGGGTGACTGGGTGCTGGACAGTCCGGTGATGAACGCGACGGCCCACTATCTCCATAACTGCTTCTACGTGCTCGGCGAGACGCGGGAGTCGAGCGCAATGCCGGTGGACGTCGAGGCGGAGCTCTACCGCGCCAATGAGATCGAAAACTATGATACGGGCGCGATCCGCTGTCACACAGATGCCGGTGTGGAGATCCTTTACTACGCGGCCCACCCGGTGCCGGAGACCATCGGCCCGGTCTTCAGCTATGAGTTTGAGGACGCGGTAGTGTCCTATGAGGGTCGGGGCGATCCGATTGTGGCCACGTTCAACGACGGGCGGATGGTTGACTACGGCGACCCCTTTGCGGACAACCGCCGCAAGCTCTGGCAGGCCGCAGACGCGGTGCGGGCCGGCGCCCCGATGGCCTGCGGGATCGCCGCGGCGTCGGCGCATACCCTCTGCACGGATGGCGCCCAGGAGTCGGGTTGGCCCATCGTGGATTTTCCGGAGGATCGGGTGCAGCGGCAGTCCATCGGGGAGGGCGAGGATACGTTGGTCTGGGTCCAGGGGTTGCAGGAGACCCTGGAGCGGGCGTACGATGAGGGATGCCTGCCGTCGGATCTGGGCGATATCGATTGGGCACGGGCAGGTACGTCATTGTTACTGAATAAGTACGTCCATTTCCCTCATCTTATCAGGTTCGATAGATGAAACCTAGGGAGAAGGAGCGAGAATGACTGTTGAAATGCTGACGCTGCCGTGGGGTAAGGAAGCGCTGACACTGACGCTGCCTGCGCAGTGGCGCCTGGACGGGGTGCTGACGCCGGCCGGCACGACGGACAATCCGGACGCTGGGGAGGAGACCCGGCGGAGCCTGCGAGATCCCGTCGGCTCGCCCGCCCTGGCGGCGCTGGCCGAGCCCGGGATGGCGGTGACCATCGTGATCGACGACGATAGCCGGCCGACCCCGGTCCATCAACTGCTGCCGCCGGTCCTCGAAGCGCTGGAAGCCGGCGGGGTGCGCCGGGCGGACGTCACCCTCATCACGGCCCTCGGCGTGCACCGTCCGATGACCGAGGACGAGGTCACAACCCGGACCGGCGCTTCGGCGTTGGCGGGCCTCCGGTGGGTCAATCACGACTGCGACGATGCTGCGCAGTTGGCCACCCTCGGAGAGACGTCCCGTGGCACCGTGGTGCAGGTGAACCGGGCCGTCACCGAGGCCGATCTGGTCGTCTCCATCGGCTGTATCGAGCCTCACCTGATCGCCAGCTTCGGCGGTGGGTACAAGAACCTGATTCCCGGCGTGGCAGGGCGCGAGACGGTCGGGCATAACCACGCGCTGAATATGGCCACCGGAACCTTCAACATGGTGGGGCAGCCCATCGAGCAGAACGCCATGCGCCTCGACCTGGAGGAGGGGGCGCAGATGATCGAGCCGCCGGTCTTCCTGGTCAATGCGGTGCTCAACGCTGACTCGGAGGTGGTACAGGTGGTGGCGGGCGATCCGATTGAGGCGCACCGGCAGGGCGTTGCGCTCAGTGCGTCCATCTACGGGGTGAAGGTTGGGTCGCCGGCCGACGTGGTCATCGCCTCCTCCCATCCAATGGATCAGGATCTACGGCAGGGCGTCAAGGCGTTGGCCAACACCATCCGCGCCGTGCGGCGCGGCGGCGTGCAGATCATCCTGCTGCGGGCCGAGGAGGGGTTGGGCGTCTTTGGGCTCGCCGAGCGCAAGCTTCCGTTGGGGTACCGGGGCCTGCGCTTCCTCGCCCCGCTTCTGGTCCGGGCCATCCCTCATCTCTCGTTGGGGGATATGCCGGACGACCAGCGGTTCTACCTCTACTTCGCCATCCAGGCGATGCGGCACTGCCGGACGATCCTCTACGCGCCGACGATCCCTGAGGACGCCCGCGCCGGGCTCCCGTTCGTCACTTTTGTGGACGACGTGCAGGAGGCGGTGATGTTGGCGCAGCGCCGGGTGCCCGCCGGGAACGTGATCGCCTTCTCCCACGGCGGCAGCACCTATCCGATCCTGGAATGATTGTCCGAACCGCTTGGAGAGGTGCTCATTCAATGCTCCGAGGGGATGGGATATCCTGCACGAAGTCCGGAGATTACAAATCTCCTTTGAGCGGTTTGGATAGGTGCCTGTCAAGTGTTCCGAGGGGATGGGGTATCTTGCATGAAGCCCGGAGATTACAAATCTCCTTTGAGCGATTTGGATAGGTGCTTGTTAAGTGTTCCGAGGGGATTTGTAATCCCCGACTTGGACGATAAGGAAGCCTAATGTCAGCTTCAGCGGGCCGAGTACGTGAAGGGAGCCCGCCCCTCGCACTTGGGGTGGGAATCGCCTGCATCTCCGCTGCCGCGCTGATGGTCGAGGTCAACCTGACGCGCCTCTTCTCGGTGGCCCAGTTCTACCATTACGCCTTCATGATCGTCAGCATGGCGATGTTGGGCTCCGGGATCAGCGGGATGGTCCTGGCGCTCTTTCCACAGTGGGGGCGCGACCACCTGGCCCGGAGCCTGGTGCTGTGTGCCCTGGGATTCGGCATCAGCGCGACGGGCGCCTACGTGGTCATCAACCAGGTGCCGTTTGATTCCTTCAGCGTCGCATGGGACTTCCGGCAGATCGGCGTGCTGGCCCTCCATTACCTGCTGCTCTCCCTGCCCTTCTTCTTCAGCGGTTTAACGTTTGGCCTCCTGATCACCGTCTATCGGGCGTCGGTCGGCGTGCTCTACGCCGCCAACATGGCGGGCTCGGCCGCCGGATGCGCCCTGGCGCTCTTCCTCCCGGCCTGGGTCGGCGGCGAGGGCGTCGTCTGGGTCGGCGGGCTTCTCGGGGGGCTCACGGCGATCGGGTTGGCGTGGGCCCTGCCCGGGCCGGATCGGCGGTGGGGATGGGCGGGGTTGGCCCTGGTCGTGCTCTGTGGGGGCACACTTGCCCTGGAGCCGGCGTTCGCCCGGCTGCGGATCTCGCCCTACAAGGGGTTGAGCTACGCGCTCCAGTATCCGGGGGCGGCCATCGTCAGCCAGCGCTGGAACGGCTTTTCGCGGGTCGACGTGGTCGAGAGCCCGGGCATCCGGTCCCTGCCCGGACTGAGCTTCCGGTTCGAGGGGCGTTTACCGCCGCAGGATGGGTTGTTCGTGGACGCGGGCGGATTGAGCCCGGTTCTCCGGCTGCCGGTGGCGCTGCTCGGGACCCGGGAGGGCGAAGCCCTGGATTTTGCGCGGGCGATGCCCACCGCCGTCGCGTACGCGCTGCGCCCGGAGAGAACGACTCTGGTGTTGGAGCCCCAGGGCGGCCTGGAGGTCTGGGTTGCGCTGGCGAACGGCGCCGGGAGGGCCGTCGCGGTCGTCCCCAATGGTCTGGTGATCGACGCCGTGGGCCCGCTTTACGATCACCCGTCGGTGAGGTTGGTCCAATCGGATGCGCGAAGTTTCGCGGAGCGGGATCCGGGGCGATACGACGTGGTGACCCTGGCGCTCACCGCGCCCTACCGCCCGGTGCGCTCCGGCGCCTATAGCTTGAACGAGGACTACACCCACACCGTTGAGGCGTTCGGTGACTATGTGGATCTTCTGGCACCGGACGGCGTCCTGGTGCTCAACCGCTGGCTCCAGCGTCCCCCCAGCGAGTCCCTGCGGGTCTGGGGGCTCATCCTGACCGCGCTGGACGCGCGTGGCCTGGCGCCGGCGCCCCGGGTGGTCGCCTTTCGCGGCTATCAGACGATGGCGTTCCTGGTCAAGCGGCAGCCCTTCTCACCGGAGGAGCTGGCCCGCGTCCGGGCATTTGCCGATGCGCAGGCTTTCGATCTCGTGATGGCTCCGAATCTTGAGGGTGAGGCGTTGAACCGGCATAACGTGTTGTCCGAGCCGCTCTATCATCACGCGTTCACGGACTTGATGGAGGCTGACGACCGGGACGCCTGGTACGACGCCTATGCGTTCGATGTCCGTCCGCCTACCGACAATCATCCCTTCTTCTCGTACTTCTTCAAATGGTCGCAGGCGCCTCAGGTCTTGGCGGCGTTGGGCAAGGTGTGGCAGCCCTTCGGCGGCGCCGGCTACTTCGTTCTCCTGGTCCTGTTGGGCATCAGCCTCTCGGCTGCCGGGGGATTGATCCTGCTTCCGACTGCGGTGCTGCGGCGGCGGGAGCATCGGGCGTCGTCGGCAGAGGGGTTTCTCGCCGATCTGATCTACTTTGGACTCCTGGGGTTGGGCTATCTCTTCGTGGAGATTCCCCTCATCCAGGCCGGGGTGCTGATCCTGGGCCATCCGGCGTACGCGTTCACGGCGGTGCTGTTTGCCGTTCTACTCTTCTCGGGCGTGGGCAGTACGCTATCGGATCGCGTGCCGATCCGACCGGCGCTGCTGCGGTGGGCCGGGTTGATCCTGATGGTGGCGCCGGTGGGCCTGCTGATGGGGATGCCGTTCCCCGCTGGGCTTCGCCGGCTCGGGTTGGGGACGTCCCACCGGATGCCCTGGGCCTTCGCCGTGAACGGGGCGACCTCGGTGGTCGCCTCGGTCCTGGCGCAGACCGTCGCGCTTTCCGCTGGCTTCACATGGGTGCTGTTGATTGGGGCGGCGTGCTATGCGGGCGCCTATGCAGCCGTCCGCTCCCGACCCGTCTGATACACCCCGTCTACCTATCTGACACTTTGTCGACGAGTTTCATCAGTTACACAGAGATGCGCAGAGATGACACAGAGGTTCACAGAGAAATTCCATAAGATAGTGCCCGATAAGCGTTTTCGATCTATGAAATACCTATTGGGAAAGGATTATCTCATTCATTGAGTCATTGTTTCAACTTAACTCCTGCACTCTATAACCTCACAAGCCGAGTAATGCACAAGCGACTGCGGGATCTTGCTTTCTCTGGAAGAGATCGTAAAGCCAGTCAACTAAAGCTCGCAAGA
>DAOTTS010000238.1:0-4298 GCA_034437735.1 Anaerolineae bacterium
CATCAGGCCTCCTTGGATTAGTTTGTTCTTTATTCTCGCTCATGTTGGCTCCATGTCCAGTTTTTACCCCACAAATCTGCGTAGACCCGTTCTTTTTATCAAAACGCCGGGTATCACCGACCTCAAACCCGACCAACTCCCCGTAGGGTACCGCACTCCCACAAAAACACAACCTCCCGCCATCCGGGGGTCAAAACCCTCCAGGTCGCTTGTGACCTCCTGTCCACCTGCGCCAAGGCAGAAAGCGGGAACCTTAACGTCCGTTAATCCCTCGGTTAACCACGCGTTAATGTGAGCCGTTTATAATGAAGACGCTTTGATGTGTCACAATCCATACGATGAGAGATCAAGAGAGGACAGCGACCATGGTTCAAGGTCAAGAGGCGAGTGGACAGGAGACGCTGCCGGTCATCGGCGCTGCGATGCCTATTCGCGCGATACCCGAGCACGTCGACTGGCTACGAGCAACGCAGAGGGATCTGGAGATTCAGGATGCGTCCTTTACGGCGATCTTCGATGACGATTGGGGTTATCTCGAAAGGGTCCCGGGCTTGCGCGATGTGATACCGCATACCGACTGGCAATCGCTGGTCCAAAAGGCCCACGATGCGCTTGATGGATATACAGGGCGGATCAGCATTCATGCGCCTTTCACCGGCCTTCCGCTCCTGACGATGGACCGCGAGGTCAGGGATGTCGTCCGCCGGCGCCTGGATCAGACGTTGGCCTTCGCCGAGGCGCTGGGCGCGACCCAGATGGTCGTGCACAGCCCATGGATCTTCTTTGGCGGCCCCTATTTGCCCTACTCGACGCCGGAGGAATGTGCCACCGTCATCGGGCTGGTCTCCGAGCTCCTGGCACCCGTCGTGGAGCGTGCGGAATCCATGGGGTGCGTGCTCGTGATGGAGGGCATCTACGACAAGAACCCCCAACCGCTGCTCGACCTGGTGCGGGCGTTGGCCTCGGCCCACGTTCGGGCGAGTGTTGATACGGGACACGCGTATATCAACTATACACAAGGGGGCCCGCCGCCGGATCAGTGGGTCCGTGAGGCCGGCGCGCTCCTGGCGCATCTGCATCTCCAGGACGGGGACGGTCACGTCGATCGTCACTGGGCGCCGGGCCGTGGTGACGTCAATTGGTACGCGCTCTTCGAGGCCCTCGATGAGCTGGAGCACCAGCCACGTCTGATTCTGGAGACCCGGGATTTTCGGGCCGGCGCTGCGTGGCTCACCGAGCAGGGATACGTCCGCTAAGGATCGACTACCAAATAACTTCCGCAAAATCAAGCTGAAAGCGGTGGGGAAAGCATCTCAAACGTGGAAGTTATTCAGCTTTCAGCCCTAAGCGATCAGGTTTTTCGCCGCAGCCCTCGGATCAGGACGATCAAGAGCACCAGGATCAAGATTACGCTACCTAACGCCAGCACCGCTCGTGTGATAGGGTAATCGGCGATCATCGTGCGATAGACGGAAGGGGGCTCGGGCGAATCGGAAACGCGCTCGACGTATAGATAGGCATCCGTCTCCGCTGCGTCCAGCAGCCCTCCCATCCAGTCCGGGAAGGCGCCCAAAGCCGCATCGGGCGGGATTATCTCGGGGTTCCCCACCGCATATGCATCGCCGCCCACGGCGATCACCGCCCCATTGGCTGCCATCACATTGCGACACCAATCCGTGCCGGTGCCATAGGGCAGCGGGATCACATAACCGTCCTCGACCTCCCTGGCTACGACCGGCGTCGTGTAAATGCGCCCGGACTTGCGGCCCTCGTGTTGTACAATTGCATAGGGGCTGTAAGGTCGTCCGGCAACGGAGAGCGTGATGGGATTGAGAATCTCCCGATTGAACAACCGAACCCGATCTTTGAGTCCTTGAAGTCCCATCCGTGGGTGCTCCTTTCTTCTTTGTAACCAATCATCGTACTTCCCCAATCTTAACACACTTTTTCGCGCCCACTATCCGGGCTATCCTCATTAGACCTATTTGGCCGTAAGTCAGATTTGTGCTATTGTTGTATTCACGTTCATGATTTCGGATGGAAATGAGGATTGCCGATGCCCCCCAAGCATGAGATCAAAAACGACCCCTTGATGTTTCGCTTTTCAATGTACGGCTTTCTCAAGAATCTCCGGTTCTTCGAGCCCTTTCTGGTGCTCTTCTTCCGCGATGCGGGGTTGAGTTTCTTCCAGATTGGCGTGCTCTACGCCGTGCGCGATATTTCGACGAATCTTCTGGAGATTCCGGCGGGCGTCGTCGCGGACACAGCCGGACGCCGCCGGTCGATGGTTCTTTCGTTCCTCTCCTATATTGTCTCGTTTATGGTCTTTTATACCTTACCGGGGTTTGCCAGCTATGCCCTGGCGATGGTCATCTTCGGCATCGGAGAGGCGTTCCGCTCCGGGACCCACAAGGCCCTGATCCTCGAGCATCTGCGCCTCAGCGATATGGAGGATCTCAAGGTGACCTACTACGGACGCACCCGTGCCGCCTCGCAGATGGGCTCGGCGCTCAACTCGCTGATCGCAGCCTCGTTGGTCTTTTATACCGGCAACTACCGGTACGTCTTCCTGGCCTCCATCGTACCTTACGTGATCGATCTGTTCAATCTGGCGACGTACCCCCGGCGCCTCGATGGTGATCTCGCCGAACTGGACCTCAAGATGCTGCCGCAGCAGATGAAAGCGACGACCCGCACCTTCCTGAATCTCTTTCGAAATCCCCGGGCGATGCGCGCGATTCTCAACAGCTCCGGATTTGATGCCTTTTACAAGGCGACCAAAGACTATCTGCAGCCGATCCTTCAGACGTTCGCCCTGAGTTTGCCGCTCTTTGTCACGCTGGAGGGTGAGCAGCGCTCCTCGCTGATTATCGGCATGGTCTACTTCGTCATCTTCCTGTTGAGCAGCTATGCGTCACGAATGGCAGGACGGGTGAGTGAGCGCTTTCACGACGTGGGACAGGCGATTAACAGTACCTTTCTCCTCGGTGCCGGTTTCCTGCTGGTCGCCGGTCTGGCTTCGTGGCAGGACATCCGGATACTCTCAATTCTGGTCTTCCTGGGCCTCTATCTGCTGCACAACGTGCGCAAGCCCCTCAACGTCGCGTTTATCAGCGATCAGATCGAAAATCGAGTGATGGCCTCGGGTCTGTCGGTCGAGTCCCAGTTGGTCACCCTGCTTATGGCCGTGATTGCGCCTATTCTGGGCGCGATGGCGGACCTGATCGGTGTCGGGGGGGCGCTGGCGATTCTGGGATTGGCGATGTCGGTTCTCGCTGTCCTTGCGCGCGTGGATCTCCCAGAGCCTGTGCGTCAATCCTGAAGCACCTTCCATCACCCACAATCATACAAACAAAGTCGAATGGAGTTCAACGATGAAGATCACCGGTACGTTTCTTGACGAAATCACCCACGATATCCCCTCCAACAACTGGGGGTGGGAGGACTGGGAGCGAGAGTTCCGCATTATGAAGGGCATCGGCATCGACACGGTCATCCTGATCCGCGCCGGGTGCGGTCGCATTGCCACCTACCCCTCGCAAGTTCTCCAGCGCGAAGCGGACATCTATCCCGTCTACGATGACCTGGTGGACATGTTCCTGACGCTGGCGGAGGAGAACGCGATGACGTTCTTCTTCGGCACCTACGACTCGGTCTCCCACACCAAGCAGGAGCGGACGATTCAAGAGCACCTGGATCTGGGACGCGCGTTTGTCGAGGAAGCCTGGGCCCGGTACGGTCACCGGGAGGCGTTCAAGGGCTGGTATCTGACCTTTGAGATCAGTCGCAAGGATCCCACGCGCCTGGCGTGCCTGCGCCAACTGGGGGAGCACTGTAAGGAGCTGTCACCCGAGCTGCCCACCTTGATCTCGCCCTACATCGCCGGGGACAAGCTGGTCAAGAACCCGGTCTCGCTCGAGGATCACTATGCGGATTGGGATGATATCCTCGCCACGCTGGAGGGCGTCATCGATATCGTCGCTTTCCAGGACGGTCAGGTCGACTATGACGTCCTGCCCGATTTCCTGTGGGCGAACCGCGAACTGATCGCCAAGCACGGGATGCGCGCGTGGTCCAACGTGGAGTCCTTCGACCGGGATATGCCCTTAGACTTCCCGCCCATCGACTGGCGGAAGCTCTGGTGGAAGATGGAAGCGGCCCAGGCCGTCGAGGTCGACAAGCTCATCACCTTCGAGTTCTCCCACTTTATGAGCCCGCAGTCGACCTGGCCCTCGGCCCGCAACCTCTTCAAGCGGTACTGCCGGCACTTCGACATCGATCCGGCGCCGTGGCTGACC
>DAOTTS010000239.1:0-21372 GCA_034437735.1 Anaerolineae bacterium
CTTGCTCGGATCACAGATCCTCGCGAGCGTGCATAGCCAACGCTCTACCGCTCCGAGGGGATAGGTTATCCCCGTCTTTCCGCGGCTTGCTCGGATCACAGATCCTCGCGAGCGTGCATAGCCAACGCTCTAACGCTCCGAGGGGATAGGTTATCCCCGTCCTTCCGCGGCTTGCTCGGATCGCAGATCCTCACGAGCGTGCATAGCCAACGCTCTAACGCTCCGAGGGGATATGTTATCCCCGTCTTTTACGCACACCTCCGCCTCCGTGGGCCTGCTCCACAGATCCTCGCGAGCGAGGTTTACGCCCCGTCGCACCCATCCGCCACAAGGCGCTCCAGAATCGGCGCCGCCGCCAGAATGTCCGGCACCACGTAGTCCACCTCCGGCCCAGCCTCACCGTCCCGGCTCACGAGAATCGTCCGGATCCCGTAGCGGCTTGCCCCTCGCAGATAGGCCGGCTGATCGTCCAACATCACGCACACCTCCCCGGGCACGTCCAGCGCGTCGAGGACGTGCCGGTAGGTCTGCGGATCGGGCTTGCTGCGGTAACCCGTTGACCGCACGTCGTAGATCGCCTCGAAGTGCTCCCGAACGCCGAGCTGCCGGGTCACCCGATCGGCCCAGTCCGCGATGCTGTTGGTGAAGATCACCTTGCGCACGTCCAGATCGGCCAGCATTGCGTGGAGCGCCGGATTGGGCGTCAGATACGCCGTGACGTCCACGTCGTGGACGTAATCAAGGTAGATGTCGACGTCCACCTCGGGGTGCTCCCGGACCAGTCCGGCCATGGTCGTTCCATACGTGGCGTAATAGGTGCTGCGCAGCGCTCTGGCTTCCTCCAGCGTCACGCCCAGCGCTTGAGCCGTCCAGGCTTCGATCCGCTGCCCGACCTCCCGGAAGAGCCCGGAACTGTTGGTGTATAAGGTGTCATCCAGATCAAACAACACGAGTCGTACGTCGCTCACACGTCCCCCTCATCGTCCTTATTCACGTCGATACAGAACGGGGACGTTCGCGGTCCAACGCGAACGTCCCCGTTCAAAGCGTCATTGCGAGTCAGCCGCGCCGGAATCGGAGGTCCCGGGCGGGGTGCCGTCGATTGTGCCGTTCAAGGGAAGGGCGACCATCCCGCTGATGACCTTCGGATAGAAGTCCGTCGATTTCTGCGGCATGCGCTCGCCTGCCCCGGTGCACGCCTGGATCTGGCTCATCCGGGTGGGGTTCAGCAGGAAGAGGAAGTTCGCCTCGCCCTCGTCCACCGCTTCCAGGCCCTCGTCCGCATCTCGCAGGTAGGTGATGTTCTCGCGGCGCGAGACGCTCTCCTTGCTCAAGCCCATCACGTGCTCCAGCACCAGCTCGTGGAGCACGGTGACGTCCAGGTGCTGGAAATTGGGGTCGCGGTTGGGCACCAGCCGTTCCACGTCGGTGAAGTCCTTGAGCGTCAGCAGCACGTAGCGCCCATCGTAGAAGCCGAACCTCGGGTGTTGCGGGTCCGCATCCTCCATGGCCCCGCGCAGCATCTGGTAATCCGACATCGTCTCCACCGTGAACGTCGGCGTCAGTGCCTGGATGAGTGCGTCGCTGCTCATGGCGTCGTAGGAGTGGATCAGCCGGTGCGTCGGCAGCACCACCAGGCCCGGATCGCTCATACTCACGAAGGTCGCCAGCACGTAGTTGAAGGCCGCGTTGTGCGGTGCCTCCGGGTGCTGCTCGCGCATATCGTCCCGGTAGCCCAGCGCGGTCTCGTACCGGTGGTGCCCGTCGGCGATGATCGCGGGGCCGATCGACCGCATCGCATCGACCACGGCGTTCACGACCTCGCGGTCGTTGACCACCCAGAAGTTCTGTTCGACGTCCGGCTCGATGACCGTATCCCGCACGACGGCGGGCATATGGGAGTCCAGGAACGGCTGCAAGCGCGCGTTCACCGAGGACGTCTCGTCGGGGTAGAGCAGGAAGATATGCCCCCAGCTCGTCTCGGTGGCGACCGTGAGGTTCAGGCGGTCGATCTTGGGGCCCCGCAGGGTGTGCTCGTGCGGCAGCACCTCACCCTCGTCGAAGCGCGTCAGGCGCAGCGCGGCTGTGAGCCCCCGCCGGACGTGGCTCTCCCCGTCCGGGGTTGTGAACTGCTGCTCCAGGACGTAGAGCGCGGGCGCCGGATCCTGGATCAGCGCGCCCTCGGCGAGCCACGTCTGCTTGTAGCAGTTGGCGCGGGTGTAGATGTTGTTGCTGGGGGTGTCGTGGTCGGTGTGCAGCCCCCGGATGATGCGGACGACGTTGTAGGGGGAGAGGTCGTAGTATGCAGCCTGCTCGGGCGCGTCGATGCGGTCGTAGGGCGCGCTGACCACGGTAGAAAGGTCGCAAATCTGATTGGGGTTGTAGCGCAGTCCCCGAAAGGGTGAGATGTTAGCCATAGTGCCTCCAGGTATCCAAGAACCTAGGCCGAAGGCGCCAGATACGCCTTGGCGAGTTTGACGACTTCGTCTCCGATCCGTGCTTTGGCCTCCACCGTGCCTGCCCCGATGTGCGGGGTGGTGATGACCCGGGGGTGCTCGACCAGCTTGCGTAGGTCGTCCCGCTCGGGTGGCTCCTCCGAGTAGACGTCCATGGCCGCGCCGGCGAGTTTCCCGCTCTCGATCGCCGCGAAAAGCGCCGCCTCGTCGACCGTGCCTCCCCGCGAGGCCTGGATCAGATAGGCGCCCTCTTGCATCAGGTCGAAGACCTCCGCGTCTAATAGGTCGTGTGTCTCCTCGGTGTGGGGGACGTGGATGCTGATATAATCGGACGCCGGGAGGAGCGTCGTCATCGGCAGGATGTCCTCGTGCTCGACGTAGGGATCGGAGGCCATCACCGTCATGCCCAGGGCGCGTGCCTTCTCGCCCAGGGTGCGGCCGATGCGCCCGTACCCCACAATACCCAGGGTCTTGCCCGCCAGCTCCGTGCCCGTGAGCTGCTTCTTGGCCCACGTCCCGTTCTTCATCGTCGTGTTCGCCCGGACCAAAGACCGCGCCAGGGCGAACATCATCGCCAGCACCAGCTCGGTGACGGCGTTCGTGCTGGCCTGGGGGGTGTTGCGCACGTCGATGCCCTTTTCTTGGGCGTAGCTGACGTCAATGTTATCCAGCCCCACGCCGGCCCGGATGATGACCTTCATCTGCGTCGCCTGATCGATCAGGGGCGCCCGCACCTTGGTGCGGCTCCGAACGACCATCCCTTCGTAGGATCCGATGATCTGGCTCAGGGCCTCCGGGGTGACGTCGTCGCGGACGTCAACTGGGATGCCCGCCGCCCGTATGGCCTCCACGGCGGAATCGGCAATCGGATCGCAAACCAATAGTGTGCTCATACGTGTCCTCCTCAGTAGCGTTCAGGGTTTGTCGCTTAAAACCCCAGGATGTCGTCGATCAACCCCAAAACCCAGTGAACGTCCTCGACGGTGAGATCGCCCATGTGCGCGATGCGGAAGGTCTTCTCCCGCAACTTGCTGCCGTAACCGTTGGAGATCATCGCACCCCGGCGCCCTAACTCGTCGTTCAACTCGGCGATGCTCACGCCCCGGGTGTTCTCGATGGTGGTCACGGTGTTGGAGAGGAAGCGTTCGTCGGGGAAGAGCGCCCAGTGCTCCCGAGCCCACGCGCGGACCACCTCGGCCATCGCGATGTGGCGGTTCCAGCGGTTCTCCAACCCCTCCTCCAGGATGTCGTCCATCTGCTGGTTCAGGGCCTGGATCAGGCTGATGGCCGGGGTCGCCGGCGTCTGGCTCCGTTTATAGTACTTCAGCATTCGCACGAAATCGAAGTAGAAGCCCCGGTCGGGTACCTGTTCGGCGCGCTCGATGGCCCGCTCGCTGACCGAGGTCACGCTCAGGCCGGGGGGCAGGGCGAAGCACTTCTGGGAGCTGGAGATCACCACGTCCAGGCCCCAGGCGTCCACCTCGATCTTGGCCCCCGCCATGGCGGAGACCGCGTCCACCAGAATCAGGGTGTCGGGGTATTGATCGCGCACCATCGCGGCGATGTCCTTCAAGGGGTTCATGACGCCGGTGGAGGTTTCGTTGTAGGTGACGGTCAGGACGTCGTACTCCCCCTGGCTCAGAGCCTCGTCGATGATCTCTGGGGTGAAGCCCTCTCCCCATTCGATGTCAACCCGGTCCGACGGGACGCCGTTGGCCTGGGCGATCTCGAACCACCGCTCGGAGAACGCGCCGCAGACCGGGATCAGTGCCCGTTTGCGCACGGTCTGACGAATCGCGCCTTCCATAACGCCGGTACCTGAGTTGGTGTAGAGAAAGACCGGCTGCTCGGTGTAGAGCAGCTTCTGCAGTTTCGGTGTGACCTCCGCTTGCAGGTCCGCGTACGCCTGACTTCGATGGCCGATCATAGGGGCCGTCTGGGCCTGCAGGACTTCCTCACGGACGTGGGTGGGACCAGGAATGAAGAGTTTCTTATACATACCGTCATACCTCCCTATAGAATGAGTCTACCGTTCATCGCTTCTCTTCAATTATACACGACCCGAGAAACAAAACAGGACGCCCCTTGTCCTTGGATTGCGGGAAGAAAATCCTTGAAGGGGAGAGCGTGCCCAGAGGCGGAGATTCAGTCCTTTAAAAAGTGCTCCAAGTCCCCGTCCTCGGGGACGGCCTTTGTAAGGCATAGACGCTTCAAATCCTCGATAAAACCGGGAAACGTACTGAGACTGAAAATGGCTAGGGTAGGCCGGGCACCCCGTCCAGGGTGCCGGTGAAACGGACCCGCACGAGGACCATGGTGGCAACCACCGCCAGGGCGAAGACCACTCCCCAGGCTATCGGCCCCCACGCGGCCTGCCAGCTTGCAACGCGCGCGCGATCCTCCAGGATCAGGGCGACCGTCATTGCGCCCAGGAGCATGAACATGGCCAGCACGCCGCTGACGCTGTAGAGTGAGACGAGGAACAGCGCGAGGGTAGACGACCACGCCATGAGGAGCAGGATGACGCCTGCCATACTCAGCTCGACCAGGGTCAGAAGGGCGAGATCCTGCCAGGAACGGAGGGTCCGTTCGGGCTTCTCATCGGACCACAGGGTCTGGTTGAAGGCCGGCACCAGGATGATGCTCATGGCCATACCCATGAGGGCGCCGGAGAAGAGCCGCAGCCAGGGCTGCGGTCGGTAGCCCAGCAGTCCCACACCGGGGGGGCGGCCCACCTGGCTGTTGACGAGCTCGTGGGGATAGGCATCCGACGTCGTCGAGTTGAGCCCATCCAGCCCCCAGACGGCGGCGATCAGCACCAGCAGGACGAAGACCGGCCATCGTGGAAAGCGCATCGCACGGCGCCGGCGCCAGAGCAGCCAGTGGATCAGGATGCCGGTCAGGGCGCCCGAGAAGGTGCCGGTGCACCGCTGGCAGAGCGGGAGCTGCCGCCCGGCGATAAAGAAGGAGTGGCCGGAGCGCCGGTGGCAGACCGCGGCTGCAATGACGTCCAGCTTCCGCAGCAGGCCGCCCGGCGTCAGGACCACAAATGCGACGATCCCCAGTACGGCCAGGATGAGCCCGACATAGCTGAGCGTGCGGTTTCTTTCCTGCATTACTGGGTCCTCAGCGCCGCCGGGAGGTGCTCGATCCGGTTCAGATAATGGAAGTGCCAGGCGTCGCCCTCGTTGCCCCATTCTGAGGGCACCCACGCGACCTCGTGAAGCGCTGCGTTCCAGCACCGGATTCGGGGCGTGTCCGATCCCAGGAGGATGCGCCACATCGTGCCGATCGTCCCCCCGTGGGCCACGATCAACACCTGCTCGTGCGTCTCGGAGGTGATCACGATCCGGCGGAGTGCGGCTTGAATCTGGCGCCGGAAGCGACCATAACCCGGCGTGAACTCCACGATCTCCGGCCCGCTGTCCCATTGCGAGACAGGTCTGGGGACCCATCCGGCCTCCCAGTCATTGAATTCACGCAGGTCGAGGTCGAGCACGACGTCCAGATCTAGATAACTAGCTGCAATCTCCGCAGTGCGGCGTGCCCGCTGTAGGTCGCTGGCGTAGATGGCCTCCACGGATTCGTGGTCGGCCAGGTACGCGCCCAGATGGTGCGCCTGACGCTCCCCCAACGGGGTCAACGGGGGATCGTGACCGACGTAGTTGTCCTGGACCTGATGTTCGCCCTGTCCGTGTCGTGCCATTAGAAGTTTCATAGGAGAAGATTATAATAGGAGCCGGTAGAAATCTCAAGCACCAACCGGGAATTGGAGATAATCTATGTCTCACATCGTCGATCGGCTGTTGGAGAGCGTAAGGGAGCGGGCGGCACGCGCGCAACCTGCCGACATCCGCATTGGGAGCTTCTGGACGTGCGTCGCGGTGACGCTTGATGGACGATCCCAGGGCGGGCTCGCCTCCACCCTCGCGGGCGGCCACGCCGGTCATCATCAGGGGCGGATGCCCGTGGAGAGGGCCGGGCGCTTGCTCGCCGCCTCCTCCTCTGATCTCACGTCCCTGCTCCGTTCCGAGAGCTTGTTGGAGTCGAGCGTGGGGCTGGCCACGGTCAATGCCCTGCTCGAGGTCGACGAGGACGCCTGTGTCGAGGTCAACGCGGCTGACGTCATCGCGGACCGGGGTCGGGGGCGGAACGTAGCGGTCGTCGGGCACTTCCCTTTTATCCGGGGGCTGCGCGAGTCGACCGCGAATCTGTGGGTGCTCGAGCTGAACCCGCGCGAGGGGGATCTCCCTGCGGCGAGGGCGCCCGAATTTCTGCCTCGGGCCGACGTCGTGGCGCTCACCGGGACCTCTTTGTTGAATGGCACCTTCGATGCGCTGATGGCGGACTGCCGTGACGACGCCTTTGTCATCGTGCTGGGGGCGACCACGCCGCTCTCTCCGGTTCTCTTTGAGGCCGGCGTCGATGCCGTCGCGGGCACGCGTGTCGTTGACCTGCCCGCCGTGATGCGGGCCGTCAGTCAGGGGGCGACCTTCCGGCAGATTCCGGGTAAGCGCCTGCTGACGATGTTTACGTCTCGTCCGTGACGAAGGGCACGAAGGCCACGCCGCCCAGGTTGCGGCGCTCGGTCTCCTCGCCGTGGCGTATGAGCTTCAGCAGGTTCTGGAATCCGTACGGTTGGCCGACCGGGATGACCAGGGTACCTTCCTCGGGGTTAAGCTGTTCGATCAATGGGGGAGGAACGTCTTGGGGAGCCGCGGTTGCGATGATCCCGTCGTAGGGTGTGTGCTCGGGCCACCCCTCGTAGCCGTCGGCCAGCTTCATGTGAACGTCATAGCCCAATCGATCGAGAAGGTCGTGGGTGCGTTCGTACAGCTCTGGGACCCGCTCAATGGAGTAGACCTCCATCCCCATCTCGGCTAGTACGGCAGCTTGATAGCCGGAGCCCGTGCCAATCTCGAGCACCCGATCGCCCGGTTCCAGATCCAAGGCTTCGGTCATCATCGCCACGATATAGGGCTGGGAGATCGTCTGTCCTTCCCCGATCGATAGGGGGAAGTCCCCGTAGGCACGATTGCTGAACCGTTCGGGCACAAATTCGTGGCGCGGCACCGCCCGCATAGCATCAAGGACGCGCTTGTCACGGATGCCACGACGTTTGATAAGATTGACCATCTCCTGCTGTCTTTCTAGCATTTGGGTTCCCTCCTTAGGGTTCGTAAAAATATAACGTCCCGACTATAACGCTTCCAGCCCCCGTCCTCGGGGGCGTCGGTGTGGGAACTTGTTCTTTTACAGACCCTTAGGGGCATGTCTCCGAGTCTGGATACGCAACTTCACCTTGCCAATTTAGGGTCTCGGAGCCCGAGAGTGTCCAGATTTCCAGGCGCAACGGCTTGCATCGTGTCTCCTCGAAACGCAGCGTCCCATCGCGGATCTCAGTGTCCTCGCGGATCTCGCTACGGTAAAAGCGGTAATTGCCCGTACCACCGGTGGCCTGCAGCTTCAGGGTGCCGGACCAGAGGTTCTGATCCTGATCCTCCGACCACTCGATGATCTCGGGCGGTTGCACCTCCAGGGGCGCCGGGGTCGCCGTCACGATCTCATTCTCTGTGACCGGGGTCGGTGTGAATGCCGGGATGTCCTCGACGGTGAGTTCAATGACCGCATCACCGCCGAAGGCCGGGCCGTTGGCACGCAGCACCCGCCATATCGAGGTGTACGTCCCCAGTTCCTCCGGTGCTTGCATCGGAAGCAGTACCTGGACCATTTCCTTGGGAGCCAGCGCGCCGACCACGTAGGACGTCGGTGCGCTCAACGCCTCCCCGGAGGATAGGGCGAATTGAGCGCCCTTAGGCCACGGGCACGAGCCCGAGTTTTCGAGTGTCACGTAGGCGATCACCGAGGTGCCGGGGGGCACCGTCTCGTCCGGCACGATCCACACCTTGTCAACCCTCACGATGGGATTGCAGACGGGGGTGGGCGTCACCGTCGGGATGATCCGAGGTGTCGCCGTGGGGAGGGCCGCCATCGCGGCGTCGCTTGCCGTCTCGGTTGGTGTGGGGGAGGGGGTGGACGTAGAGACCTCGGTGGGCGCCGGTGTGGGGCTTGCGACCGGGGCCTCGGTGATATCGGGGGAGGCCAGGCCGGCGGCGTTCGACATCATCGCCGTCAACGAGGCGGGGATCTCCCCCCCAACGCCAAGCCAAATCGCGAAGGTGATCACGGCAAGGATCAGGAGCGCTGCCAGCCCGCTTCCCACCCAATTCAATAGGCCGGGTTCGCGCTGGGCAAGTTCATCACTCGGTGTCAGAAGCTCGCCGATGGGGTCGTGATCCTCTGTTAGATCGCGTTCCGCGTCATCCGCTTCGGGAATTTGAGCCGCCTCCGCAGGTGTGTCGTCTGTGTGTGGGGCTACGTCCTCGGGTTCGCGTGCGACCAGGCGTGCCTGAGCTCTGCTCACGATATCGGATTCTCGGATTGGGGCTTTGGGAGAGGCCGGTGCCTCGGTGGGCTGAGTCGGCGCTGTGATGGGCTGGAGCCCAACGGCCTCGCGCAGGGCCGAGGCGAACAGCCCGGCGCGGGCATAGCGGTCGGCCGGCTCCTTTTTCAGGGCGCGGAGGACGACGGACTCCAGGGCCGGTGGGATGGCGTCCTGGAACGTCGAGAGCGGCGGCGGCGGGTCGTTGATGTGCTGCATCACCATGCCCATAGGTGTCTCGGAATCAAACGGCAGGTTGTTGGTCAGCATCTGGTAGATCATCACGCTCAGGGAATAGATGTCCGCCTGGGCCGTGCCGGGCTTCCCGATGCCTACTTCGGGGGCCATATACGCCGGTGTGCCCACCATCGCACCGCTGGCGGTCAGCCCTGTCAGGTTCAGCATCTTGGCGATTCCAAAATCGGTGAGGACTGGCTGTTCGTCGTCGATGAACATCACGTTCGCCGGTTTGATGTCCCGGTGGATCATATCTCTGGCGTGGGCGTAATCGAGGGCGTCGGCGACCGAAGCCCCGATGCTTGCCGCTCGCTCTGGGGTCAGAGGCTCCTCCGACATCAAAGACTTCAGCGTTGGGCCGTCGATGTACTCCATTACCATGTAGTAGATGTCCAAGTCCTCGTTATAGTCGAAATCGAAGACCTGGACGATGTTGGAGTGACGGAGTGTGGCTACAATGCGCGCCTCACGGCGAAAGCGAACGACGAAGCCCTCATCATCGGCGAGGAAGGGGTGCAGGACCTTGACGGCGACCCACCGATCGAGTTGGATCTGTTTCCCCTTATAGACCTCGGACATGCCGCCGTGGCCTATATGTTCAAGGATCTTATATCTACCTAATGTTTTATCGATGAGATAGTTTACGCTGCTCACAACCGACCCTATCTTTAGTATCTGTGATCATAGTTATCCTTGGGCTGCTATGAATTTGGGCGTTCGTTGTTGGGTACCCCCCTGTGTTCCCTCTCGCTTTGCACAAGGAGATGCAATGCTCAACCGGAGATTCGCTGGTGCGATTGATTCTCTATTGTCGTTTGCTTACACGGATTCATTATACTGTGGGTCCCTATCCGGACAAGCTGACGTGCCGCGATCACGCAAAGCGATCAAAGGTCTCAGACGACGAACTGCTTTCACATATGCTCCCCGAAGACCTTTGAGCTCTGGCGGTGCAACGACTTCGCAAAGGCACCTGAATCTATGCAGACGTGGAATTCTGGTATAATACCCATGTATGGCGCTGTTAACCGCATCAAAGCTCAGTAAGTACTTCGGCGGAGAGGATATCTTCGCCGATCTCTCCTTTACCCTCTACGAGGAAGAGCGGGTCGCCCTGGTGGGCATCAACGGAAGTGGGAAGAGTACCCTGCTTGACGTCCTGGCCGGTCGGCAGTATCCGGATGCGGGCTCGGTCCACAAAGCCGGGGATGTTCGCTTAGGCTACCTTCCTCAGGTGTCGGACTTCGATCCCGGTGGGACGCTCTGGGAGGCGATGGTGGCGGTCTTTGCCGATCTTCAGGCCCAGGAGCGGAAGCTCCGGGCGTTGGAGCAGGCGATGGCCTCCTCGAATGAGACCGAACGCGAGCGGGCGATCGCGCAGTATGGGCGCAGGCTGGAGGCCTTCGAAGGGGCCGGCGGCTTCACCTATGAGGCTCGGATCGGCCAGGTCTTAGGGGGCTTGGGCTTTGAGACGTCCGAGTTCCACCAGCCGGTCGCTCATCTCAGCGGTGGGCAGAAGACGCGCGCTCTGTTAGCCCGTCTGCTCCTCGAGAAACCCGATATTCTGCTCCTGGATGAGCCGACCAATCACCTGGATCTGGCGGGGATTGAGTGGTTGGAGGATCAACTCAAGGGATGGCAGGGGACCATGATTGTGGTCGCCCACGATCGGGCCTTTTTGAACACGATCGCGACCCGGGTCTGGGAGCTGACCCAGGGACGGATCGAGACATATCGGGGCAACTACGACGCGTATCACCGGCAGCGCGAGGCGCGGAGGGCCCAGCGACAGGCACAGTATGAGGCTCAGCAAGCTCTGATTGAGGAGACGGAGGACTATGTTCGCCGGTATATGGCGGGTCAGCGTTCCTCCCAGGCCAAGGGGCGATTGAAACGGCTCGACCATCTGGAGGAGATCGCACCTGTACGCGATAACCCGCAGATTCACGTCGATCTCCAGACGACCATGCGAAGTGGGGATCTGGTCCTCGGCCTTTACGACCTGCAGGTCGGTTATGAACCGGACGATCCTTTGCTTGACGTGGAGGAGGCGGAGCTTCGTCGCGGGGAGTGCGTGGCCCTGGTCGGGCCAAATGGCTCGGGAAAGACCAGCCTGCTGCGAACGATCCTGAAGGAAATCAAGCCGTTGGCCGGACGCGTTCGCATTGGGGCAGCGGTCCGGATTGGCTATTTTGCCCAGATTCAGGATCACCTTCAACCGGGACGATCGGTCCTGCAGACGCTGCTCGATGGGGGGATGGTCTCCATCGCTGAGACGCGGAGCTTCTTGGCTCGATATGGGTTCCGGGGGGACACGGTCTTCAAAGATGTCAGCGTGCTCTCGGGGGGCGAGCGCGCGCGTGTGGCCCTGGCGCTTCTCACGCTCCAGAAGGCCAACTTCCTCCTCTTGGATGAGCCGACCAATCATCTGGACGTGGACTCTCAGGAGATCCTGCAGGAGGTGATCCGGGACTTCAACGGCTCGACGCTGATGGTCAGCCACGATCGTTACCTGATCCGTGCGGTTGCCGACAAGGTATGGGCCATCGACGAGAGGACGATGCACCGCTTCAACCAAGGGTACGCCGAGTACCAAACCTGGCATCGGTCGGAGCGCCCCTCGGTCGTAGCGGAGCGCCGGCAGGAGGACGCAGCCCGCGCGCGCCGGGAGGCGCAGCGACGCGCCCAGCGCGAGCGGGAGCGGCGTCTTGCCCGCCAGCAGGAGGAGCTTCACAGCCTGGAGGCTCGGATCCACGAATACGAGGCGCGGATGGAGACGTTGACCGGGGCCCTGGAAGCCGCCGGGCGCGAGCAGGACGTGGGGAAGGTCTCTAAGTTGGGCGCTGAATATCAGAAGGTGGAGTCCAAAGTCGACCGGCTGTTGGAGCGGTGGGCGGAGGTCGCGGACCGGCTTCCGGAGCTCTCGGAGGCTGTTGAGGGCCAGGGGGACTGATGGGGGACTGGGAAAAGGACACGTCGTCACCGTATACGATTGGCCTGACCGGAAACATCGCCACGGGTAAAAGCACCGTGGGGCGGATGTTGGAGGCGCTCGGAGCCGAGCGCATCGATGCTGACCGTGTTGCCCACGAGGTCGTCGAGCCCGATGGACCCGCTTACGACGACGTGGTTGCGGCGTTCGGCACCGAGATTCTCCGTGAGGATCGGACCATCGATCGTCGTCGACTTGGGCGGATCGTTTTCAATGATGACGAGGCGCTGCGGACGTTGGAGGGCTTGATCCATCCTCCGGTTATTCGGAGCATCGATGCCCGGATTGAACAGTCGTGCGCGCCGGTCGTCGTCGTTGAGGCGATCAAGCTGCTGGAGAGCGGGATGGCCGATCGATACGACGCAATCTGGGTGACCACGTGCTCGGCGTCCACCCAACGTGCGCGGCTGGTGCGCCTTCGCAGCATGAGCCGTGAGGATGCCGAGGCGCGTCTGCGGGCCCAAAATCCGCAGGCCCTCAAGCTGGCCCAGGCTGACCTTGTGATTGAGACGGAGGGGACGCTTGCGCAGACCCGCGCCCAGGTTCGGGATGCCTGGCGCAGGATGCCTCTCGCCGCTCGGGCTCTCGATTCGAAGGCCGGAGGTTGAGGTGAATCTCACCGATCAAGAACGCGCCTGGCTCCAGGGTGAGGACGGTCCCGCCACCCGGCGGGCGATGGAGATCGTGGTGGCGCTGGCGCGCATTTACGGCGCCGAGCGGCTGGTGCCCGTCAAAAGTGTTCAGATCTCTGGGGTCTCGTATCGGAACATCGGCGCGGCGGGGCTCGATTTCTTGCAGCAGTGGCGTGACGCGGGGGCCTCTGTCCGGGTGCCGACAACGCTCAATCCCACCGCGATGGATATGCAGGTGTGGCAGGCGCAGGGATTCGATCCCTCGTTCGCCGAGAAGCAGCGCGCCGTCGTCGAGGCCTTCGCCCAGATGGGCGTTGGCCGGGGGGCGCCGATTCCCACCTGTACCCCCTATCTTATCGGCACCCGGCCGGCACCCGGCGACCACGTAGCTTGGGCCGAGTCCTCGGCCGTCTCCTTCGCCAACAGCGTCCTGGGCGCCCGGACCAACCGTGAGGGCGGCCCCGGTGCCATCGCCGCCGCATTGACCGGTCGCACCGGGGCGTATGGGATGCATGTGGACGCCAACCGGACGCCGACGTTGCAGGTGCAGGTTGAGGTTTCCCTGGATTCGCCGGCGGATTACAGCGCCTTGGGGGCGGTCGTGGGCCGGGAGGCTGGCAGCGTGAGTGGGTCGCCGGTGCCGCGCTTTGTGGGGTTGGACCTCGGTCGACGGGATCCGCTCGTCGAGGAGAAGCTCAAGGCCCTGGGCGCTGCGATGGCGGCCACGGGTGCCGTTGCCCTCTATCACGTGCCGGGCCTTACCCCCGAAGCGCCGGGGATGACAGCGCCGTTGGGGGCCACCCTTGCCGTGGCGGATCTGGCGCCCGGCTATGCGATGCTGAATGACGAGGAGGGGACGCCGGATCTTGTGTGGGTCGGGTGCCCGCACGCGTCGCTCGCCGAGATTGCGCGGGTCGCGAGGGCCGTCGAGGGCATCACCCTGCGCATTCCCCTTTGGATCACCTGTGCACGACCGGTCGCCGAGGCCGCGGACGAACAGGGGTGGCGTGCGGTGATCGAGGCTGCCGGGGGGCGAATCTTCGCCGATGCCTGCATGGCGATTGCACCGATGCGGGATTTGGGTTTCCATCAGGTGGCGACGCCGTCGGCGAAGGCGGCGTACTATCTGCGAAATCTGGCCGGCGTCGGGGTGCGTTTCGGCCCGTTATCCCGGTGTGTCGAGGCCGCGCGCCGGGGGAGATGGTAGGATGCGCGAGGCGAAGAGAGTCTTTGCCGGGCGGGTGATCAAGGCCGGGCAGGCCGAGGCCGAGGCGTTGGTCACGTCGGAGCCTATCGGCTTCCTGGGCGGTGTCGATGGCGAGACAGGCCGGGTCACCGAGCGTGGGCACCCCCTGGAGGGGGCGTCCGTTGCGGGCAAGGTGCTGGTCTTCCCAACTGGGAAGGGGAGCACCGTGGGCTCGTACGTGATCTACCAGTTAGCCGTCAATGGGCTGGCCCCGGCGGCCATCCTTAACGCGGATAGCGAACCGATCGTCGCGGTGGGGGCGATCATTGGGGACGTGCCGATGGTCGATCGCCTTCCCATCCGGGAGATCCACACCGGAGATCGGGTCCGGGTGGACGGCGCTCGGGTCACCGTCCACCGCCGGACCTCATCGACCGATTAGGGGTCCTCAATCCGTTTGGTCGATCCTTAAGGTTCGCAAGGATACAACTTTCCGACCCTCGTGCTTCCAGCCCTTACTCGAGTTCCCAGACCCTCAGATTGTCCAGGCAGAAGGTGATGCCGGGATCGTTATACGAGGCGCCACCGATCCCAATGCGCCCCTCGTCGAGCGTCGTCTCCTCCACGTCGGCCAATCCTATCCCGTTCACGTAGATGGAGACCGTGTCGCCGACGCGTTCCATACTGAGCATGTTCCAACCGAGGTCGGAGATGTTCTTGGAGACCGTCCAGTCGACCAGCGGTTCCTGCCATTCATCGTCGAGCAGGAGGAAGAGCGCGTACGTCTGCTCGAAAGGGGAGACCTCAAACCAATACAGGTTGTCCCCATCTGGGCCGAATCCCAGGCCGCATGTCGCATCGGTTTCTTCCTCGATCTGACAGGCAACCTCGGCGACGAACTCGTCCGTTCTGAACGGCTCGTACCACTCCCATGCGGTCAGCTCTGCGACCTTGATGTCCGTGCAATACGTGCCGTCCGAGGGCGCGTAGTGTTTGACCTCGTCGGTCTCGACTTCCCCCCAGCTATTGCGGTTGTCGTCAAAGGCATCCTCGAACCGGAGCGTGGCGTTATCCGGGAGTGGGACTTTCCCCGTGACATTCCAGAAACTCTCGCCCGTCAACTCGATCTGGAAGACAGCTTCGATGGTTTCGCCCGTCGCGTCGAGGGCCTTCAAATCGTACCACCCCGGAGATAGACCTTCGAGGGTCGTTGTCTCCCATGCAGGGATCGCGTCCACGAGCATATTGTCGCCCCACGTATCGGCTTCTACGGGCGAGACGAGCAGCTCTTCGATGGCGACGTCCGTCATGTTGTTGACCTCAAGGGCCGCTTGTCCGGTCAGCGTCAGGCTGGAGTCCCCGGTGAGGTCGACCTCCCAGACGGTCTCGATGACGTTTTCCTCCTCACCGAGTGCCTGGACGTCGTACAGACCCGGCGGTAACCCCTCAACGACTGTGGTGTCGCCGGCAAAGAGGATATCGTCTCCCAGCCGATCGTCCCCCCACATATCCTCTTCGGTCGGGGCGACGAAGAGATACCACACATCCATACCCGACGCATTGAGAACTTCCAGGGTGGCTCCGTCCGATGTCGCCTCTGACCCCGGATCGGGTTCAGGCGTCGAAGTCGCCTTCTGAACCGGCATCTTGTCTGCCTTGGGCGTACTCGTCGCGGTTGGTGGGGTATCTGCTTCCTGGGTTGGGGAGGGGACCGGCGTTGCCGTATCTGCCGGTACGGCCGTTGCCGTCGGGGAGGTCATCTGCCCGATGATATCCATGAGTCCGCAGCCTAAACTTACGATCATAAGAACTGATACGAGTCCAATCCATAGTGCTCGGTTTCGCATGTCGTGCCTCCTTGCAATTAGACGATGGTGCTTTTTTGATGGTTTGGGGTTGATTCGATAAGGCAGATGGTCAGTCTGATGACGTGCGCGCGTGCGTCAGCGCCTCTGCTTCCTCCTCGGCCAGCGCGTAGATGGAGATGGGAAATCGTCCGTGGAGGGGGGAGAGACTGGCCGCGAACCGTGTCAGTTGGAGGGTGAGCCAGCTCAAGGGATAGCTCACGTGGCAGAGATGGACGGCGCGATCCAAGTCCCGCAGGCTGCCACGATCCCAACCTCCTAGCAGCGCCGTCAAGGCTGCAAAGATCGGAAGTGCTACGATCATCATCACGGTGTACCCCGCAACGTTCATCCACAGAGAGGCTCCCTCGACCTCACCGATCACCAGACTCACACCTTGATAGAGCAGAAAGGCGCTCCCTAAAGGTGCAATCCAGGTCTGCCAGACGTTGAGCTTGATCCGCACGATCAGGCGGTGCATCAGGATCCATGCAAGTATGATCTCCACGGCCAATCCCGCTGCGTTGACGATGAAAACCGTCTTCAACCCCCAGCGGGGTGTCATCATAACGGTGCCGATCACCCGTAAGGCGTGGGTGACCAGCATGACGAGCGAGCTCAAACCGGGACGCCCCCCGGCCTCCAGGGCCCGATGAGGTAACCAGACCAGCCACCGGGCCGCGCCCAACCCCAGAATTGGAAGCAGCCAGGTCCCCGCCGAGGCTGGAAGCTCCAGCAGTTCCAGCCATATTGCGGGCCCGATGGCGCTTAACACGCTTATCAGGAAAAGGCTGAGCCCGACGCCGTAACGCATCGCCTGGCTCACATAATACCGGAGTAAGGTGCGATAGTCCAGCGCTGAGACTTGAGCCATCGCCGGAACCAGACTTTGTCCTAGACCCCACAGGAGGAGTTCGTAGGCCCATAGCGCCGTGAAAAGTGCCCTCCAATGGGGGTAGGTGATACTCTGTTCGCTGAGCTGGCCTGCGAGCCAGCGGATCGTGAACAGGGAGCTCAGGGTGAGGGCCAGGGTACCTGCCGTGCGTCGAAGTCCGAAGCTCAGCGTCCGGCTCACGATGTCGCCGCGATAATTTGGTCGCATCATCACGGACAGGGGATAGCCTGCTTGTTTGTAGAGCGCCACACCCAGGACAAACGTCAAGGCGCGGGCCGCGTAAATCCCTATGCCTAATCCCATCGCACCGCCTAGGGCCCGCCCGATCGCCGGCTGGGTCTCCCCCCACGCACTGAAGAGTGTGACGCTGATGGCCTGACACGCGACGACACCTACCATCTCCGCCAGGCGCAAAAGCTGCTCTCGATCAAAGCGCTGGATCGCCCGGAAGAAGAAACCGAAGACGCCAAAGAAGCCGGGGACTTGGAGCGTCGTCCAGACCAGGATGTGATACATCAGGTGAGCGATGCTCGTGCGGTGAAGGACGGTCACCATTCCCAGGACGACCAGACCTGCGAGGACGACGCCGCTTAGAAGCTGCCACCATACGTAGAATTGGAAGAATCGCAGCGACTGTTCCGGATAATGGATGCGATGGATGCTGAAGTGGTAGACGACGGCTACGCCTACGCCCGCGTCGAAACACAGCGCGATGATGGTCATCCACTCGCCGACCTGCTGCCAGTTGGTCAGGGTCTGCTCGTTGGGAAGTAGAACCTCCGGCACGGTCCTCAGGTTGAAGACCGCAAGAGGGAGAAAGAGCGCCAGCCCGATCGGAAAGAGCGTGAGCAGGCCGGTCAGGGGACGGTGAAAGCCGACGCGCTGCCATAACGTTGGGGATTCTGCGCCTGTCCGGCTGTCGCCGGGCCGGCCGAGGCCTGGTTCCTGGGGGGGATTGAGGAAGAGACGGCGCCGGGCTGCAGAGAACAGCCCCATAACGCCGATGACCAGGGTGCCTCCGATCCCGGCAATCGCCCAACGGACCTGGGGGCGCGGGACCGGGGAGAGAGGATAGTCGGCAAACGAGAGGGGGCGCGTGACGTTGGCTGCATCTGCGATTAGACGGTAGATCATGTAGCGGAAATAGGCCCATTGAGTCAACGCTTGATTTGTGCTCGATTCCAGCCAGGGACCGACGATCAAAACCTGCCGGGCATCCCGGCCGCGCAGACGGCTCAGGATGTTAGTGCCGGTCTCAGAGACGAGAATGGGTTTCAGGAGATTCGGATTGGAGATCACGGTGCGCGCCTGCAGCTCCGGCGTCGATCCCCATGCCATTGCCTCTTGTAAGGGGTCGACCTCATCACTGATACTCAGATCCGTACTTCGTACCGTGCTCCCAAGCCCAAACGAGCTCATACCTAACAGGGGGCGCAGGGCCTCGGGACGCTGCGGGAAAAGCGGACCGCAGAAGAGCACCAGGCCGATCGCTTCCTCCTGGACCCTCTGTCCGAAGTAGGCCGCAGTCTCCTCGGTGAGGGGGACGTTATTGATGACCAGTACCTGCGCTAACTCGGGTTGGTCGACCCGGACTAGGTAGGGACGGGATTCGTTGATTGATACCGCGATCTGATCCTCCGCCCCGATGTAGTAGACGCTGATTGTACTGGGCGAGGTCTGTGCGCCGGCCTGGGGGGCCGTTGCGGCGATCATCAGAACGACGCCGAGGAGCACGAGGAGGAGCCGGCGTCGCCCTCCGGAGGTGCGGAGATGGGTGGGGGTCCACGTCACGTTGTCACGTCCTGATTTGGATGCCTCCATCTGGCAAGAAAGCCCCTTCGTTGGCCGGCGGACCGGGCTTATGCGGGCTTGGATTAGCCTGGGGACGGTGATTCCGCATCGCCTTCGTCCTGTTCTGACGTGGGTTGCAGGGGCGGAAGATCACCGGGCTCCTTCAGGCCGAACTGCTGTAGAAATTCGAACGTGGTTCCATAAAGAATAGGGCGGCCCAGCGTCTCCGCCCGCCCCATATCCTCGATCAACCCGGCGGAGAGCAATGTCCGCAGCGTGCTGTCGCTGCCCACGCCTCGGATGGATTCGACCTGGGGTCGGGTCACCGGCTGCGCGTAAGCCACGATGGCTAGGGTCTCCATCGCAGCCTGGGACAGCCGGAGGTCTACGTTGAGCTCCAGCAGCGCCTCGATATAGGGTGCGGCTTCGGGTGCGGAGACGAGCTGAATCCGTCCCCGGGATCGCTGGAGGCGCAGCCCCCGGTCTTCCAGCCGGGTCTCCAGTTGGGCCAGCGCGGTCTGGGCCTCTTCGTCCGAGAGACCCGTCGCACTGGCTAACTCTTCCACGGGCACCGGGCGCGGAGAGGCAAAGATCAGCGCCTCCATCAGCGCCTCCGGGGTTAATTCCGTTATCTCGTTCACGCGTCGTTCTCACCCTCCGAGGGGCGATCCGGCTGCACGTCCGCTCCGGACTCTGGAAGGACCGGTGCCACGCTGGGGATGGGCGGCGGGGCGACCTCTTCCCCCGGCTCTGTTTCCTCTCCCGGCTTGCTCTCAGTTGCCAGGACTTCGTCGGAACGCACCGGGCTTGATGGTGCGCCCTCCGCTTTGGGGTGGACGCGAATGCGAACTTCGGGGTCACCGGCGACCTCCAGCCCTAGATCCTGGGCCAGGGCGGTCTTGACCTCCTGCACGAGTTGTTGGGCCATCGTCGGAATGTTGTGCCCTTTGGTCACGGTGACGTCCACCACTGCCTGGACTTTGTCCCCCTTGGCTTTGATGTTGGGTTTCACCTCGACGACGCCTGTCACCGGATCTAATTTGTACTTCAGCTGTTCGACGACGCTGTCGATGCTGATGTTGACCATCCCGCCTGCGGCCTGTTGGACCCGGATGTATCGCTTCCGCTTCCGTTTGACCTCCAGGAAGATCACGAGGGCTAATCCCAAGTCGACGATCAGGGCCAGCACCACGCCGATGCCCAGGCGGGCCCACGGGGATCGACTGAGGAAATAATGCCCCCACTGCGCCATCCACTCGCCCAGGCGGATCAAAACCTCGTGAGGTATCAGGAAGAGTGTGGTCAGGGCGACCATCAACACCAGACACAGAATGACAATGAACACCCGATTGACGGTATTTAGAAAGTTCATAGGTCCCTCCTCAATTGGCTTACGCATCGCCTTCATAGTGGACGCGGAGATAACCGGCCCGGGATGCACCCCAAGGTATGGTCGCATCCAAACCCATCTTGGCTGTCCGGGCCTTCTCGCCCGGCACTTGACGTGCCGAAGGATCCAGGCTGGAACTCGGTTGGTCGTTCAGGATGACCAGGTCGCGGTCCGCGCGAAAGCGGGTCGCGATGGCCCATTCGACGTCATGGGGATCGTAAAGGTTCACGTCCGTATCCACAACCACGACGTGCTTGCAGGAGCTGTGCCCTCGGAACGCGGCCTCGATCGCCCGCTTCGCATCGTCGGGGCCTTGGGGATCGATCTGAACCACGGCGTGGAGCCACGAACACCCACCCGGTGTGATGCTGATGCCGGTGCATCGCGTGACGCGGTTGACCTCGGCGAAGATCGAGGGCTCGCGGGGCATACCCATCAGGTTCTTGTGCTCGCGACCGGCGGGCAGCAGGGCGTGAAAGATGGGGGACCGGCGGTGCGTCACCGTCGTTACCTTGAAGATCGGCTGCTCGCGCGTCCCATCCATCGTTCCCGTCAGGTCCGGGAAGGGGCCCTCCGTCGCAAACTCGTGGGTGAGGATGCCCTCCAGCACCAACTCCGAAGCGGCGGGGATCTGCAAAGGAAGGGTAAGAGCCTTGATCGTCGGCGTGGGGGCCATGGTCTGGGCGATAGCCATCTCGTCGACGCCTTTGTCCGGCGACAGCGCCGCCGCGAGCAGCACCTGGGGGGGGAGACCGATGCAGACGGCCATGGGCAGCCCCTCGGGGTACTTTCGCCACGCGGTGTCGGTGCCCCTTCGCTCCACGATGCGCCCGACCAGACGATCTTTCCCGATGCGCATCAGCCGGTGGAACGAGAGATTGCATCCATACTCGGGATCGGTGATGACGGCGACGCCGGCCGTAATGTAGGGGCCGCCGTCCTCGGGATGGTAGCGGGGGATGGGAATCCGCCGGAGATCGACCTCCGGCTCGATGACCTCCTGGCACGGTGCGGTTTCAACCTCAAGTGCCGGCTGCGGGTGGGCCAGCGCATCGGCCAGCCGGGGAATCAGATCGGCGACGTCGCAGGCGAGGGCCCGCGCGAAGTGTGCGCGCTGGGCCACGTAGCCGGATGCCAGCCGCCAGTCCGGATAACCCGCTAGCGATTCGAAGAGCATCGGCGTCCCATCGCGGCGCGCGATGTGGGCAGCGACCTCAAACGTCGGTGACACCGTATCGGTGATGTGGAGAAGGTCTCCGGCCTCATCGAGTTCGGTGAGAAATGAGCGTAAATCCATCATTGTGACCTCGATCAGTGAAGTGAACGACAACCAGCGCTGGGAGAAAGGTATAAGCACAACGACACCTAAACGTAGTATATCAGAAGCGTCCCACCGTAGCAATGCAGCCTTTTGTCTTTTCCACTCAAAGGGGATCGCTAAGTAACTCCGTAAAAGTTTCTTCATTCATTTTGAAGACCGCCCCCGAGGACGGGGGCTATGAGCAGT
>DAOTTS010000240.1:0-46074 GCA_034437735.1 Anaerolineae bacterium
CTCTCCTATCCCGGTTTTGCGCGTTCAAAACGCCCATACGGCAGAAATCCGGATGCGACGCGCACGCCGGTGCCCGCCGTTGCCGCCTCGACCTGGTGCCAGCACGCCGCCACGCTTGCATAGGGGCTGTCAGGATGCGCCTCCAGGCTGAAGCTCAGATCGTTGCCGCCGAAGAGCATCAGATCTAAGCCGGGCACGGCGAGTTCGCGCGCGTTGGCGACCCCCGCGACCGTCTCGATCTGCAGCGCCAGGATGCCGTGGTCGTTCCACCACGCCCCATACGCCGTCCGTTCCTCGATCCCATCCCGCCCGTACCCGTGGATCGGCCCCCAACTGCGCTTGCCCAGCGGGGGGTAGTAGAAGTTCGCGACGGCTTCCTCCACCGTCGCGGCGTGCTCGACCATCGGCACGAGAATGCCCAGCGGTCCGAGGTCCGCGTAGTTGCCCGCGAGGAAGGCGAGCCGGGTGTGCCGGATCCGCAGCAGGGGCGGCACGCCGACCTCGGCCGCGGTGGCGCAGAAGGCGATCAGCGCGTGTTCGTCGTACGGCGCGTGCTGGGCGTCCACGAAGACGAGGTCGTATGCCTCCTGGCTGAGCGCCGCGACCAGATCGTCATGGGACATCGTGAGGGAGGCCCACCCGATGTTGAGCGCATCGACGTCGTGGATGCGTTGTTTTAGGGTTCGTTCGTCGGCCATTGTTATCTCCTTGTTATGAGGGAAAGCGTCTCGTGAGTGAGCATCGTCACCGCAGGACGAGCGGCAGGTAGACGCGGGGCGTCAGGATCGGCGGTTCGACGTATTCATCGGCGCCGACGTCGGGGGCGGGCCCGGCGGGTCGCGCGTCGCCGTCGATGTCCGCGGGCACCTGGGCCAGCGCCCCCGCCCGGTCGATGACCTGGCGTGTCGGCGAGATCACGTGCAGGTCGGCGTTGGCGGCGTCCACGAACCACGAGGGCTGCGCGTTCGTGACGTTGCCCGTCAGTGTGGCGTCGCCGCCGTCTCGATTAATGACGGCCATATTGGTCAGGTTGTAAGCGAAGGTGCCGTTTGTGCCGTCAAACCGTGCCTCTACCAACCAGGTCAGACCACTTGCCGGGTTCACGCCTATGACAGTGTTATGGGCGACCAGCCAGCCTGTGGCGTACACCATCTCGACCAGCGAATCGTGGGGCGACGAGGCGGTGATCATGTTGTTGCGTACCATCCCGCCGCTGTGACTCGGGCGGTCGTCGTCGGAGGCATTGCCGAAGGCGATGCCCTGGTAGCAGTTAATGAGGTGGTTGCGTTCGACCACGGTGTCTGTGGATCCGGACCAGAAGAGGATGGTGGGTGCCGGAATGTTGTTCGGGGTGCGGATCCGGATCCAGGTGTTGTCGCGCACGGTCCAGCGGTGGGCGTTGTGGGCGCTGATCCCGTTGGTGTAATCCTCCGGCGAGGTCGTCGTGTATGCCAGGCGCGAGCACGCCAGCACGCCGTCTTCACTGCCGTCGCCCACGGGATTGACCTTGACCAACTGGTAGCCCGTGTCGAGGATGTGCAGGTTGTAGAGCGTGGGCCGATCGCTGCCCTGGACGGAGACCCCGTGTTCGTCGCCGTTGCGGATGGTCAGGTCGGCCACCGTTACGTCGTCGGCGGCGATAGCGATGACGTGCGTCAGATCCCAGGTGAGCATCCCGCCCCCGTCGAGGATGACGTCATCGCGGTTTCCGGTCGCGCCCCGGAGGGTGACGCCGTCCTGCGTCACCCAGAGGGCCTCCTCCAGGGGGTAGGTCCCGGCGGCGATCCGGATCGTATCACCCGCTGCCGCTGCCTTGACCGCCGCTTGCAGCTCGCCGACGGTGGACACGGTGACGTATGGACCGTCAGACGGAGCCAGCGGCGGACAGAGGTCCGAGGCCGCGACGGGCATAGGCCCCATCCGCAAGAGACAGAGAACGGCCGCGATGATCAACGATCGCTTAAGCGCGAAACTGTCCATTGCCCTCTCCTTGGGTTGGCAGTCATGCTTCCTACCGCCGATTGTACCAACAGTCAATCGAGGACGCAATTCGATACCGCACCCCATGCTTGATGCTAGGTGCGATGCACTCCCGCACACAACCATCAACAACCCGCAACGTTGAACAACGAAAAAGCTTACAAACCCCCTTCAAGATTCAAGTGCATTGCACCGGGTTTCACGAACAGGCCTCAAATCATCATTGCCCCCCCGTAGTCGAACCATCATAGGGCAAAATCGGGGCACCAACGACGGTCTGGACCCCAGGGGAATGTGACCTATAGTATGGACGAGGGATGGGATGCTGCCTTCACATGAAAACCGCGTCGAGGAGGACGTCATGGATCTACCACGCTGCATCGTTCGGTTGCTTGTCGTGACCCTGGGCGTATGCCTGGGGCTCCGGGCGCTGCCCGCCCAGGCGGCCCCCGTGATCCCACCGGTGTGGGATATCCTGGCGGATGACTTCGAAAGCGGGACGTTGGACACATGGCAGGTGTCCTCACCCCCCAGCCCGACGCTGGCTCCCGGCAGCGGCGTCCGCAACTCGACGGGGCTCTCCGTCCCTGTCAGCGCGGACGCGGCCTATCTCTACCAGACCGGCGTCGCCAGAGCGGAGGAGGGCTACCTGACCTTCTGGTTCAACCCCAACGGGGTCGACCTGCCGGAACCGGATCCCAACTGGTGGCCGCCCGACACCTCGCTGTCCGTCGCCGAGGTGGTCAACAGCGAGGACTGGTGGCCGCCCCTGGCAGCGCTCTACGTGCGCCGCCCGCCCGGGCAGGGCTACCAGGCTTATCTGGCCTGGCCCGTCGACGAGGAGGGCAACCGCCATTATGATGATGACAACGCCTTCGCGCTGATCGATGGCTGGCAGCAGATCACGCTGGGGTACCGCATCGATGCCTGGGTGGCGGTGTGGGTCGACGGGGCGTTGGTGCGGTACGACGACGCGACCGTCGTTCATCCCGATCCCTATGGGGACATCGTCTATCTCGGTAAGGCCCGCACCAACACCAGCGAACCGTCAGGTACGATCCTCTTTGACGAGGTGGCGTTTCAGGTTCCCCGTCTGGATGACCTGTGGGTGGATGCGGAGCACGGCGACGACAATCACGACGGCCTCTCTCCCGCCAGCGCGCTGCGCACGATCCAGCGTGCGGCCGACCTCGCCGGGCCGGGCACGACGGTGCACGTCCTGCCCGGCATCTACCGCGAGACCGTCTGGCCCGCGCTGGACGGGACGGCCTCGGAACCGGTGCGCTACGTCGCCGAAAACGGTCCCGGCACCGTGGCCCTGCGCGGCTCCGAGCCCGCCTCCTCCCTTACCTGGACCCCGTTGAGCGCCGACGAGATCGGCCTGCCGCCCGGAGTCGATCCCGGGCAGATCTACGTCGCCGATCTCTCAGCCTGGTCTCTGACCGAGGCGCCGCGCTTCCTCGTCCAGTTCACGTCCCCCGTGACGGAACCGGCGACGGCGCTGGGCACCCGATTGCCCCTGGCGCGCGAGCCTGACTGGGCGGTCGCGACCGAGTGGAAGACCCACGAGTTCTGGTGGGCGGCCGATGGCGGCTCGGCGCCCGCTGCCTGCGATCCCCCCACCGACAGCGACCCCCACTGCGATCTGCCCCAGCGGTCGATGACCCAGCTCACCGACCGCACCGACGACAGCGACCCGCCGGGCATCGAACCCGGTAACCTGACCACCCTCGGCGACCTGACCGGGGCGACGCTGGTCGCCATCGACACCTTCCAGGGGCACTACAACTACCGGCGGCTTATCACCGACCACGACGTCGGCAGCGGTCGGATCACCGTGGACCGTATCTGCGAGCACGACGGCGGCACCGGCAATCCCGGCCTGGGGTGGGGCACGAAGTACTTCGTGGAGAACACGCCCTATCTGCTGGATACCCCGGGAGAGTGGTGGTACGATACGTCCACCGGGCACCTCTACCTGTGGGCGCCGGCGCCGGGCGATCCGGCCTCCCAGGCGATCGAGATCTCCCGCCGGGATCACGGCTTCAAGCTCCGCAACCGCTCCCACATCACGCTGGACGGCCTGACGATCGAGCTGGTCAATCACAGTGCGGTCTACCAGCACAATTGGACGACCCACAAGTCCCACGGCAACACGCTGCGCAATCTCCACGTGCGCTACGCCAACCACGGCGTCTACGTCGAACAGGACGTGACTGCCGGCGAGCCGCCGTCCAACGTCATCGATGGCTTCACGATGGCGGACTCGGAGGTCGCCTACATCGACAGCCAGGGCATCCGTCTGATCGACTGGTGGGATGACGGCGCGGATCCCGACGCGTTCACCCATTCGGGCATCCGGAACACCGTCATCCGCGACAACGAGTTCCACCACCTGGGCTTCCGCACCGACGGCGATAACGCCATCGGCCTGTCGTTCAGCTTTGCCAACCAACTCACGTTCGAGGATAACCACGTCCACCACATCGCCCACAACGGCGTGCAGTTCTCCAAGTCCGTGATCCAATCGTCCAAATCGTACGACTTCGACCCCGCTGAGATCAAGACCGGCGGGATCCTGATCAAGGACAACGTCTTCGAGAAAGCGTGCCAGCTGACCACCGACTGCGGGGGGCTGAAGTTCTGGGGCTCGCCGCCCGATAACCACGTCTTCCGCGACGTGTTGATCACCGGCAACGTCTTTCGCGATACCTTCGGGTGGTCGTACGTCTCCGAACAGCGGGGGCGCTATGCTGGCGGCGACGGCAGCGAGGTGCGCGGGATGGGCGCGTACGGTCTCTTCGTGGACCACGCCAGCGGGCTCCACGTCTATCGCAACGTCGCCTACAACAACGCCTTTACCGGGTACTTGCTCTACGGCGTGTGGCGCGACGGTCGGATGGTCTACGTCAACAACGTCGCCGCCAACGGGCTCTACGGGATGAGCCTGGGCGGCGAGCAGTACGACACCCACGGGATGGTGGACACCCGGGTGATCAACAACATCCTGGTGAACAATGAGGCATTCGGCCTCTCGATGGGCTACGCGGAGGGCCGCGTCGCCAACGCCACCGTCGACCATAACCTGTACCATAACAACGGCTGGCGACCTTATGACGAGGGCGGCATCTGGCACGCCGGCGCGATGGTGATCCGGGAGGGCGGGGCCTGGGAGCCCTATGCGACCCTGACTGAGGCGCAGGCCGCCACGCCCTGGGAGGATCGCGGCCTGGCAGGCGATCCCGCCTTCTGGGACTACGATCCGACCGACCACGCCCTCTACGACGGCTCCTGGCCCGATTTTCACCTGACCGGGACCAGCGCTGCCATCGACCAGGGCACCCCGTCCCTCCCGGCATCGCTGCTTGCTCTGCTCGACGCTTTCGGCGTCGACCCCGACGCGCGGGGGGCGGCGTATGATATGGGGCGCTACGAGGCAGGCTTCACGCTGCGATCGTTCCCCACCTCCCGCACCCTTGAGGCGGGCGGTGACGCACACTATACCTTGAGCCTCGACCCGCCCGACTTGCCGTATTCGGTCACGCTCTCGGTGGGATTTGCCTCATCCGACTTGACGACCGCGCTCAGTGCCGGGATCCTGGCGTTGACGGAGACGGTCACCCTGACCGTCACGCACCTCGGCGCGGCAGCGGCCCGGTGGTATACAATCCCGATCACGGCGACCGGCGGCGGCTTTGAGAGCGGCATCGACGTCTCGCTGCTGGTCGATGGGCATCCGATCTACCTGCCGGTGGTGAGCAACCGCCTTGCCCAGTACGGCACTTCAGTGCCGACTGCGAACGGGCCCTATTTTGCGAGGAGATGAATCCATGGTCACCTATGTAACCGACACGTCCCATTGGGAAGCGTGGCAGAGGGATTACCGATTCGGGTTGATCCTGATCCTGCCGCCTACTGAGGTCGCCGGGCGGATCGATCCCCTGCGGGCCAAATACGATCCCAAGGGGTTTGCCATATGTACGACCCACATTTCGGTCTCGGATCCTCTCCGCCGTCCGATGACGCCGGAGCTGGATGACGAGATCGCCGGTATTCTCGGTCGCATGGCGCCCTTCACGCTGCACTACGACAAACCCTTGGCCTCGCGGCAGCACGCGGGCGTCGCGTACCCCATCACCCCGCAGGCGCCCATCGACGAGATCAAGCGGGCTTTGCATCAGGCTGCGATCTTCGACGGTAAGGTCTACGGCCGGCGCGACATCCCGGCGCATATGACCATCGCGGAGTTCGTTACCCTCGAAGAGAGTTGGCAGATCTGCGAGGAGGTCCAGGACGTCGCGCCCAGCGGCTCCTTCCTGTGCGACCGGTTGACGTTGATGGTGCCCGATGCCCAGATGCGGTTCCAGCGGGTCAAGACCTACGCGCTGGAGGGCGCGTGAGGGTCACGGGGTCTTGGTAGTTCAGCGACGGAAGCGGGCCGAGTCCTCGCTTCGGCGACTGAGACTCAGCGTCTGAGGGTTATCCTAATACCACCCCTGCGCCTTCGCCGTATCGTACATCGCGACCACGTTCTCCGCCGGCGAATTATCCTGGAGCTGGTGGGTCGGCGCCAGGGCATACCCGCCGCCGGGCATCATCACGTCGAGGGTTGCCTGAACGTACTCGATCACCTCTTCAACGGACCCGTAAGCGACAGGGCCGGCCGTGGAGATACACCCGTGGAATGCCAAGCGACCGCCAAAAGTCTCCTTCAAATAGGTCGGTGACATATGCTTGGCCTCGGGCTGCAAGGTGTCCACCACCGAGATCCCCATCTCAATGAAATCCTCGTAGGCCCAACTGCTGGAGCCGCACGTATGGATCATAACCGGGATGTCAAAGGCCTTGCCGAGGTCCACGAATTGTTGGTGGCGGGGACGGAAGTGTTTGCGGTAGAGATCGAGGCTGATCATCGGCCCAATTTGCGTGCCCAGATCCTCGCCCAATTTCAGCATGTCAATTTTGCCCTCCGCCGCTTCCAGCGTCCGGCGGGTGATTTCGTGGAGGGTGTCCAGCCGCCGGTCGATGTAGCGGAGAACGGCGGGATCATCGGTCATCAGGCCGATGAGCGTGCGCTCCATATGAAAGATCATACCGGTGCTGTTGATGATATCCCCCAGCCCGGCGCTGCCGGCGGAGATGCAGTAGTTCTCATACCGTTCGCACAGCTCCGGAATCCGCGCGTAATCAAAGTCCTCCGGTGACGGCATGGGCCACACCTCGACATCTTCCACCGTCGCGTCCTGAAGGGGGAAATCGCAGTAGTCCCAATAGCCCCCGGTTTCGTGTTCGACCCAGCGGCGATGGATCCCCCATAGGTCCACCTTGACGTCGCCCGGTGCGTCCTCGTGCAGCGTCGGCCCCACGTACGGCGCGTTGATATAACGGAAATCCACTCCGAGGGCCTGAAGGAGCCCTTCGTGATCATCAGGGCGCAGGCCGTAGTGTGCCTTGAGGCGCCGGTCGATGCCCGGATTCGCGCTGTAGTCAATGGGGACCCGGTCAGGTTCCTCAGAGGCAAACGCGGTCAATACTCGTGCTTTCGATGACATACTCGGTCGGGTCATAAGACTACGCTCCAAATCTTCGTTAAGGCTGCGCGGATTGCTTCTTTCCCTTAAGCGATCTCGGCCTGGGTACCGTCTAAAAGGTCGCTGCTTTTCGGAGAGCCCCGGCGGCGAGTTTCGGTTGTCTGTGCCACGCCAACAGATCCTGAAGCGTCCTGCGCAGCGGACGCGGCTGATAGTCGAACGTCCGTGAGGCCTTGTCGTGGCTGAAGAAGACGTTCTCGTGGACGGTCTTCAGAGAATAGGTGGTGAACAGGGGGATGTGCCCGGTCCATCGGTAGCATCGTTCCAGCATCTTGGCGGCCGCTTTCGCCAGCCCAAAGGGAACGATCATTGAGGGGGTGTGGATGCCTGTCAGGTCCTGGATAATGCGGCGTAGGTGGGTCAACGGGATGTTGAACCCGGAGAGGATGTAGAGTTCCCCGGTCCTGCCGCGTGAGGCCGTCCGCAGCAATCCATCGACGACGTCCCGGACGTCCACGAAATCATAGGCGCCGTCAATGAGCATGTGCATTTTGGGGCGCGCGAAGCTCTGGATCAAGGTGCCCATCTCGGACTGAAGATAGTCGTAGGGACCGATCACGCCGGTGGGACAGGCGATGACGGCGTCCAGACCTTGGTTCACGGCCTGCAAGACCTTGGCGGTGCCCTCGGCCTTGGTGCGGTTGTAGGAGTCCTGGGGCGCATGGAGGGCGAGCGGCGTTGTTTCGTCCACGACCGTGCCTTGCGGCATCGATTGGAAGGCGTGAATCGAACTGACGTGCACGAGGCGGCGTACGCCGGCGTGACGGGCTGCCTGCGCCACGTTGTGGGCGCCCTCCACGTTCACCCGTCGCATCAACGTCGCGCGATCCGGCATGATCGAGATGATCCCGGCTAAGTGATAGACGAGGTCCACCCCTGCTATCGCGCGGATCAGGGAATCAGGGTCGAGGACGTTACCTACGACACACTCAACGTCCAGACCGGCGATAGACGCGCAATCATCGTCCGGAAGGGCGAGGATCCGAACCTGTTCTCCTCGGGCACAGAGCACGCGCGACAGGACGTTCCCGATGTGTCCGGTCGCTCCGGTGACTAAAATCATAGACGATCCTCTCTCTGAGGGCACGGTATTTCATTGAATGACGGATCATAATGCCCTGATTGCAGTGCGCCCAGAGCGGGTGATCGCCTACTGCCCACCGGTTGCGTCCTTCGCCCGATCTCTATGATCAGTATAGGCCGGATCTTTCAAAAGGTCAATCATGAAAAGGTGGTCCTGGCAAATCCTTGCGCGTTTGAGGGTGGGGTAGCAAAGCGGTGAGTTTCTAAACCGAGGAAAAGCAAGTATAGTAGCCCTGATTTGCATTCATCAATGAAAGGATAACGATGTCGAACCAAGGACAGCTACGTTAAGTGATCAATCTGGACACCGGATGGCGCTTCTCCCGGTCGGACGCCGAGGGCGCCGCGACCGTCGCCTTCGACGACCGCGAGTGGGAGGCGGCCGTCGTGCCCCACGACTGGGCCATCGACGACCCGTTCGATCGCGAGCACGACCTGCAGTGGACCCGTATTGTGGCCGACGGCGAGACCCAGCGCGCCGAACACACCGGGCGCACCGGCGGGCTCCCGCACGTCGGGGTCGGCTGGTACCGGCTGCGCCTCGATGCGCCCGAGACCTGGGCCGGTAAGCGGGTCTGGATCGAGTTCGACGGCGTGATGAGCCACGCTGAGGTCTTCCTCAACGGGGAGCCGGTGGGCGCGTGGCCCTACGGCTATGCCTCATTTGCCGTCGACCTGACCGACGATCTCACCCTGGGCGGTGAGAACGTGCTGGCGGTCCGCGCGGAGAACCTGCCCTGCGCCTCACGCTGGTATCCCGGCGCCGGCATCTGCCGTGCGCGCCGGGTCGGAGGGCTTGACCGGCAGCGAGGTGGTCATCGCGAGCCGGGAATCAGGCTCGTTGGCAGGGGAACGTTAGGGCGTGTGCGCGAAGGTTGGGTTTGTATACAGCGCTCGATGAATGACTCACGGTCTTGTGGTTCTCGCTCGGAGGAGATTTGTAATCTCCGGCTGCGCCGGACAAATTCCGAAATACTCAGGTTCAACTCACGCACGAAAAGGAGCCGTCGGTTCCGTGGGGATGGATTTGATCCTTACGCGATCAAATTGCCCTCACTGGGACCGACGGCTCTCTCTGCGCAGCCAACGACCTTTACGAAAAAGGGATGCGCAAGCAGCGCGTCAGGCGCTACCGGGTCGTGATCTTGAAGCAGTGGGCGCACTGCACCGGTCGGGTGTCGGGGAGCCCCTGAATCCTCAGACCGGCGCCGGTGTGCTCGAACGTGAGCGGACCGTCGTAGCCCAGGAGCGTCACATTCTCGACCTCGGCGACCTTCAGCCGGTAGCCGCCAGGCCCGGTGCTGAAGCTCTTGATAAGCGCTTGTCTGTCCTCGGGCCACCCCATCTGGAATGCATAGATCGTGTCGTCCTTCTGGGTGAAGCGGAAGTCCGCCGGCGTCCAGTTCAGGATATCCTCTCGGAAGCGCTCTTGGGAGGCTTGCGTCTCTCCCTCCATCCCCACGTGCCAGGGCCGAGTCTCGTAGATCGCCTCGGCGTTGACCGCGTTCCACGCCTTCATGTCTTCCAGGATCGCCAAACACTCGTCGTCCAGGGTGCCGTCGGGACGCTGCGGGAAGTTCAGGAGCATGTTTCCGTTCTTCGCCACAATGTCCACCAGCATCTCAATGACCTGCACTGACGTCTTATAGGTTTTGCGTACGTCGTAGAACCATCCGCCGACGCCCGTGTCCGTCTGCCAGGGGTAGGGGACGACGTCGCGTTCCACGTTGCGTTCCATATCCAACACGCCGACCTTGAAGATGCCGGGGTAGCGGTTCTTCTGCGTGTAGACGGCGAGGTGCTCCCCGTCGTTCCGAGCCGCGTGGCTGTTGTAATGATGGGCGATGATCCCGAGGCCGTACTTCCCAAAGGGCACCGGGCCGTCCGAGTAGAGGAGATCCGGGTGGTACTGATCGATCAGATCCTTGATGCGGTCAAACCACTGCCGGTGCCACCACGGATTTCGCGTGTACCAGTTCTCGCCCTGGCGCGCCACCCGGGGCTCGTCGTGGTTGGGTAGATAGAAGTCCTCGTACGCCGGGTCGTTGCCGTCGTAGGGAACGCCGGCGTAGGGGCCGGACGTATCGTGACCCTTGTTGTGGGACCACCACGAGAAGGTCGCGCCCAGGTGTTCGCTGACGCCGAAACGCAGTCCCCGCTTCTGGGCGGCGGCCTGCCAGAGCCCGACGATGTCCTTCTTCGGCCCCATCGCCACTGCGTTCCAGCGGTTGTGCGTCGAGTTCCAGTTGTCGAAGTTGTCGTGATGCACACCCTGGGCAAAGAAATACCGCGCGCCGGCGTCGACGTAGCGGTCCATCAGGTCCTCGGGGTCGAACTTCTCCGCTTTCCAGGTCTTGACGATGTCCTTCCATCCGTGCTTGGAGGGATGTCCGTAGACGCGCCAGTGATGGCGGTACGGGTCCGTGCCCTCCCGGTACATATTGCGTGCGTACCAATCGCCGTACATCGGGACCGACTGCGGTCCCCAATGGGACCAGATGCCGAATTTGGCATCCTGGAACCAATCCGGGCACGTATATTGCCGCAGGGATTCCCACGTCGGTTCGTACGGTCCTTGTTCAATTGTCTCCCACTTCTCCATTGATTCCTCCTGTTCGCGTGTGGCACTGGGGCCCGCGCCGCGCACTCGAATGGCCCGGGTTCAACCGAATGTCATATTGCTATACCGATCATAGGTCGGATCCGGGCTATGTCAATCGTGCGTGTGCTTACTCCAACGTTTTGACCGTGGGTTGCTTTACCCAGAGGAAGAGGATGGCCAGCACAAAGAGCGTCCCCAGGACGGCGAGCACGCTGGGAACTCCGAACCGGTCGGCCAACGCCCCCACCGGGATCGTGCCCAGTTGGGTCAGCCCGAACATCATCATATAAGCGCTCATCAGCCGGCCCAGATAAGGATCGTCGCAGTTTTCCTGGAGCAGCGTCCGGTTGGTCACCATACAGATGTTGCTAGTCGCCCCGACGAGAGCGAGCAAGACCAGGACGAGGAGGAACATCTCTGTGTTGGCAAAAAGGACCAGGGAGACGCCCAGGATAACGCCCGAGCCCAGCATCAGTTTGCCCTTGGCCTTGAAATCCCCCAGCGAGGCCATCGCCAGCGCGCTGATTAGCGAGCCGGCCCCTGGCGCCGCGACGAGAATGCCCAGCCCGCTGGCGTCTAGGTGCATCACGTCTTGCGCATATTTGGGCATTAACGTCCGATAGGGCATGGTGAAGAGTCCCCAGAGGAAGACGAAGGCCAGCAAGGGAATCAGAACCGGGCAGAGCCGAATGTACTTGGCCCCGGCCATCATATCCGACCATACGGAATTGGTGCCTGGATCGGTGGTACCGGTCGGCGGTAACTTGAGCGTGGTCACAAACACCACCATATAGAGCACCGCAATGCTGACGTAGACAGCCTCGACGCCGATGAGATCGATGAGGAATCCGGCCAGGGAGGCGGCGAAGATGCCCGACACGCCCATCCCGACCGAGTTGAGCGACACAGCATTGAGCAGCGTCTTGCGGTCGACAAGTTCGGCCAGGTAGGCGTTCTGCGCGGGCATAAGGACGGCGAACAGGATGCCTCGGAACAGGGAGTAGGTGACCAGGTGCCATACTCGGATGACGTCTCGCGCGGTGAGGATGGCAATCGCTAGGGACGAAAGCGCCATCAGCGCGCGCACCCAAAGGATCAGCGTCCGTTTCTCGGCCCGGTCGGAGAGCACCCCAGCCCACGGCGAGAGCACCGAGTTAGAAATGCTCCAGCCGGCGCTCACCCATCCCAGAGCCAGGGCCGAGCCGGCGATCTCGTAGACCAGCCATCCCTGGCCCACGCTCCCCATCGGCATCGTCGACGATGAGGCCAGCATCCCCAACCAGTACCAGCGGAAGTTACGATCCTGAAGCGAAGAAAAGGTGGCAAGTCGCGTTATTGCGTTCATAGATTGATATCCTGTTCTCTGCTGCTATCGCTGATCCGACATAGGATTGGAAGCCCCAGGTGGCTTGACTGGCGACGGTGTCCTGCATTCCGATCCACCCCTGGGCATCGGATCGATATCCGACATGGTATATGCTTGTTTCTTTGTGACAAGAGTGTGGATCTCTCTAGAGTTCGCCCACACCGTCTCATCCTGGATATCTGGCAATCTCCGATGCGCTCGGAAAGTTGTAGATTTCGGGGTGTCCAGTAGACTTGGATATGCGGAGGTGGGCGAGTTAGCGGGGGTGCAGGTGGAAGACGAAACCAGAACGCGCGAGGAGCTTCTCGAAGAGATCAAGAGACTGCGCCGGCAACTCGATGGGGAGCGCGCCGGTGTTCAGCGATGCATCGTCGACGATAGACTTCACGATCAGGCGCTGCTTGCAGAGACGGCGAAAACGCTCATCGACTTTCCTCGGGACCGGAACCTCTATCAGTTCATCGGCGAGCAGCTACAGCAATTGGAGGGTGTGCGTTTCGTCATCGTCTCGTCCTTTGAGTCTGATCCGGAACAGAGCCGAGTCCGGGCTATCGCAGGTGTGACTCGGGGGCTGGATCAAGTACTACGGATTTTGGGTAAGCATCCTATTGGACTGACGTTGCCGTTGGCGGAAGCGTCGAGAGCGGCGCTGATCACGGGTTCCCTGATCAAAATTTCCGCCCCCGTTATGGCTGGATGCGAAAGTTGGGGTGGGATCGCCTGTTTTTGCGGCGGCATCGGTCGTAAGTTCAGCGGTTTAGCGTCGAGGAGGTCCATGTTATGGATGAGTACAAAGGCCCCCAGGTTCGTGTGGATGAGGGCAAGATCCCCCTGGATCTGACGGTTCAGCTTTCCGCCCAGGACAAGATGCAGGCGGTGATGGATAAAGGGCTGTACCGGGCTCCCGGTGACAAGCCGGTCGTCATCTGGCAGGATGATCAGATCGTCGCGGTGACGACGGTCGGTCGGCTCCGGGGCCGAATTCTTCCCCGTGCCTGGGCCGGGCCCTTGGCGGGGTATATCGCAGGCCTGCCGTTGCCCCCGGAGGTGGTGGGGACGGCTCCCATTGTCACGCTGATCTTCCTCGCCCACCAGGCGCCTGAGTGTGAGTGGCTGTTGGTCGTCGATCCGGAGACCGCCCGCCCACGGGGAATCCTCAGCCGCAGAGTCGTGCTGAATTACGTTCCAGCGGCGGATACCGAGCTCGAGGTCTTTCGATCTTCCGGCGTGAGGCTCTGGGGTGACTCGGAGGTTGAACGCTCTTACTATTACTGTCCGGTGGAGGACCGCATCTATGGGCCGCACGCGGTTCGTCCTGGGCCCGATGGCAGGATGCGCGATCGACGCGGTCACGTGGTCGAGAAACGAGAGGCCGCATCCCTGGACCGAGGGGGCACTGATGCTAGATCTATTCCTTGAGAAAGTGGGTGGGTACTTCGATCGCCGGTTTATCCTGAGTATCTGGTTTCCTATCTTTCTGTTCGGGGCGGTGGGCCTCATCGTTGGTGTCGCCGTGACCGGATTTCAGACGGCCTTTGATGCTTGGGATGCCCTGCCGTCCATGGCTCAGGCCTGGTTGGGAGTGGGCGGATTGCTGCTGGTCACGTTCTTGGCGTATCTCGGCGAAAACTTCCTCGATGGCATGGTGCGTTTCTATGAGGGGTACTGGCCCGATTGGCTGGCGTGGGTGACCCGCCGGCGCGTCGCTGCTCAGAGGCGGCGTTGGCAGGATCTGCAAACCCGCCTGGATCGCCTTTATGATCAGGAGATGACGCGCACCCACGCATCCTCAAGGCAAGGGGGTGAGGAACAGGATCGGCTCAAGGCCGAGTACGATCACCTCTACTTTGAGATGTATCATCGCTACCCCAAGGATCCGGCGCGTTTGATGTCGACCCGGCTGGGCAACGTGCTTCGATCGGCCGAGGAGTACAGCAGGTTGGCCTATAACCTTGATGCGCCTCTGGTCTGGTCCCGGTTGGTCCATTACCTGCCCGAGCCGTTCACGACGCGGATGGGACAGGCTACGACCTCGCTCGTGGCGATGCTTATGTGCGCCACCCTCTCTTTTCTCTTCGCGCCGGTCGCGGCCCTGACGCTCGTTTGGGGGCATCGCCCCTGGTATGAGGTGTTAGGGGCGGTCGTCCTTAGCATGGCCCTGGGGCTGTTATGTTATCGCAGCGCGGTGACCCGTGCGGTGGAGTACGGAACGTTCATCCGCACGGCGTTCGATCTTCATCGGGACGAGGTGTTGAAGGCGCTCCATATTCCGCTGCCCTCGTCTCCCTTGGAGGAGTGGCAGCTCTGGTCCCAACTGATGAACTGGTGGTATGCCTATGTGCCGCCGTTCGGTCCCGAGGACGATCGACCCCCGTGGTATTACGAGGGCCGGGAGCCAAAGCGGGGTGGATCCAAGCCCGAGGCGCATGTCCTGTACTTGAAATTGGGATCACCGCCCGATCAGCCGTCGAACGATCAATAGGGTTAGGAGTTCCGCAGTTCGATCAGGTGGGACGCACTTCTGCTGGAGATTGGGCAGCAGCATCTCACAAAGCCAATGCGCTACAATCTCTGTCAAGTGCGTCCCACCTTCATCGCGTAGCTCCTAAGGGTGCGGGCATCTGGCCTGAATAGGTCACCCTTCTACGAACGCTGCCGCGACGATGGGGTCATCGCCGGACGGGTAGCCCGGGATCCTGCACTTCCCACAGCGTGATGGGTCCCAACGCGTGACTGTAGATCGTCGTCTCGGTACGTATGGTCGTCATCGCGATGTTGTTGTAGCCTTCCTCAAGAATCTCGTGATCCTCGCGCACGCCGCCGTAGGTTGGGTCGCCGGCTGAATCCACGTGGGCGTAGAGCGTTGCGGTCGGCGGCAGCGGCCAATGGAGCTGGCTGTATCCGGTGTGATAGAAGCGATCGCCTACCGTCAGGGTGAGTGCCGCTCCCGCCGCCAGCGGCGTCGTCACGCCCCAGACCGCACCCTGCGTCCCGACCCAATTCCACGTCTCATTGACCTCAAACGGTCGCGTTGCAGGATCTACATAGAGATCGACCCAGAAGTCGTCGACAGCCGGTGTGTTGCCGCGATTGGCGATCACGACCTGCACACCCTGCGGCCCTGCATCGATGTGGTTCACGACCAGATCGGGCGCTTCGATAAAGCGCCGGGCCACAAACGGCATGTAGATCTGGCGCCACGGCTTGACGTTCACCGTGAAGGGCCCGGCGGTGGTCGCGTTACCGGCTGTGTCGTAGGCAGTGACCGAGAGCTGGTACGTGCCCGGCACTGAGGGGTGCAGTGTGTACTGCCAGCTTGTGCCCTCGCGCGCGGCAGAGTCGGCATAGGTGCCGCCGGGTCCTTCGACCACCACCGACAGCCGGAGATCCTCCGTGCCGGCGTCCAGCGAACCGTCCGCGAGCGTGCCGGCGAGCACCTGCAGGCTCGGCGTGAAGGGTGTGCGGGTGATGATATGGGTCGCGGTCAGGACGGGCGCGACGTTGTCCACGATCACGTCCACGTTCAGCGGATCGGTGGTGCGGTTGCCTGCCAGGTCGACGCCGACCACGTGGAGCCCCCGGACTTCATAGTCCAGTGTCTCTTCCGGGTGGAAGGTGTGGGACCACGTGCCCGTGCGCGCCGCCTGCGCTGCCGCCGATGGGACGAGCGACAGGCGGCTGCCCAGGTAGGTGCCGTCGTCGGTCGACGGATGACGGTCGCAGATGATCAACTGCCAGTCACCGGCGCTTTCCTCACCGATGAAGGCCGCGAGCGGGGACGCGGGTCGCGCCCGGCGTGTGAAGGTGGCCTCGGCCGTGTCGTCCGCGCGGGATGCGTAGGGTCCGTTTGCCGTATCCTCCAGCCAGACGTTGTAGTGCTGGAAGTTCGTTCCGCTCAGACCGTCGTCGGTGAGGAGGCCAACCGAGGTCCCTGAGGGTGCGACAAGCGTCACGTCCAGGTCGTCGCGGCGGGGGTGGGCGGCGCTGAAGCCCACGCCGACCTGCCCCAGGGTGAAGCTGTCGGTCACGCGGAACGTGCGGGCGAGTCCGCTGCCGGTGCTGCATGCTCCCCCAGAGATGAACAGAGGAGCGTCGGGCGCATCGGTGACCACCCGCTCCGTCTCCGCGCCGGAGAGCCGGACGGTTGCCGGGGTGCAGGCGCCGGCGAGGCAGACCTCCGCGCCCGCCAATCCATAGGTGTCCGTCAGCCGCCCGGCGAGCTGGAGGGTCTCCGCGACCACCGGGAGGGTTGTACCCGCCGGGGTGGTCAGCGTCGCCCTCGGTGGCGTGGTGTCGACGATCCAGTGCCGGGGCGCACTGGGATCGCTGCGCTGCCCGAAGGCGTCCTCGGCCTCGGCGCGCGCGGTGATGACGTCGCCATCTTGATAGCCTGAGGCGTCGAGAGTGCACGTCCATGTGCCATCAGTGGGCGTGGTGTCCGGGCAGTCCAAGCTTGTGCCGTCATCGAGGTTGAGGCTCAGCATCGGTACCCCAGATGCGTCGTAGCTGTAGCCCTGCACCCGGTTGGGGCCGGCGCCCAGGACGTAGGCGGGCTGCGTGATGCCCACGAATGCCGGCGCGGCTCGGTCCACCTGATGGTCGAGCCACAGCCGCTCCAGGGGCGGTCCGCTGTCGGGATAGGCGTCATCGTAGAGCTCGACGGTCACGGCGGCCCACGGCTCTGGGCTGCGGGTCAGGTTCACCCCTGCCCGGAAGGAGAAGCGGATCTCCTCACCGGGGGCGAGATCGCCCAACGGTATCTGTCTGTCTGAGAAGCCCGGCGTCAGATGAAGCGCGTAGTGCGCGCTCACCTTGGCGTAGAGGCCGGCGGCGGGCTCTGTGCCGGTGTTGCGCGTGCGCAGCGTGTAGGTCATGGTCTGGTTGCCTCCGACCTGTGGATGGTCCGTGCTCATCATCTGGAAGAAGGAGCTGACGTCGGCGGGCTTGTCCCCGGCGAGCTGCTCCCACAGCCAGAAGAGGTCGCTGTCGAGGAGGCTATAGGCCACCCCCTGAGGCGTGGCACTGAGCTGCGCCTGCACCTCGGTGTCGGGGTAGGCGGGGGAGGTGCCGTCGCTGCCGTTGGGGCAGATGCCGGCGCTCACGCAGTCCCAGTGGTAGCGGTGCAGCAGGGCGAAGCGCGCGTCCCCGTCCTCAAACGCGGCGGTCTCCACGACCCGTCCGCTGCTCAGCGGGTTCGCGTTGGGCAGGGTCGCCCAGAGGTCGAGCGAGCCCTCCTCAGCGGCAAACGCCACCAGATCGAGGCTGCCGCCCGCCGCCAGGCCGATCCGCTCGAAGGGCAGGGTGAGATTGGTCTGCCCGCCGTTGACCTCGGCGTCGTACTGGTATTCGGCGTCACTCAGCGGCCCCTGAATCTGCCAACGACCCTCGGCATCCTGCCAGCGGAGCAGCAGGGCGGTCTCCGCATCGCGCACCCAGACCATGGCGTCCGCGTTCATGGCGTTTTCCGTGCCGGTCGGCGTCACGCCGGGTAGATGGAGCGTCCGGGTCGCCACGCCGTAGGGATCGAAGGTCGTCGTGGTCCCGCCGGGCATAGTGTCGAGATAGAGGAAGAGGTCGCCGTCGCCGGACTCGGTGGCCGATGGACCCCAATCAGCGCCGGTCCACGCGAGCCGCAGGGCATCGGCGTTCCAGGTGCCGTAAAGGCGCTGGTCGTCGTTGAGCGTGCCGGTGTCGAGCGCGTCGCGCTTGATGCGGCGGTCGACGCCCAGCAGTGTGCAGCCGCTCTCCATCCAACCCCGGTAGGGCGACGCACCACGCCACCCTACATAATCGGGCGTGCGCGGCCCATCGACATACACCGGGCCGAAGCGCTCCCAGCGCGTCTGACCGTAGAGGTCGCGCGCGCCCACCCGCACGGCGATCTCAGCCGCCTCCGGCGGGGTGTAGGTCGCCGTCCGCACCGTGCCGGGCGTGCCGGTGACGACCGTCTGCGTGTTGCCTGCGGTTGCCAGCCACTCCACGTCGTAGGTCACACTGCCGCTGCCGCCTGGGGTGATCACAGTCGAACCATCTTGACTCGCCGTCCAATCGAGGGTCAGCGTGGGGGAGAGCTCGCGCACAATGGTACCGGGTGCCAGAACGGTCTCCCCGCTGCGCAGCGTGAGCGTCGGTGAGGATGGAGGCGCGATGTCGACCCGCAGCGTCGGCGTGATGTGCTTGACGCGCCCGGCGATGTCGGTGGCCCGCACTGTGACGGTGTAGGTCTCGCCGTCGGGGAGTGCGTCGGTCGGCAGATACCAGGGCACCTTCCATACCTGGCCCTCCACTGTAGCTTGATGGGACTCATCGTCCGAAAGCAGTTCGACCTGGGTCACGCCGCCGGCGTCGACGACCCATCCTTCAAGTATCATCGCGCCGTCGGCGCGGTAGTGCGTGTGGGTCAGCACCGTCGTGGCGACGGCGACCTGCGGCGGCTGGGTGTCCAGGGTGACCGTCAGTGTGTCGGAGACCTGCGTGCCGTCCCAGGTCCTCAGCGCCGCGTGAAGCTTTTTCGGCCCGTCGGACAGCCCGGTGGGATCCCAGAGGGCGTTCCAGATGGTAGCCGAGACCGTGCCGCTGGCCCAGGTCTGGGTGAAAAGCGTGCTGCTACCAAGGGTAAGCGTGAGCGCCTGCAGGGAGGCGGATTCGGCAAAGGCCTTGCCGGTCACGGTGAGCGGGGTGGTGTCCATCAGCACCGGCGGCGCGTTAAGGATGCGGACTCCGGTGGTGGGGACGCTGCGGGCCTCGGCCGTCGCGTCTAGGGTTTGAAGCACCGTGGCTTCCACGGTCGTGCAGTTGCCCGCCCGGTCGCAGGCGGTGGCCCGGCCCGGGGGAACCTCGGTGTTGAAGGTGCGCAGGCCGCCGTTGCTGTCGGCCACGTAGAGGGTGTGGCCCACGGCGGTGAGCCGGTTGGCATAACCGGGTGTATCCGAGCTGCTCGCCAGCGTCGGCGTCGCGGGATCGCTGGCGTCCACCAGTGCCACCCCGGTGTAGCCATCGGCGATGAAGACCTGATCCTCCACGACGCTGGCGCTGCCGGCAAAGCCGGGCGTCGCCACGACAGCCAACAGGATCGGCTGGATGGGGGTGGAGACGTCCACGACCATCAGGCCCGCAGCTCCGGCGGCGACGTAGGCTGTGTCGCCCGCCAGGGTGACGTCCTGGGCGGCGTCCGGGGTCGGTACTGTCGCGATCTTGCGCGGCGTCTCGGGGCGGCTCAGGTCGATCACCAGCATGCCCACGCCCCCGGCGGCGACGTAGGCGAAGGGCCCCGTCGCGTCCCACACCGTCACGTTGAAGGCGCGGAGGGTCTCGGAGAGGCCGTCACTGACGGTGACGCTCACGGTCGCCGTGCCGGTCACGCCGGCGGAGGGTGTGAAGCGCAGGTTGCCCGTGGTTGAGGCGCCGTCGTAGGTGATGGTTGGATCGGCGATGAGCGACGGGTTCGAGGATGCCGCGGTCACGTCCAGTGGCTGCGGTTCGTTATCCGCACCGGTGTCGATGCCGCTGAGGGCGACGACCTGCTCGCCGGCACCGGGCTCCAGTGCGATGTCGGCCAACGGGTCGAGAGTCGGCAGATCGTTCACCGACGTCACGGTGATGGTCACGCGTGCCGTTGCCGTCAGGACACCGTCACTGATCGTGTAGGTGAAGCCGTCCGCGCCGTAGAAATCGGGCAGCGGCGTATAACGCACGTCGCGTCCCACGATCTCGGCGCTGCCCTGCGCGGGCGTGGTGATACCTACGAGCTGCGGCGTAGCCTCCAGGTCGTGGTCATTATCCAGCACAGAGATACGCACGGCGTGATCTTCAGCGATCTTAACCTGGTCGTCCACGGCGACCGGCGGGTCATTGACCCCGCCGACGGTGACGGTGATCCGCGCCGAGGCGGTCAGACCCCGGGGGTCGGCCACCGTGTAGGTGAAGATCTCGACGCCGGTGAAATCGGGCGCGGGGGTATAGCGCACGCCGGTGGTGCCGCTGAGCGCCGTGGTGCCCGTGACCGGCGTGCCGACCGCCGTCACGTGCAGGGTGTCACTCTCCGGATCGCTCGTATGATCCGGAATCAGGCGGAGGGTCGTGGTAGTGTCCTCCTGGGTAAAGACGGCCGCGTCCCCGGCGGTGGGTGGCCCGTTGACCGTGAGGGAGACGGCGGCGGTGGTGCTGATCGTGCCGTCGGAGGCCTGGTAGTCGAACGTATCCACCCCGAAGAAGCTGAGCGTGGGCGTATAGATGAAGGCGCCGTCGAGCGCCACGTCCGCCGTGCCGTGCGCGGGCGGGGTTGTCAAGGATGCCTGCAGCGTCGCCCCCTCGGCGTCACTGTCATTGCCCAGCAGGCCGGGTGCGCCGACAACCAGCGGGATGTCCATATCGGTCGTGTAAGCGTCGTCTCGCGCAACCGGCGGATCGTTGACCGCCGGGACGGTGATGGTGACTGTAGCGAGGTCGTGAAGTTCGCCGTCGCTCGCCTGGTAGGTGAAGGTGGTCACACCGCTGTATTCGAGCGGAGGCTCGTACAGCAGCGAGCCGTTGCCCGCCAGGGTCAGGGCACCCATCGTCGGTGATTGAATCACCGTCGCTTGCAGCGTATCTCCGTCCGCGTCGCTATCGTTGGTCAGGACGCCGGGCGCGGGCACATTCAGCAGCGTGTCCTCCGGCGTTGTGTAGGCGTCGTCCTGCGCGAGGGGTGCGTCGTTCACCGGTGCCACATTGAGCGTCACCGTGACCGGGTTGGAATCGAGTTCGCCGTCGTTGGCCCGGTAGGTGAAGGCATCGCTCCCGTCGAAGTCGGGATCGGGCGTGTACTGGAAACCCCCGTCGGCGCTGAAGGCGAATGCACCGTGTGTGGGGGTCATCACCAGCGTGGCCGTGAGCGGGTCGTTCTCCACGTCCTGGTCATTGCCCAGCACGCCGGGCGCGGCGATGGTGAGGACGGTGTCCTCCGTGGGCGTGTAGACGTCGGCGTGGGCCACGGGCGGGTCGTTGACCGGCGTGATCGTAAGACTCACGTGTGCCAGATCGAGGTGGTAGTCACCCGCCGCCAGCGCTGCGATCTCCCACCGTTCCAGGGCGCGGTCGTAGATGCGGGCGTCGTCGAGCAGCCCCGCCCAGTACAAGGCCGGGTCGTGCGGGGCGCCGGAGCGCCCGAGATAAGCGGTCTGAGGGTCGAGGTCCCAACTGCGCGCGGCGGCGGCGCGCTGCACGCCGTCGGCAAAGAGCCGGGCGGTCGCGCCGTCGTAGGTCACACAGAGGTGGTGCCAGTTCGTGTCCCAGAAGCCAGGCACGCTCAGGTCCGTGTTCCTTGCGCTGTCAGCGTAGAGGGTGGTGCCGTCGCGCCAGAGTTCCATAGCGCCGTAGTCTAGCGCACTACGGGTACCGCTGGTGCTCTTCGCCTTCGTCCAGACGCAAACGGTGCGCGCCGGCGAGCCGGCGGACGAGGGTAGCGTCCCCAGGTTACCATAGGCATCGCTGCCGTTGAAGGACAGCGCATTGGCGTTGACAAAGGTTGTGCTCGGCGGTACCGTGTGGGTGAAGGTCGGGGCGTTGATCAGGATGCCGGTGTGGCCGTTGCCGGTGAGGTCATAGACTGTGCTGCCGCTGCCCTCGTCAAGGGACCAGTAGGCCAGGGTGCCGGCTGCGCTGCCGTCGTCTGCCCGATAGCTGAAGCTGTCGGGTCCGCTGTATTCGAGTGTGGGTGTGTAGGTGAACGAACCGTCGGATCCAAGCGTCAGCGGGCCGTGGTCCGGCGCATCCAGCAGGACGGCGGTCAGCGGATCGCCGTCTATCTCTGTATCATTGGTCAGCAGGCCGGGTGCCGCATTGTACAGCGGCGTGTCCTCCGTGAGTGTATACGCGTCATGTGCAGCCAGGGGCCAGTCGTTCACCGGCGTTACGGTGAGTGTCACGGTGGCGAGGTCGGAGAGCGGCGGCTCGTGATCCACGCCCATCAGCAGTTCGTCGTCACTGATTTCGCGCATGCGGTAGGTGAACGTGACGATGCCGTTGTGGTTGACGGCAGGTGTGTAGAGGAAGGATCCGTCTACGTTGAGAGCCAGTGTGCCGGTCGCCGGTGAGGAGACCAAAGCGTGCACGAAGCAGGATTCGCTGCCGCAAGCATCGTTGTCCAGCAGGCCCGGCGCGTTGACGGCGAGTCTCGTATCCTCTTCGAGAGTATAGGTATCATCCTCGGCACGGAGCCAGACCCATTGATAGGCATACGCCGCCCCCAGGTCGACTGTCGTGCCGGTATCCCGGTCCGGGGCGCCCACGGCGAGGGCGCCCGTTCGCACGTCGTAGTCCAGAGTGGTACCGAAGCTGTCACCCGCTGCGCCGTTCTCGGCCGCGATCTGTGCAAAGATTCCCCAGGCATCAGCCCCGTTCGCATTGCGCTGGAAAGCCCACACCTCGCCGTTGCCCGTGCCGGGCGCGCCGGCGAGCAGGAGGTCACTGCCGAGCACCAAGTCGGTGCCGAAGTGCCCCCCGGCCGTTCCAACGGGCGCCTGAATCCGCAGGCGCCGGCCCCAGGTGTCGCTCACCGGTACCGTCGGCTGCGCCGGATCGTAGTTGCGCTCGAACAGGTAGAGTGCCCCCTCCTCGGTTTCCGAGCTGTCGAATCGTGGGGCGCCCACGGCGAGTGCGGCCGCATTGGGACTCAAGGCCAGCGCGCTGCCGAAGCCATCGCCCGTGGCACCCGCGCTCAGGGTCTTGATCTCATACCAGTCGGGTGAATACTGCGAGCGATAAGCAAAGACGTAGACTTTGCCGCTGCCGGCGTTCGGCGCGCCCACAGCGCAGCGGTTGGGCCGCAGAGAGACGGCGCTCCCGAAGCCGTCACCGGCAAGGCCGTCTGTTGCAGTGAGAATCTCCAACTCCTCCCAGGTGTCTGGGTCGATCGAATGGCGCACATAAACGTAGGCCTTACCCTGCCCATTGTCCGCGGACGGCGCCCCCACCACCAGGGTGTTGACGTTGAATCCCATTGCGCTGCCGAAGCTGTCACCTGCTGCGCCGTCGGAGGCCGTCACCGTCAGCAGACGCTGCCATTGATCGCGTCCCGATTGGTTGCGGTAGTGGAGGCTCACCGCCCCCTGCCCGCTGTTCGCGCCGGGGGCGCCGATAGCTAACACCTCACCGTTGAAATTGACTGCTGCGCCGAAGCGCGCTCCAGCAACGGTGCCTGTAAACGTCGTGAGACTCTCCCATGCATCGCCCAAATCCCAGCTCCGGGAGAAGACGTAAACTGCGCCGTTATCTACCAGGCCGCCGCTGTCCGCGTCTGGCACACCGACGGCAAGCACGTCACCGGAGAGCGCCGTGGCGGTGCCAAAGCGATCGCCGGCCGCACCGGCGGTATCGGTCAGGATATCGCGGCGATCCCACTTGTTGCCGTCGCGCGCCAGAAGGTGTGCGCCCGAGTCCGTGTTCACGACAAGCGTATCACCGGTGAGCGCGATACCTACACCACTGTATACGCTGTTGGTATAGGATTGGACCAGGCCCCACTGCTCTGGGCCGCCCTGATTGTGGGCGTAGAGCGCGAGTTCGCTCCAATCCGAGTAAGCGTACGGATACCATCCGCCGGCTGCAAGCGTGTCGCCGTGCAGAGAGAGCGCGAAATGGCTGCCTGCCTCGTTAGCGTCTAGATCGACGGTTAGGGACCGTACCGCCCCCCAGTTGTCCTCGCCGCCTGCATTGCGTCGGAAGAGCGTGACATATCGTCCCCAATCTGATCCTGCCGCCAGGGTGTCGCCATCGAGATCGACAAACTCTCCAAACCGGTCGTTCATCTGATAATCATCGAGTTGAAGGGTGGCCACCTTATCCCACTCGACACCGTTAGCTCTGCGGTGGAAGAGCATCACTCTCGCTCCGGAGCACACGGGAGGATTGTTACTGGTACAATCAACACCAGGGGCACCCACCGCCAGTATATCGCCGTCGATCGCGAGCGCTTTTCCGAACTCGCCGCCACCTCGCGTGGTGCCGTCTGTCAGGGTAGCATTAACCCTATCCCAGACATCGGGCTTATGGTAGACCCCGTCAACCGTACCCCTTGAATACGCGATCTGTTTGTTGCGATAGAAAATATAGACTGCCCCATCGTCGAAAGCCTCACCGGCCTCGTTAACGGCGCCCACCGCCAGAACCTGGCCGTCGAACGCGACGCTGGTGCCAAAGCGGCACGTAAAGTCGCCCGGCCTTGGAGGCTCTAATTTCGCAAACTGTCCCCAAGCGTCGGCGCCCCCGTGGTTCCGATAGAAGACGTAGACGTCACCCTCCTCACAGACCTCGGCCGGTGCGCCTACGATGAGAACGTCGCCGTGGAGCGCGACGGAGGCGCCAAATCGGTCATAGGCTGCACCGTCCTCAGCGGTGATGCGGGCTACCTCCCCCCAGGTATCCGCGCCACCGTGATTGCGTTTGAAGAGATAGACCGCGCCCTGATCGACGTTGGCTCCGATGTCGGCGGCTGACGCACCAACCGCCACTGTATCGCCCGAGATCGCCACACCCGTGCCGCTGACACCATCAGAGGTGAGGAGTTCGGTGATATCACGGGTCCGCAGCTGCAAAACCGGACGTGCAGTTCCTGAGGACATATCAGCCTGCGGTGCTGATGCAACCGGCGCAGCGTTGGCCGCAGCCTGTTCTTTCAGGATTGCGGTCTGCACATACCTGACATTCGGGTCTATCGAAGAAAGCTCCGCTGGTCGGTTCCTCAACGAAGCTTCTTCAGAGGGTTCCGTTAGGATAGGTGCAGGCAGCGCGCGTCCCGCACCCTCCGTCGTCGTTGGAATCGACATTGCGGAGACGGCTACGCCCCTGGTTGTGTCCTCGGTCCTGAGGTGCCCTATCTCAACCGGGTTGTCCGGATCGCTCACGTCGAGCACGCGCAGACCGCCGCTTCCGTCAGCGACGACGACGTGGTTACCGGTCAGGGCAGCGTCTGCGGCCTCGCCCGGCGTGTTGTAGCGAGCGGCGGGTGCCGATGGATCGTTGAGGGGCAGCACGGAGAGGCCGCGTGTCCCCTCAGAGACGTAGGCGTGCGTCTCGTCCAGCGCCACGCTCCGCGCGTCCTGCACCGACGGGTAGATGTCGGCCAGGCGTGGGCGGGCGGGATCGCTGACGTCTACCTGCCAGAGGCGTCCGGCGGGGACGTAGGCCGTGGTCTCGCCGGTGCCCGTCACGACCGCCGGCTGCCCGGTGATCCACGGCTGCCCGGCCCACACGCCGGTCTGGAAGAGGCCGGTCGTGGGGGTCTCACACGCCGCGGTGAGCCGGTAGAGCCGCTCGCCGCTGGAGGCCGTCGGGCCGACCAGGGCCCGGTACCATGAGGCGTTAAAGGGTTCGGCCTCCCCCACACCCGCGCCGCACGGCGACGAGAAGCCCTCGTGCACCAGGTTGTAGTCCTCGGCCACGGTCTCATAGCGATAGCGGTTGCCTGCTACGGTGCGCGTGATCGCCACTCTGGGGGCTCGGGTGTCCAATTCACCGCTCCACAGCCGTTGGCTGAGGCCGGTGAGATCGAGGTGACCAGCGCGGTCCTGCCCCCGGACGTCGACCTCGTACGAGCCCTCCAGGCCGGCGGGCGTCTGCGCCTGCCAGCTGGTCACGTCCACGTCATCCCCGCTCTCGGCGAGGTCGGCAGGCTGCCAGCCGCCCTGTGTGAGGCGCTGCACGTCCGGCGCGCTCAGCGCACGCGGGTAGAGATGCACCGCATCCAACTGCCCCCGGAAATAGCGGAGGTCGTTCTGCGGCGTCGTGGTGCGCCAAGTGAGTGTGCCTGCCCGCCCGCCGGCGGTGAAGGTGTGGCTCCGCACGCCGGGCGCCGGGGTGAGGTCGAAAGTACCCAGGGAGGCCCAGTTCCAGCCGCTCGCGGCGTCCCAGTAACGGGCTTCGATCTCGAAAGAGGCTGGGCCGCAGAACGCGGCCTGCAGCGGGATGGGGTACGTCCGTCCGGCGGTGGGATAGACTGGGCTCTTGTAGATCGTCTCGCCCTGATAGCGGACGCGCCACTGCTGTTCCCAGGTCTCGCCGGTGAGCGTGACCTCCTCGAAGGCGGCACATCCGAGGTCCTCGGCCCGGGCGCCCCGGCCCACGTCGAACCGATGTGCGTCCGTGGGGTGCAGCCCGGCGAACCGGTCGGTCTCGGCGATGGGGGCGCCGTCTACGTAGACGGTGTAGGTCTGCCCGTCGAAGACGCCCGCGACGTGCTGCCAGGTCTCCGGCGTCAGCACGGCGTCGGTGGTGAAGGTGTGCAGGGCCGCGCCGTCGCCGAAGCCCACCACCAGCCGGTCCCGCTCGATGACCTGCAGGAACGGATATTGGGCCTCGGGCGTGTCGTAAGCTGCACTGCTGAAGATGGGATAGAGCTTGGCGGAGGTTTCCCCGCTATCTTGCGGGTTGACGTAGACCCAGGCGGCCTGGGTGAAGGCGGGGGTCTCCCGATCCAGCGCCAGGCTTGGGTCGGCGGCGACGGCGACGTAGTCGTTGATCCCGTCGAAGGTCAACGCGTGCGCGCCCACCTGGCCTGCGACCGCCGTATTGAAGGGGCCGCCGGTGTGGAGGCTGACGGCGTGATCCCACGCAGACGCGTCCACCAGCGCCGCGCCGTCGGTGGCCCAGCCCTGTCCGGCGTCGAAGTTGAGCGCCAGCAGGGGGGCGCTGCCCCGATAGAGCGTCTCGATCTCGGCAGCGCTCAGCGCGCGGCTGTAGAGGTGCACGTCGTCGAGCGCGCCGGCCAAGAGGTCGCCGTTCCCGGCGGGATTGCTGCCGAGAGCGGAGCCGGCGGCACACGGCGCGATGGCGCCGGAGGCGCCGGTCTCGGCGATCGGTTCGCCGTCGCGGTAGAGGCGCAGCGTCCGCCCGTCGTAGCTTACAGCCAGATGGGCCCAGGTGCCGACCGGGACGGCGCCCGCGTCCGCGACCGTGGCCCAGGTGCCGTCGATGTTGAAGGCGGCGTAGGGGTGCGCATCGGCGCCGTCCAGGGCCAGGACGAAGCCGCAGTCCTCCTGCTCCTTGTAGGCCAGTACTGTCTCGCGCCCGCCGGTTTTGCCGCTCCGCTTGACCCATGCGGCGGCGGTGGCGGTGGTGAGGTCGCCGACGTTGTGCAGGGCAATGGTATCCTCGCGCCCGTCGAAGCGCACCGCACTGCCCGAATGACCCGGCGCGTTGAGGTCGGGACAGGCGCTGCCCGCGCACGTGGCGGTGGCGCCCTTGCCTGCCAGCTCGACGAAGGTCACGCGGTCCACGTCGCTGGCGCCGGGCGTGTCGTCCAGCGGTAACTGCAGCGCCAGGGCCGGGGAGTTGGGGGTGTTACGGAAGGGTGAGCCCGGCATAGCGGGCCGGAACGCGGCGTCCACCTCGGTCACGCCGAACGTGTGTTGCTGCGCTAACTGGCGTATCTCATCGGCCCCCAGCGCACGGCCCACCACGACGACCTCATCCAGGATTCCGTTGAACGTGTCTGCCGACCCTCCTAGGCGGCCCGAGCCGATTAGGAAACGGTCGTCGCTGTCCGCGTTCGCCGGCCGATTGTGGCTCACGGTGCCGCGCGCCACGCCGTTCACGTAGAAGGTGACGTCGTTCTGTGCGTCCATCACGGCGGCGACGTGCGTCCATACGCCGGCCTGCACGTCGACGGCGTCCAGTGTGTAGTTGTGTACGCCGAAGGTCTCAAGGTGCAGATGGTTATCGCTCAGGCCGAAGGCGAATCCGTCGTCCAGGCTGGATGCGCGGTCCGCCGCCACGATACGCTGAATGCCGCCGGGGCTCCGAGGTTTGATCCAGGCCGCCACGGAGAGGTCATTGGACAGGCCGTTGATGCCGGCGGCTCGCATGGGGGGTAGATAGACGGTGGTCTGCCGCCCGTCAAAGTTGGCAGCGTGCCCGGACCGCCCGTCAGCGCCGACCGCTGGACACATAAAACTAAGGCAGGCGCCGTGGCGCTGATCCCCGGAGCTGTCGTAGAAGGTTGTGGCGCCGGATGTCTCCTCTTCGAAGCGCAGGGCGAGGAGGGTGTCTTTGGGCAGCGGCAGTTCGCTCACCTGACCCTCGAAGGGCTGCTCACCGTTCATCTCGACCCCGTCGCGTACGTCGAGGTCGGCGGTAGGGGCTGTGGCGTCCAAGTGTAGATCGATGGGTGCCTCGGCGGATGACGCGTTGCCCAGCCGGTCGGCCGCGGTGACGGTGATCGTGTAGCGCCCCGTGGGCCGCGCGCCGCCGAAGACGTAGTTCAGCGACCACGTGCCGCCTCCGATGGCGGCGGGTTGGCGTCCTGCGCCCAGGGGGTCACCCTCCGGTCCGAGCAGGGTCACGGCGACGCTCTCGGTGTCCACGCCGCTCCCCGGCGCGCCGCCCTTGATGGCAGGATCGACGATCCCGCCGCTCAAACGCACGCGCCAGTACCCTTGTCGGGTCGGATGGCGCGTCGCGGCGATGAGGTGATCGTCCGGCAGTGCCATCGTGATCTCGGGGGGGCCGGCGTCGACGTGCAGGGGGTAGGTGCGCGTCGGCGTCTCGCGGTGGCCCGTGCGGTCGGTGGCGCGGGTGGTGAGTAGATAGGTTCCTTCATCGGCTGGGTTGAAGTAGGGGCACCAGGCCGATACGGCACTGGCGGTGCCGACCGGCGCCTCGGCCGCGTCGGTGCAGCGCGGTGCGGCGGTGTAGCCGGGGGGATGCCCGTACGCACTCACCCCCAGCTCCAGCATAGAGACGCTGGAGGTCGCATCCCGGGCCTCGACGTGCAGGGCCACACCCTCCGGCGTGATATAGGGCCGGGCGGGGCTGTAGGATCGCAGGACGGAGACCGGTGGCTCGTCGTCCACCGTAATCCAGGTCGCGTTGTGTGTCTCGACCAGTTTGCCCTGGTAGTGGAAGATGTCACGCACTTCGGTGGCGGCCAGGGCCCGGCTGTAGAGCGTGACCTCGTCGAGCCGCCCGGCGAAGGTCTCACTGCCTATCTGTAGCGGTGCGCCGTTGTGGGTGGGCGTTTGGCTTGTGGTGGTCTCCCCCTGCGGATAGCCGTTGACGTAAATCCGCAGTCTCTCACCGTCATAGGTGCCCATCACGTGGTTCCACTGGTTCATTACCAGCGGAACGGTGCTGTTCAGCGAGTGTTCGACGCCGTCATGCCAGAACGAGACGGCGGCGTGCATGGCGTCCGGCGGGATGGTCAGGGTCGCATTGGAGCCGTTCTTGACCAGAACCTGCCGGGTGTTCTTCCTCGTGGTAGGCAGAACCCACGCACCGATGGTGAACGCCGGTACTTCGAGGGCCGGGATGTGATCGAAGGTCAGAGGCGCGGTGGCCGCGTCCGCATCGAGGCTGAAGCCCACTGCCAGTTCAACCTGTCCGTTGAGACCCGCCTTGGGGCAGGTCGCGGCATCACAGGTTGCCTCGAGGCCGCCGGCTGCGTCGCGGAAGGGCGGGGCGCCGCCGTGCGGCTCATCGAGATGCAGTTGGAAGACCGGGACCTGGTGGTAGAGCGTGTCAACGTCCTCAGCCGTCAACTGCCGGTTGAAGACGCGCGCATCGTCGAGCGCACCGTCAAAGCCCCCACCCAGTGTGAGGGACGAGACATCGTCCGTGTGATAGATCGGCACCGGCGTACCGTTGACGGCGACGCCGTTCTTGTACAGCGTCAGCCCGGCCTGGGGATCGAAGACGGCAGCCAGATGCTGCCACTGTCCCACGTCGACCGGTGCGTTGGTTTCTGCGCTGTCCCGGCCGTCGTAGACCTGCCATTCATCGCCCATACGTACCAGTGACCAGCCGTAGCCTTGGCTGCGGATGACGTTGTGGACGCCGGCGCTGGTGCTTCGGGGGCGCACCCAAACGGCCAGCGTCGCACCACCGCTGATGGCTGACTGGTCCAGACGCAGGTCGGTCTGCACCACGTCGTTCACCCCGTCGAATCGCACGGCTTGGTTCTCACGTCCGTTGATGCCCGCCGTGGGACACGTGCCATCTCCCGCATCGGCACCGGTGCAGTAGGCGCCGCCCTGCATGCTGACGTCCACCGTGTCCTGGAAGGTCTCGCTGCCGGGGGCGTCGTCGAAGGGCAGGCGCATCGCCATCGAGGCGGAGAAGTAGAGCTCCTGCACCTCGCGTGCGGAGAGCGGGCGCTTATACATTGTCAGTTCGTCCATCCGGCCCTGGAAGGGGACGGAGGGGTTGGTGAACGCCCGAGTGCCGGGTGCACCCAGCGTGATCTTGATACGGGTGTTATCCTCGTGGTTGAGGCCGTCATTACTGCTCTTGTCGTCGCCCTGCCAATCCAACCGCTTGTAGTCACGGCTGTCGTCGTTGGTGGTGGCCGTGTAGCCCTTGCCCTCGCAGTTCGACGCGTTGAGCTCACAGAGTGGGTCGTCGCCGTAGTTGTGACCGGCCTCGAAGCCGTCGTCGACTTCCCAGGCCCGCAGGGTGCTGCTCTCGCTAAAGATGTAGGCGTGATCCACGTCGCGCTCTTCATCGGTGTCGAGATCCCCCCATTCGCCGATCTTATGACCCTCCCGTTCGATCCGGATCTCGCAGTGTCTCGATTCATCCGCTTGCTCGATGACCCGGAAGCGGTCGATATATATTCTCGCCTGATCACTGGCCCGCCCAACGTAGAAATGGGTCTCGGCACCAAAGGGCGGCGCGTCACCCATCGTCCAATCGGCGCGTACCTCGTTGTTGACGTAGAGCACTGCACGGTACCCCTCCAGGGTGCTGCCATCGCCGGCGTACTCCGGACCGAAGCTCAGGACGACGTGGTTCCAGTGGTTCTCGGTCAACACGGTGTCCGACGTGGTGCGCGTGACCCATGCTTCGCCCGTGCCGTAGCCGAAGCGTAGTTTCCCACCGACGTTGAAGAGTGACGGATAGGAGTTCTTCCTGATGGGTACGATGCCGCCTCCCCCTTCCACACCAGTATCGGAGACGCCCCAGTAGCGCCCCAAGATACCTTGTGGGGAATCAGCGTCAGACGATAGGGCGTCAGGCCATATCCAGGCGGCGACGGTGAAATGCCCTTCCCCTAAGTTCAGGCTGGGCGTGCCGGAGACGTTATAGAAGTCAGTGCCGCCAAAGTGTGCAGCGTGTTGGCCATAGACCCCACGAATAGAGCCGGGACACTTCATAGGGTCACATTGTGCCGCGTTGCCGAAGCCTGACGCGTCAAAGGCGATTTGCGTTCCGGTGGGGTTATCCGTCTCAAATTGGTAGCGCAGCACGGGCCGGTTGTAGAGGGCGCGGATCTCCTCCAGCGAGAGCGCCCGTCGGAAGGTGCGCACGTCATCAATCGTGCCCTGGAACCCATAGCCGTCCCGGGCGCGGCCCAGATAGACCGCGCCTGCGCCGGAGAAGGGCGTCACGCCGGTCTGAGTGCCCTGCAGGTCCCCGTTCACGTAGATCGTCTGCTCCCCCTGATCGGCGTCGTAACGGAAGACGACGTGATACCAAGTGCCCGTCGCCAGGGTGGTGTCGGCGCGCAGCGTCTGACCGTTGAAGCTCATCGTCGGTTGGCGGTCGCGTACAACCAGTTGCAGCGCCTCCGCCTGATTGCCGGCGGTGCCCATAATGGCGCGGTCGTCCGCCGCTCCACCGCTGCGCGGGAAGTCGCTGCCCTTGATCCACGCGGAGACGCTGAAGCTGCTCTCCTGGAGGCCTAGGCGTTCGGGGGTGTCCAGGGTGAGGAACTGGCTGCCGTCGAAGCTCAAGGCGTAGTCGAAGTAGCCCGGTGCGTGGGCCGTGGGGCACGCACCGGCGCAGGTCGCGTCGCGCGGCGGGATGGTGCCGGAGTGGTCGGTGAACGCGGTCGCGCCCGCCGGCTCGTTGAGCATCAGCCACAGCTCGGCGAAGTTGGAGGTCTCGCGCCAGTCGGTGACTTGGGCGTTGGCCTGCTGCGTGAGCGTGAACGCGCCGGACGTCGCCGTCTCGGCGACCCGCACCTCGCCCGCGAGCGTGGAGTCTTCGATGGGCTCGAGCACGAAGGTCTCCGGCGGCGGGGTTTGGGACAATGCGCCGCCCTGTACGGCGCTGACACTGTGCAGCCCTTGGGCGTAACGATCGTAGAGCTTATTGGTCAACGTCGCCGTGTAGGCCATCGTCGCCCCGGGCTGGACGACGCGGTCGTTGGGATTATAGCGCGCGTCGGCCAGGACAGCGACCTCATCGGCGCCCAGCGCCCGGTCGAAGACGGCGACCTCGTCCAGATCGCCTGAGAAGAAGTTCTTGAGACGCGGTTCCTCCAGGAGCGTGGAGGCTCCGATGATCAGATCGTCGTCGGGGTCTGAGGGGGCGGGCGCATTCTGGTTTTGGGTCCCGCGCGCGGTGCCGTCGACGTAGAAGGTGACGCGGTTGTCACCCCCCATGACGACGGCGACATGCGACCATTGATCGGCCGGCAGGCTGACGTCGTCGAGGCGGTAGGTGGGGATGCCGTAGGTGTAGAATTCCAGGTAATTGTTCGTGGTCAGGGAGAGCATGAAGCCGTTCCCACTCTCGGTAAACGCCGTGCCGATGAGGGTCTGACGACCGGAGACGTGCCCGGGCCGGACCCACGCGGCAAGCGTCAGGTCGTTGCGCAGGGCGTTGAGCTCGCTGTGCGGCACGCGCAGCGCGTCCTCTCCGTCGAAATGGAGGCCGCTGGCATACCGGCCGTCGGTGCTGGTGGGGCAGCCGGCGCCCTCCGCGCAGGTGGCCGTTTTGCCGTAGCCGGATCCGTCGGCGAAGGTCTCTGCGCCGGCGGCCTCGTTGAAGCGCAGCAGGAGCCGGGGGGCGTCGCCCTCGCGGGCCTCCGAGGCCATCTCGAGCACGGTGGGATCGGAGGGGCACTCAGGGCTGAAGCCGTAGGTCTTCTCTTTGAAGTCGGTCAGGCCGTCCTCGTCGGCGTCCACGGAGAGGGGGTCGGCGGTGACCCTAGTGCGCATCGGCTCGCCGTTCTCGTCGAAGGCGTAGACGATCTCCCACCCATCCAGCTCCTCGCCGTCGGTGAGGCCGTCGCCGTCGGAGTCCTTGCGGCGCGGATCGGTCCCGGCGCGCAGTTCCTCGGCGTCGTTCAGGCCGTCCTGATCGGTGTCATACATCATGGGGTCGGTCCCCTGCTGGTACTCGAAAGCGTCGTTCAGGCCGTCACCGTCGTTATCCCACTGGCCGTCGTCCGGATCGGCGCCGCCCTTCACCTGAGCCAGAAGCCCATCACCGTCGAAATCCGCCTGCACGGGGAAGCGTGCGGTCCCGCCGCTCGCCTCGGTGCCAACTTGCGCCCACGCCGGGCTGTAGCCTCCGTTTTTGGCGGTGGGTTGGTAGAACGCGTCAAGCGTGGCGGGGAAGATGTCCACGATGAAGCGGTCGCCCAGATCGAGGTGGCTTGTGCCCTCTTTGTGCCGCACGTAACAGACGGGTACGAGGCAGGCATACGGCACTAACGGCATAAGGGCGCACTGCGGTCCGTTGGGGAACGCGAAGCACTCCTGTACCGGCAGGACGTGACCCTCTGAGAGGTAGAGTGTGGGCCGTTGGTTGAGCCCTGCGGGCCCCAAAGGGATCGGTGCGCTGGTGGGATTGGCCTGGATCGAGAACGTATGCGCCTCCCCGGTGGGTTGCCATTCGTCGCTCATCGACTTGAATTCTAACCCCTCCAGGTCCTCCTCCTCCGTCTGCCAGCGATAATCAAAGGTGGACTTTTTCACGTTTTCGTCTTTGTACTGCCACCAGTAGGACATAGATTTCCAATCCACCGGAATGGGTATCTGCCCGCTTTCCCATTCCTCTTTAAGCTCATCGCCGGCCGCCACGATGGAGACCATCTCGATCGTGTTGGTCAGCTCAGCGCTGTATACGACGGCGTTGCTCGCACTCAGACCCAGTTCGGGGGTGGGCAGCGCGTAGTCGAACGGGCCGAAGGTCAGACGCTCTTCGTCGTCCAGATCCACGAGCACGGTGGCGCTGTAATAAAGCTGCTTGAGCAGCTCTGCGGCGGTTCCTGAGATGCCTTGGCAGATCCAGCCGCCGGGCCGCTTGCTGACGTCCTCGCCGGCGATGGCTGAACCGATGGAGCACGCGGCGGCGATCAGCGCGTCGATGGCGGCGATCACCGCGGCGATGATCTGTCCCACCACCGGGATCAGGGAGATCGAGAACATGAGCACCGCGACGACGCTGTAAGCCACAGCCTGGGCGAAAGCGGCGTTGGCGGCCAGGCTGAAGCCTTTGTGATCGCCGGCAATGATGGTGGCCAGCATGCCGGCAAACGCCACCATAACCCCGATGATTAAGCCGACCAAGCCGCAGACCATAGACGCCCTGGACATTGGCCTAACATATCTGCTGACCCGTCGGACGACGTTGCCCACTGCGCTGCCGGCGGTGGTGGCGGCCCCCGTGGCTGCCTGGGCCTGCGGTCGCAGAAGGGACCGGAAGGTCGTGACGAGGGCGTAGATCATAGTGGCAGCGATTACCGTGTTGACGATCACTTCGATCGTCACCGCTGCCTCGACGACGCCACCCAACGCCAAGCATGTCACCAATGCCGCGGCGACCCCCAGCAGGGCCCCGACGCCGCCGGCTGCCCCGAGGCCCGCCCGCGTGGTCAACGTGGTTCTCACTCTGGTTAACATGGGCGGCAGCTTCGAGACCCCGGTTTTAATGCCCCTGCCCAACTGGGCCAGGAAATGCCTGGCTTGCGCGATCCGTCCTGTGGGACTGGTCCCCTGCGTGGTACCCGAGTTGCCGAACTGGCCTTCACCGAACAAGTCCTCTACCAGTTGGTCGACAAGCATCTGAACCAGGAAGGCACTGACCGTGAACGTGAGGTCAGCGGCAAGCGTTGCATCGTTCGGACCTTGACTGCCAAGGGGCGTGTTATTGATCTGCACGTGATTGACCTGCCCCTGGTTCAGCGTCAGATAGTAGGCGCGCGCCATGTAAATCTGACCGGTGATGACGTCCGCTTGCATCTCCGCCGACAGGGTCGTGCCGGGCTCGAACTTCTCTCCCAGCACCGAGCCCAGGTGTTCCCAGTACTCGTTGAGGGGATAGTTCTCCCAGCTTCCCTCTCGGAAGCGGTAGGGCGACCAACTGAGCGCTGCGAGCACGTTGACCGCCTGCTCGTCGAAGTCCAGGGTCACCGTTCGATCCTCGGAGGTCAGATCGCCCAAGCCCGCCGAGCGGTAGAGCTCCTCGCGGGCGAAGAGCAGCGTGGGCGTCGCCTCCGGGTAGTCACCGAAGGTGTCCTCTAGAATGCGATCCGACTCCGTCATCATGACGTGGGCGATCTCATCCTGGTTGCTATAGGTCAGGGTCTCCACGCCAAACGTGGCCGTGAGCGGGATGCCAAAGCGGTCGGTGACGGTGACAGAGGGATCGAGCGGCGCATTGAATCGCTGGGCAATGGTGCTTTCGGAGAGCGTGAGGCCCGCCGTCTCTGTGGTGACGCCTATGTCGCGCATGCCGTCCTCGTCCTGATCGCGACCGCTGACAAAGGCGCGATTGAGTCCTCGGGCCATCGCCCAGAGCCCGCTTTCCCACTGCCGTTCCTCCGCAGTTTCCATGGATGGGTCTTCCCATGCCACGGCGACGTTCAGCCCGTGATCCTCGCGCACGGAGAGGCCGGTCAGATACCAGTCCTCATAATATGTGTGCACGATCTGTGGGTTGTCCAAGCTCCAGTTCTCGGCGCTGTCGCACCAATCCTCGGTTTCCTCCTCGCTGAGATCGGCCGGCGCGGGTTTGCACCAGTCGGTCAGGGCCTGCACCAGCCAGACCACCCGCACCTGCTGGGCCACGTCGCCCAGATTGTCGGCCTGCGGTTGATAGAAAATCCGGGCTGAGAAGGCGGTGCGCCCGCCCCCGGTCTCGTCGGGTACGACGTTCAGGGGGGCGTAGACCAGCACCGTTCCGTCGTTGTCCTTGTCGCGCACCGACATGCCGTAGGTCTTCAGCGGTTCGGGATCGATCATCTGGGTGCTGGAGGCGCCGTTAGGCAGATCGCCTATCTGCACGCAGCTACGGACGTTGTCATCATCCGGTCCGTCGTCTGCCAGGATCACGTGCTCGCCGTCGGCGATCTCGACCAGGTGTCCCAGGTCGTTGCGTACGTCGGTGATGCTCGCGGGGCTAAGCGTGAACCGCTGGCCCACCGGTGCGCCGAGGTCGCCGCAGATGCCCTCGTAGACCTGGAAGCCGTACGTTGGGCCGCCGTCCGGCGCGTTGGAAAGATGCACTTCAATGCCGTTCGCCTGCTGAGTCAGTGTCAGTTCGACGTCGAAGTTATTCGTCCAGCCGAGCGTCGTCCGGGCGGTGGTCATGGAGAAGGGAAGATGGGCGCCGCTCATCTCAATCTCAACCATAGGAATCAGGCGCATATCGCCGTTGGCCATGCGCGGATCGCCGCTTCCCTCCTCGGCAGGCATCACGTCGGCCAACGTGCTGTCGTTGCCCGCCCGGCGCTGGATCTGGCCCATCTCGTCACCACTGGGCCAGTCGAGGACGTTCAGGGCGTAGGTCAGGTGTTCGGGGTTCTCGGGGCGGATCTGAAAGTCGACCATGGTGGGAAAATAGCCGCCCTGACCGTCCGGGCGCGCCTGGAGGTTCTCGACCAGCAGTTGGAAGGGGGTCATGCGGTTGAAGGGCGAGGCCAGGCCGCGCGCGGTGAGGGGCGAGAGATCGATCCGATCGGGCACGCCGTCCCCGTCGCTGTCGTGGTCGAAGATGTCCGGCACGCTGTCCTCATCGGTGTCGACGCAGGGCGTGCTCGGGTCGATGGGGGTTTCCGCGTTTGTGTTCACGCGCTCGGGACATTCGATCCCGTCGGGGCGACCGTCCCCGTCGGTGTCCGCACTGTTGGGGTCGCTGTACCAGGTCTTACTCCGGTATGCGAAGCCCACGACCTCCAGGCCGTCGCCGATGCCGTCCCCGTCGCTGTCGGCGCCGATATCCTCGGTGGGCAGCGTGCCCAGGCGTAGAACCTCCCAACTGTCGAGCAGGGTATCGCCGTCGGTGTCGTCATTATGGATGTCGGTCAGGTAGCGTGTGCGCTCGTCGCAGTCGGTGAGCCCGTCCTCGTCGGTATCGGTGCTTTTTTCCTCGCTGGTGCAGAGTTCGGAGGTTACTGCCCCGGGGTCTTCCTCTGCGTTCGCCCGTGGGACATCGATCTCGCGCGGCGCTGGCTTCTGCTGGGCCAATGGATCCTGCTGCGGGTCCCAAGCTGGTCCCTCGACTTCCGCCTGCGTCCGCTCGACCTCAGTCTGGGCCGCTTGTTCGGCCTCCTGCTCCGCGCGCTGCGCCGCCTGGCGGTCGAAGAACGCCCCGGCCTTGACGTTGTTCACGACCGGCGCCACGACCATAGACAGGATGAGAACCAAGACGACGGCGGTGTAAAGGGCGCGCGACCGCCATCGGGATACCAAGATGACCAAGAAGCCCGCAGTGCCCAGGGCCATCCCCAGCATCTGGGTCAATTTTTGCCACGCCCCCGGTGCTTGCTGCGGCAGGAAGGTCTCTAGTTTGCGCTGCAGCACGCCGCTGGTCGCCTCGGGGAAGCCGAAGAAATCGGTGGTGATGTGTGCTTCCACGCGCTCGCCGTTCGCTTCGGGTGGGTACGTCAGATCGACCGCCAGCCGGGCGGGCAGGTCGTCGGCAGTCAGCCAGACCTCGCCGTCGCCTTTCACGTCGCGGTAGAGGTCGGCGCTCTCCAGGCGGATACTCGGCGGCAGTTCACCTTGTTTGACGAGGTACTGCTCCAACTGATCGCGGACGTAGGCGGCAAAAGCCGGCCCATCGACATCATAGACGTAACGCGTTAGGCCTGAGGCCTGTCCGACCTCAGCCGGTCGGACGTTCTCGGCCCCGGCAAGATAGGCCAGCAGGTCGCCGGCGGGGGCGAATGCCCCCGAGAAATCCTGGATCTCCTGCCACTCACCGCCGGGCTTGCGCCCGTAAGCCTGATTGCCGTCGACGCGGATCTCAAAGCTGTCTTGACGGCTGAGGACGTTCCCACCTTCGGGTCGTAGGGTGAGTGCCATCTGGTGGGCCGGGGTGTTGACGCGTCCTTCGAGGTACAGCCGCTCGGTTTGGCTGCGGCGTCCGGCGTTGGTCACAGCCGGCGCCGGGTAAGTGGTCTGGACGATTTCGGTGGAGAAGTGATAGACGCCAGCCTCCTGGGCGCGCCGCCAGGCGTGGTCTACAGCTGCACCCGCCGAGGGGGCAGCCTGAGACACCTTGGATCCAACGAGACTCGCAAGGAGCAGGACAAGTCCAGCGATGCCAAGTGCAACGTCATAGCGGTGGTTTCTGTGACCCATGATTCAGCCTCCCGGACAAAGGGTGTGCAATGTGAGCGAAAACAGGCGACGTTTGATATGAGCGTCCTGCCTGTCCTCTATGGAATTATGCCCTTCATCTGGAAGGGATGGCTTCCATCGAGAAATATATCTGTAGATAGTATACGTGGAAAGCGTAGAGAAAACGTAGAGAGCGACCGGCGCAGCGCTGTTGCTCTCCAATCGGGGCAGGCGTGGCGAAAGGTTGCGCGATTTCGATGCTCGAACACGATGGGCAATCCGGATATCAGCGCGCGCAGTCGAATCCTAAAGTTTTCCCTTCCCCGTAAGGTTTCAATCAGAATTTCGTCATTAAGTATAGAAGGCTGTAAGGTACGGTCTTTATGCAAACTGTCAAATGGCTAGTTAACTTGCTGAAAGTTGTGGTTTGCCATTGAGATAAGTAGGGCAGATGTGATAGGGTTTTCCCCTCGCCACGTCTGCGGCGAGGGGAAGTATGCAGCGGGGGTTTTACCGATGTTGTGCTTGGGAGTGACCTCGACGCTCAAGCTTGATGAGTAATCCCGATATCAGCGCAAGCACGCCCAGCACGATGGGCGCAGATAGACTGAGGCTTTGCCATACGCCGGTGTCTTGTTCGACGATGCCTTTGAGGCTGTTTGGCCCCGCCCAACCTGCCAGCCGGGCCCACAGCCACCAGGCCGCGTAGGCCTTCTGGTTGCAGTTCAGCGGCTGGCTGTGCGCGCAGCCGCAGCTATACCAGTCCGCGTTCTGGGCGTGGGCGTTCTGCCAGTCGATGGCCCAGTTGCGGTCGCGCGAGCCGTTGCCGTCGGAATCGTAGTCGCAGTTGTCGGTGACGGCCTTATTCCCGTAGTAGTTGCCGTCCGGATCGTAGAGCTCGAGGTCGTAGAAGTCGTAGAGCACTTTGTTGTGGTCGATACAGTACTGCCGGATCTGCTGATTGCGCTGGTGCAGGTTGCCCGACTCGCCGGTGCCGTCGGCGTGCCCGGTCATATAGACGAACGTCACGCCGGGGTAGTCCGCTTCCAGCTCGGACATCGGCGTCAGGTACTGATCCAGCATCTGCTGTTCCGTGTAGCCAGACGCCTGCCCGCACCACGACCAGAGGATGACGTTCATCTCCGGGTGATTCTGGCCCCGGCCCGTGTCCGGGTCGGGGGTGCCGAGGTATGCGCGGGTCTCGTCGACCCAGTTGGGGTAGTAGCCCGCGTCGTGGTCCAGGTCGCCGCTGCCGTAGCCGTCGCCCTCGAAGAGGTGCAGGGCAGCTCCCCCCTCATTCCCGGTGTGACTGTATCGGAAGATATCGTCGGGCAGGGAGAGGCCCAGGCCGCCGCCGTTGGCGAAGCCGACGAGGTCGCTCATCCCACTGGTCAATTGGCTGCCGTGCGAGGTGTGTCCGTAGCCGATGTGCAGCGTTGCCTTGGCTTCTTCGATCGACGATTGGGGGATCTTTGTGATATCGATGGTTTCGTGGTCGATGATAATCGGCTCTGATTCCTGACGCACATTGATGTTTTCTGCCGTGGCGCGTGCGGCTTGGACTGGTAACAGCACAAGAAAGACGACGATTCCCAGAGTTATGACGCGATTGATTTTCATTTCACTCCTATCCACCTGAGAGGTTATCGGTGTTACCCACGGTTGGATAAGCGACCCGGTGATGATAAGCACGTGTCAAGGTTGCGTTAGGGCCGGATAGAGTCGAAGAGTACGTAGGGAACCTGCATTCAGAAAGCAGTAGTGGTAAGAAGATAGATGATGGTATGAGACATAAACCGGCAAAAAAGCGGCTGACCTATTCCGTATATGTCTCTATAACCTAATGATACCTCGTAACCCCCATTTTTGCAAGTGCATTTGAACTTCGTTAGAGTGGTGGGGTTAAGGACGTTTTTATTCATGGATGAGACTTCAGGATAGGACGAAAGTGCGATTGACAACCTATCAGGTGATTGTATAATAAAATTACGAGGTTGAATGTGTCAACCTAAGCTCTCGAAGGTGTTTTGGCGTTTTGAGAAATGTGAATGATCCTGGGAAGAGATGGCAGTTTTTCACTGCCCCCCTCTCTCTTCTAGGTTGATTGAGTCTTATCACTTTCAATCGACACTGCGTGATGGTTATAGCCTGGCTTCTTGTCTAAGAGAGGACTGGGTTTGAGACCTCTGCTATCCTTGCATACAGCTGATCCAATTGGGTAGGTGCGAATATGCCACAAGAAGTCCTTGTCATCGAAGATGACAATGATATGCGGGAGATGCTCGAGATAATCCTAACTGAACATGGATTTCGTGTGCATGCTGCGCCGGATGCCCTCTCTGGGTTGCGCTTGGCTTATCAGAAACGTCCCGATGCCGTTGTGATGGATGTGATGATGCCTGATATGGACGGATTTGAGACGTGTCGGCGCCTGCGGGAGATGATGGACGCCCCTATTATGCTTCTGACCGGTAAATTCACCACAACGGAGGATATCGTCAGGGGACTGGACCTCGGCGCTGACGAGTATATGACCAAGCCCTTCAAGGTTCTGGAGTTGATCAGTCGGCTCAACGTCTGCTTGCGTCGTAACAATGCAACGTCGAGGGAGGCAGGTCAATACCTTTTTCCGACGCCTTCGGTTATCCTGGATTGTGGTCGGCATCTGTTGACGATCCATGGCGAAGAGATCTACCTGTCGCCCAGTGAGTTTGAAGTGCTCTTCTTCCTTATCCGTCATGCTGGGCGCCCCCTCAGCCCTAATGCCATTCTTTCTCAGGTCTGGGGCCCGCAGCGTATTGGTGATGACCGCCTGGTTAAACAGTATATCTATCAATTGCGACAGAAGATCGAACCGGATCCCTCCACACCCACTTATATTCAGACCATCCGGGGAGAAGGTTATTACTTCACGGCTGCCGAGCCGGACTAGGGCTTGGGATCATTACCTGGAAGTGCGTGCGGGATCTGGGGAGATGGTGTTATTCTCGAAGCCTGAATCGAAACTATGTCAGATTGGTGATCGTGATAATGATGGGGGGGCTGAACACATATGCCGAACACGATACTCTTTATCGATGATGATACCGATCTACTTTCACTTCTAAAAACCGGCCTTGAGCGATACGATTTTGAGATCATCATTGCCTCGAGTGGTGAGGAGGGATTGCGTAAAGCCTACGCAACGCACCCCGATGCTATCATCCTGGATGTGATGATGCCCAAGGTTGACGGGTGGATGGTCTGTCAGCGTTTGCGACAGGTCTGTGATAAGCCTATCGTTATGCTGACCGCAAAGTCGGATGCCCGTGACGTTGTGAGAGGATTATCCCTCGGCGCCGACGAGTATATTGTGAAGCCGTGCAGCCCCGCTGAGCTCAATGCCAGACTCCAAAAAGTACTTCAAAGAGCTCCTCAGAACACCTCACACGAAGAGGGGCCCATAATCTATGATCATGGTCAACTCTGCATAGATCTCAGGAAAAGAAAAGTCACTCAACAGGATGAGCAGGTCGATCTTACGCCTACGGAGTTCCGATTGCTTCGTTATCTTATCACCCATAAAGGTAGAATTGTCTCACACAAAGAGCTGTTGCTCAATGTCTGGGGCCCTCAGTATGCCAATAGCGTGAAATATTTGAGTGTGTATATTCGCTATTTGAGAGAAAAAATCGAGGTAGATCCCTCGAATCCTCAACATATTCTTACCAAACACAGGGTCGGCTACTGCTTCGCCGATTGATCTGGGTCCGTAAAGAACGGATATCGGATCGCTCCATTTTCCTCTGAATTCCTTCTGCCTTCATTATGGTAGGGTGCTTTTGCATCTTATGGCTGGGTGGGAGATGCCCTCCAACGCGAACTCCATATTTCCAGTGTCGAATACAATCCCACAAGGGGCTTCCTTAGTATTTCTCTAAGAGTTTCTTGACCTTGGCTTGACGCTTGTGCCCTATAATGGTGGTTAGCCTTGAACCTGGTTCGGCAGGTTAAGGCCCGTCGTCTTTCCTCTCTATCGTTTGGGGTATGGAGCAGAGCATGAGAGTTGCGTTGTCCCCACAATTCAACGGCCGGTACCATAAGGCTTGGGCGGCAGCTTCGCGCATCTGGGTCGTTTTCCTCTCGTTGGTGGTGGCTTGGGTCGTGTCCCTGGGGCATATCTCGGCTCAGGTGGATGAGTTTGCTGGGTCTAATCCGGAGAACCTCTCGCTTAGCGGTTCCGCTTCTGAGCCCATCGTCCTGACGCGGCCGGATGGTACGCTGCGTGTCTTCTGGTGGGACCGCTTTGATGGTGTCACGATGGTCGAAGGGCAGCCCGGCGCCTGGTCGGATCGGCTCACGACGCCTATTGTGCTGATTGAGAGACTGGAGCGACCGACGCCGACAGGAGACGAGTTTGCGTATACTTCCATATCGGCCATGCCCACCATTGTGGGGGCTGCACCGGGGTCTGCTCACGCTCTCTGGTCTGGGGAAGCTGACGAGGAGACCGGCGCGCAGCCTCTTTGGTATGCACGGATGGGAGCGGAGGAAACTGACTGGTCAACACCTCGGTCGTTGGCAGAATCGGCGGTCGCCTTCAGCTTGACCGACGACATCTCGGACACCCTCCATCTGGTGTATATCCGCGATCTGGATACGCCGGCGGAACCGTCCGGCCTTTACTATCGGCAGTCTGCCAACCAAGGGCAGAGCTGGAGTCCGCCAGAGATTATCCACGCCTCCCGTTATTATCGTTTGATGACTTCCGAGGATGCTGATCTAAACCTGGTTGCCGAAACGCCCGGTAGGGTTTACGTTACCTGGCGCGATCCCCATCTCAACCGAGTGATGCTCACAGTTCCCGAAGAGGATGAAGCGGGGTTGACTTGGCGTACACCCGTGGATGTGGGAGAGCCTGAGACCGGATCTCAGCACGGGCGCTTTCTCGCTACGCCCGATGGCGGGGGCGGTGCGATCTGGCTTCTGTGGGAGAGCACTGGTTACAGTACCGACTGCGTCATGCAGCAAGCCCCAATCGAGGCATTGCTGGAGAACGGAGATGTCGGAGAGGTGGTGCTAGAGGAACTGACCACGTGTCCGACACCTGACGCTGAGTGGTTTCTAACGCTGGGGGAGAGCCAGATCCTATGGGGCATAGAAGGGGATGGGGGGACTGCGACGTGGGTCGTATGGAATGGGGAGCAGTGGTCCGAACCCCAGACGCTGCATTTCGATTTTGAGGACCCTATGAGAGAGGTTCCCGTCTATCTATCCGATTTGCAGGGTGTCTTTGCGAATAGGCTTCCTGCTGAGGAAGGGGAGGCGTTCTCAACACAATCTGACAATCCGTCGTTAACGTTGATTGGGGTCGGTGAGGCCAGCGACATTTGGGCTTTGCCCCTTGACCCGAGTACGCTTGAGACCGTTTTTGCCCCGCCCTCCCCGTGGTCGCCGCTTGCTTCGATCACGCAGAGCCAGCCGGAACCCAGCAAGCCTTCGGTGGTTGTCGACGCGGAGGGCCGGGTGCACGCCCTCTGGTCTGAGCCCGAGTCCGAGGCGCAGGGGACGACTGTTTTGTGGTATGCTCGTTGGGAGAACGACCGCTGGTCGCGACCCGCCCCTATCCTGCGGTCCCCTGACAGCGGGGCTCGAGACCCGGCTTTCGTGCTGTCCGGGGAGTATCTGCACGCCTTGTGGAACGGGGGGCCATACGGCCATCTCTGGTACAGCCGCGCGTTTGTTCGGGATGCATATGCGGCAGGCGGGTGGACGGATCCACGAGCGCTGGAGGGTTCGGAAACCGAAGGCTCAACGATGGTGGGGAGCAGCCCTTACGTCGCGGCTGCCGCCGGCACCCTCCACGCTGTCTACGCGATTCCCGTGAATCAGCAGCGCGGCATTTATTACGTTTCGTCGGGGGATGATGGGGAAACGTGGGCTGCCCCTGTTTTGGTCTTCAATGCGGAAGCGGCGGGATGGCCGACGGTCGACGCGCCTCAGTTAGCGGTCGATCTACGAGGCGGTCTGCACGTCGTCTGGCTCCAACCCGCGCTTGCTGTGGGTGAACCGGCGCAGGGTGTTTATTATGCGTGGTCGCGAGATGATGGGCAGACCTGGGCCGATCCTCTCGTTGTTGCTGAGGGGGCCTATGGATGGCCACAAATAACCGTCAATGGGCTCAATCAGATCCATCTGCTGTGGCAGGATCTAGGACGAAACGGTATATGGTGGCACCGCTGGTTGGCCGATGCTGCGAGTCAGTCCGGCGAGGCGGATGCCTGGGTAGGGTGGACCCGCGATCAACAGATTGTTGGGATGCGGGACGTCGTTGGACCTGTGGCGTGGGTGCCAGACGGCGACGGCAAGCTCCACCTCGTCGGCTTACGTCCGGGGGGCGAATTCGAGCCGGTTCTCGTCTATACGGTATGGGAGGATGGAAACTGGGAGCCCCGGGATCCCCTGGCTCTGGATATCGAGCCTGGGGAGGTTGCCGCTGGGCTTCAGCCTCAGTTGGGCAGGCTCGACGTGCTTGTAGAAGGGCGGGCACTCACTGGGGAGGCGGCAACTCAACCGGAGCTCTGGTACACAAGCCGTGCCATATCGACGACGTCGGCTGTCACCGTTGTCGTTCCCAGCCAGCCGGTGACGCCGACGCCCACGCCGACTGCAACGCCCGAACCGGTCGTGACTGCGACGCCGGACCTAGGGAGTGGTCCTCCCCCCGTTGCCAGTAGCAATCCGCTTCCTTTCTCTCTGTCGCTTCTGTTGGCCGGTGGATTGGCGGCTGTGATCGTAGTTGTTGTCTTTGGTACGCGCTTGCTTTGGATGGGACGACGTTGAGGGATCCGTTAGGAGAGGAGTTAGCCGATGGGTGAAAACGTGTTGGTAACAGGCGGTGCGGGTTTCATTGGTTCTCATCTGGTGGATGCGTTGCTTGCGGAGGGGCACGAGGTGCGGGTTTTCGATAATCTTGAACCTCAGGTGCATGGAGGGCTCCGAGAGCATATGGAATGGCCAGCTTATCTCAGTGTCGGCTGTGAGAAGGTGTTAGGGGACGTGCGAGACCGTGATGCCTTGCAGCGGGCACTTCAGGGCATTGACGTCGTCTTTCACGAGGCCGCTGCGGTGGGCGTTGGGCAATCCATGTACCAGATCGAACGGTATATCGATGCCAATACTCGGGGAACGGGGGTGCTGCTCGAC
>DAOTTS010000241.1:0-12288 GCA_034437735.1 Anaerolineae bacterium
GCGGCATCATCAACCGCGCCTTCGGTTATAGAAACTTTGATAACTTCCGTCTACAGGTTCTCGTGGAATGCGGTGGTGGCTGACTTTACCCCACAAATCTGCGTAGAGCCATTTTTCGGTGCATCACGACCCCGGACGCGCGCTGCTGACGTCGCTCCCGCTGTTAGTCACAACAATCGCCGTCCTGATGGCCTCGCAATCGCAGCTTCGGACCCTGGCCCTGGATCTCAATTGGCACCGCGCCGTTCCCGCGCTCTCCCCACCATGGCCGGATACGTTTCAAATCCTGCTGGGGATCGCCATGGGAATCGCCCTCCTGGGACTTATCGTCCCTCTGGTAAGCCTGGGCGAACAGATCCGTGGGTTGAGCGCCCTCGCCACTTCGGTCGCAGAGGCCCACGGAGAAATCAAGATCTCCCTGGTTATCGCCGGCGCAGCCGCGCTGCTGAGCCTGCCGTTAGCCTACACAGCAGCGCAGGGCGCGCTCACCAAAGGGCCCTGGGGACGAGTCTGGTGGCTGGCCATCACCGTGCCGATGGCAATGCCGGGTCCATTGGTGGGCATCGGACTGATCACGCTGTGGCATCGGACGGGAAACGGCATCTACGGCAGTCTGTGGATGCCGATTTTCGCCGCTATGGCACGGTACGCACCGCTGGGGGCGCTGATCCTGATCGCGACGCTGCGGCGCCGCAACCCGCGCCTGATCGAGGCCGCCGCGCTCCTGGAGACCCATCCCGTGCGCACCTGGGGGCTCGTCCGGCTGCCGCTCCTCGGCCCAGGATTGCTCGCGTCGGCAGGTCTCGTCTTCTGCCTGAGCCTGGGTGAGTTGAGCGCGACCCTTCTCGTCTCCCCTCCCGGACAGCCGACCCTCACCATGCGCATCTACAACTACCTCCATTACGGGGCCTCGGAGACCGTCGCCGGGTTGACCCTGGTGATGATTATGCTGGTGCTCGTCTTCGGATCAATTGTCGCCGCCGCGCTGGCCCTCTGGGAACGCATCACCGCCATGCGACCCGACCGGCAGGAAACCAAATGACGATCCGCATCGAGGGCGTCTCCAAATATTTCGGCCGGTTCCGCGCGCTTGAGGCCCTCTCACTGACGCTGCCAGCGCGAACCTCAACGGTGATCTACGGACCATCCGGCAGCGGCAAGACAACGCTGCTCCGTCTGATTGCCGGCCTGGAGGTACCCAGCCAAGGACAGATCACCATCGGCGGCGAACTGGCAAGCACGCCTGATTGGGTTCGTCCCCCCCATCAGCGAGACGTAGGCTTCGTCTTTCAGGATCCCGCCCTCTGGCCCCACCTGACAGTCGCCCAAAATGTGGGCTTCGGCATCCTCGACCACCCCAAACGAGAGGTGAGACAGCGGGTGGATGCTGTGTTGTCCGCGCTCGACCTGACCGGTATGAGAGATCGACATCCCAACCAGCTCTCGGGCGGGCAGGCGCGCCGGGTTGCCCTGGCCCGGACGCTCATCGTCAATCCCCGGTATCTGCTGCTCGACGAGCCACTCACCCACCTCCAGCCGGCCCTCAAGTGGGAGCTCTTCGCGACTATCATCCACCAGGTCGCCGATATGGGCATCACACTGCTCTACGTGACCCACAACCGGGAAGAAGCCCGCCGGCTGCACGGGCGGCAGATCGAGCTGGTCGATGGGCGTATCGAGTCGGATTCTGAACCCGCACGTCCGAGCCGCGACCATGCATGAACCGCGGGCGAAGGTGCGGCAGATTCTGCTCTTCATCGCAGGCATGGTCGGGGTCGTATCCGTGGGATGGGTTGTCGTCAAGCTCTGGCCCAAGCAACCCCTGCCTGAGGGGTGGCTTCGGCTGACCACGCCCAGCGACGTGATGGCCCTGGCCGAAGTCAAAGGTGAGATATGGGCCGGCGGCCGAGACGGACTCTTCGCGCTGAACCCACAGGACGGCTCGCTGCTGCGCCAGATTGAGGCCGACGTCCCCCTCAAGTACGTCACAGGCATCGCGCAATCAACGGACGTCGAAACCGTCTGGATCAGCCACATGCGCGGCACAAGCCGTTACGACGGCAGGACGTGGCACACGCTGACCGAGGCTGACGGACTGACAGGAGGGCGGGCCCTCGCCGTGCTTATCGCGCACGACCGCGCACGCTGGATAGGGACCGAAGAGGGCGTCGCCCGCTGCACGGACACCCGGTGCCGTCGCTACACCACCGACGACGGCCTGGTGACGCAGGGATGCGCTTATCTTTTCGAAGACAGCCTTCACCGTGTGTGGTGTGGCAACGGCTACCAGCCCGAGGCCGGCGTCTCAATCTTCGAGGATGGTGCGTGGCATGCCATGGACGCCCAGGGTCAATTGGTCCATCCCATGCTCAACACAATGCTGGAAGCTCCCGAGGGCACCCTCTGGTTCGGAACCGGATTCAGCGCCGACGGCGGCCTCTCGATCTACAGGACCGGGCAGTGGTCGACGCTTACCAAGGCGGACGGCTTGGCGGGCGCCAAGGTGCGGTCCCTCTTTCAGGACGAGGCGGGCGCCGTCTGGGTCGGCTCCGAATACAACGGCATCCTGAGGATGGCGCCTATCCGCCAGACAGGATCGATCCTTCCGCTTGATCCCCCAACAGGCCAGGTGTTCACGCCGGAGATGGGGCTCGCGGGATGGGAGGTCAAGGCGATGTTGCAGGACAGCCAGGGCACCCTGTGGCTCGGCACCGAACTGGGACTCACCCGGATCAGCCACAAAGCCTGGCTGGCGCTTGGATCGGCGGAATCCCCCACAAGCCCCGCAGAGTGAGCGTCAAGACGCTTCGTCGATCGAGCAAAAGCGCCTATAATGCACCCGAGGACGCCATCAATCAGGAAGGAGATGCATGAAAATCCGTTCGATCACCCTCTTTACGCCACCGGCAGCGTTGTCCGACGCCGCCGAACTCAGCGCACTCAGCGATTTCGTTCAAACCGCCAGGGATGCCTATGAGGACGCAGGGTTCGAGGTCCAGACCACCCGCCTGGCCACCCATCTATTCGAAGCCCTCCCCCCCTCGACCTCCAAGGCCGAAACCGTCGACCGCGTCACCGAAATTGAAGCGAGCAGCCGAGACCTTGGATTCGAATACGTCGCGTTGGGCCCGGCCACGCATCGCACCCAACGCTGGATCCCGGAGCTGCTGGCCGCGACCGAAGGCGTCTTTGCTACCGCCCACATCGTCTCACCGGAGACCGGCATCCTCGACGGAGCCGCCATTCGCAACGCCGCGTACGTCATCCACGAGGCCGCCAAACTCGAGGAAGGATTCGGCAATTTGCGCTTTGCAGCCCTGGCTAACGTACCGGAAGGCACACCCTTCTTTCCCGGCGCCTACTGGACCCAGGCCCAACCGGCGTTCGGCATCGCAACCCAGTCCGCGGACCTCGCGGTCGAGGCGTGCCGGGACACCAAGGATGCCGCCGAAATGCACGCGCTGCTGGTCAAGGCGGTGGAAGCGAACGCACGCCGCCTCGAAGCCACCGCTCAGACCCTCGAGACGGACTACGGGCTCGCCTTCGCCGGCACAGATTTCTCCCTGGCGCCCTTCCCGGGAGAGACGTACAGCATCGGTGGCGCCCTGGAATGTCTCTCCGGCACAACGTTGGGCGCGGCAGGGACATTGACCTCGGCGGCGGTGGTCGCCGACGCTCTGCAACGGGCGGCGTTCCGTCACGCCGGTTTCTGCGGTGTGATGATGCCCGTGTTAGAGGACTCAGTGTTGGCCCAGCGCGCCGCCGAAGGGCGGCTCAACCTCGGGGAACTGCTGCAGTGGTCGGCCGTCTGCGGCACCGGACTGGACACGGTGCCACTGCCAGGAAGCGCATCGGAAAGCGCACTTCGCAGCGTGCTCTTCGACGTGGGGGCGCTCTCGGCCCGGCTTGCCAAGCCGCTCACGGCCCGGTTGATGCCCCTTCTCGGCAAATCCGCCGGCGATCCGGTCCACTTCAACTTCCCTTACTTCGCCGACGGCGGGGTATTGGCGCTCGACGGCGAACCCGCACGGAGCTTGCTGCTCGAAACCGAACGGCTGCCGCTCCACGCCCGGCGCGGGACCCACACGCCGCCGGGAGCCTAAGGGTCTGTAAAAGAACAAGTTCCCGCGCCGACGCCCCCGAGGACGGGGGCTGGAAGCGTTACAGTATGGACGTTATATTTTTACGAACACTAAGGACATCCACCCACACAGTGAACGCCGGCGTCATATGACGCCGGCGTTCACCGATTTCAAGCGGATGACTTAACTGCGCTGGAAAAGCACCGCCGCATCCTGGTTCAACAGCGAGACAAACGTATAGATGGCCAGCACGGTTCCCAACGGGAACGCAAAGAGGTTGAAGAACCCCAGAATCAGCGCGACCACACGGGCCCAGGACTTGAACCTGAGCAGCCCCGCACCGGCGATGATGTTGGGCAGCGAAATGATGCTCAGCAGGACACCGATCGAAATCCCGACGATCGACAGCACGAGCATCGCATCCCGGTCATTGGCAATGACACCGGTGCCCAAGAGCATGACCAGCAACAAGATGGCTGCGAGGATGCCCAGCGCCCCCATCACGATGTACAACCAACCCAGAACCTTGATATTTGTCTCCACCCTGTCCTCCCTTGAGAGATAGCGTTCAACCTTAGGCTCCTCATAAGCGGCGAGTCCAAGGACCTTCCAAGCGGTCCGTTCTCACCCACTTACACTCTATCTCTTATTACGCATATCACGCCGGACAGGTTGCAAACGCGGTTGGGACGGCATCCTACGCCCAGGGATCCAGGATGATCTTGCCGCACTCGTGCGAGGCCGAGAGCGCCAAGGCGTCCTGAACCCGACTCATAGCAAATCGATGGCTGATCAGGATATCCAGCAGGTCTTCCGATCCCCGAATCACCCGCATCATCTGATCGAAATCGTTCACACTGTAGTGCCACTGCCCGATAAGGGTCAGGCCCTTGCGCAGCATATCGGGGCTGATCGTGATCGGCAGCGGATCCGAGCTCTCGGCGACAAAACAGACCCGCCCCTTGGGCCGCGTCGCATCGATGCACAGACGCTGAGCGGGCGTCACACCCGCACAATCGATGGCACAGGTCACCCCTAGATCCTCGTGGGTCATCGCCCGGATCTGATCCACAACGTCCGGATCACGGGCGTCAACGACGACATCGGCGCTGAGTTTCTCGGCTCGATCCATCCGCCAGGGCTCCAACTCGGCCACGATGACCTCGGCCCCTCTGAACTTGGCGTTAATGATCGCCCCCTGCCCCACAGGCCCCGCCCCCGTGATCAACACCGTATCGAGCGCGTCCACGTGGGCCGTCTGCATCGCGCCAAACGTGGGACCCAACCCACACCAGGCCATCGCCGCGTGGGCGTCGGAGATATCATCCGGGATGGTGGGCAACAGCCAGGCCGCACCCAGCCGGTACTGAGCGTACGCCCCCGTGGGCTCGGATTCTCCCGTGAACTCCGCATACCCCACCTGATTCTGGCAGTGAAGGAAGTCACCGGCGCGGCAGTAGGCACACCGCCCGCACGGGCCGGCCCCCATCAATACCACGCGGTCACCGGGCTCCACGCCGCACGGCTGTGCCACCTCGACCACCTCCCCGACCCCCTCGTGGCCCAACGCCGGAATCCGCTCCCGATCGCCCGGTCCACGCAGCCAGGCCTTATACTCGGTGCACATCGGCACCACCGTCATCTTGACCAACGCCCAATCGGCCTTGGGCTGGGGGATCGGCATCTCAGCAAGGGCAGCCTGCTTCTTGCCCGTGATCACGACCTTCTTCATCGTTCCTTCCATACGAACCTCCCCTGTCTACGATCGTTGTGAGTGAAGCTACAGCCGGGCGCGGAGCGCGTCCAGCAAACCATCCGGTGGGTCAAACGGGAGATCGATCGCCCGGGCGGTCAGCGCGCTGGCGTAGGTCGCCAGGATGATGTTGAACTGCTCCAGGTTGAGCGCCAACCGCGTAGGATGCACCTTCGCCTCGTCCGCCGCCCATTCAAAAGCCGCATCCGTCAGCGCGGCCTGGGCTCGTACATCCTCATAGCCGTAGTCGTGGCTCCCCTGCTCGTACCCATCCTCCGGCGTGAACCGCTCCCAGCCGTACATCGTCCAGTGGACGAACCCCTCTGTCCCATAGACCGCGATGCGCTTGTGCGCATAAATCGTCTCGTGGTCGGTCGCGACGGGCGCAATATGCCCGCTCAGCAACTGAGCGCGCACCCCGTTCTCAAACCTGATCGCAGCCTCGGCAATATCCGGGGACGGCTGATACCCGATCCCAACCGGACGGTCGTCCGGCGCTGCCAGGTTTTTCGCCCCGGACACCTGCCCAAAGACCTGCACCGGCGCTGCACACCCGTTGTAGGTATAGGCCAATTCCAACACATGCACGCCCTGATCCAGGATCGTCGAACGCGCGGAGGCATCCAGGAACCGCACCTCGCCGATCCGCCCCTCGGCGACGTAACGCTTCAATGCCATATTCTGCCGGTGGAAATGCAGCTGGGTATTGACCACAAAGTGCGTATCCGAGGTCTCGTCGAGCGCTTTGATCTGCCGGTAGTCCTCGCCCTGAACCGCTACGGGCTTCTCAACGATGACGACGGGCACCTCGTACGATGCCGCGACTTTCATCAGGTCGACGCGAATCGTCGGTGCGGTCACGAGATGCAGCAGGTCCGGCTTTTCCTTCTCCAGCATCTCGTGGAAATCGGTGTAGCGGTGGTCGTCATCGACGTGAAAATCGCCTCCGAACGCCTCAAGCCGCGTCTCGTTGAGATCGCAGATTGCCCCGATCTCCCCATTTTCAACGAACTCATACGCCTCCGCGTGCCGTCGTGCCCGGGGTCCACATCCTAGGTATGCCGATTTCATCTTAGACTCCTCTCAGTCTATGGCTCGAATCTCCGAGCTATGGCTCGAATCTCCGAGCTATGGGTCGAGTTTCCGACCTGGGTCGAATCTCCGAGCTATGGGTCGAGTTTCCGACCTGCGGTTCAAACGTTCGACATTCACATTGGCAGCACCATTTGAAAAACCACGCCGTTCTCTGAGTGCTCACTCGTCAATTCGCCGTCCAGCTCCTGGCAGAAATTCAGACACGTCTCAAGCACCAGATCATCCTTGGCCCAATCCGAAACATCCGCGGCCTCAGCCTGCGGGCTCATCGCCCGTTCGGGTTCGACCGGCGGCTGTTCGTCCTCCAGCTCCTCGTAGCCGACGTGCACCACGAGATGGGGCGCCGCGTCCCGCTCCTCACGGGTGACGGAGACGCGCAGGAGGCCCCGGCGCATCTGCCGCATCGCGTACATCAAAAGGCCGAGGAATATCCAGCGAACCATAGTAGGGTCCGCGGTCATCGACCCAAGCTCACCCTCCAGCTCAAACCTCAGCGTGTGCCCGGACTCCGCAGCCAAAGGCTGCACCGTCCGCATCAGGTCAGCGACCAGGGTCGCAACCTCAAACGACGCCCCATAGATCGCGGGCCGGGCAGCGTCCCGTTTGCGCACAGCAAAGAGGTCGTTGACCATCGTGAGGAGTTTCTTCCCCGCCTCATAGATCGACGTGAGATCCTCCTGTTGAAAATCCGTGATCGGTCCGTCGATGCCCTTGAGGATCACCCGGGAAAACCCGGTGATCGCGTTGATGGGAGTTTTGAGGTCATGGCTCATTCGGGACATCGATTCCATCCCCAGGCGTCGTGCGCGTGCCACCCGGGCCGCATAGAATCCGTGCCCCACGGCGAGAACGGCCTGCATCAGGGCGGAAGGTGCCCCCACAGCGGCTTCCCCCTCAACGCAGGCGTAATAGCGAAGGGCCCGTTCCTGCATCTCGAAGAGGTGGTCGAGCTCCAGATGCTCCCAGACCTCCATCCCAGCGCCGATCTCGCGGGCGGCGTCGCGATCCAAGGTCCCGGCGGTCACGACCTCCAGCAGCGAACGGGCGAGATCGCGCGAGGTCGCCCGTACATCCTCCGCTTCCAATTCCGGGTTGGCGTGCTGGACAATCTCGGTCCACGCCTGCGTGAGTTCGGTCACCCACGCTTCACACGCATTATTCGTGTCAGTATTTGTCATAAGATTCGGTACCCTATATCCTCAATCACGATCACTACAATATCTTTGGAAACACTCGTGCCTATGGATCTGGTCATGAATAACTAAAGAGATTCTGCGTTTCCATGGGCATCTTGGAAATGTTTAGTTATTTACGTCCGGATCTGTAAGTCGACTATACCATAGGGCTGCAATCAGGCCAATGCTGAGCCAAGCGCATTTCACCACAACTGACAGCACCGGTGCCTGTGCTATAATGACCCACGAGACGTCAGTGGGTGGGAACGTGAGAGGGTCACGGACAGACCCTCAGTTCTCCATCCCCGAAGATCACGAACGGAAGCGGAGGCCAGATGAAAATCGAAGCTCGGATCCACGATATCACCCAACAGCCCGCCCCAGCGTTAGCCGTGGGACTCTTCAAAGACGAACCGATCGAGGCCCAGACGACGGCGCAGGCCCTCGATCAGGCCCTGGCGGGGCAACTCACGATGCTGCTCGACGAAGGAGATTTTCGCGCCCGATCGCACGACATCTTGGTGCACTACCCCACCCCCTCGCAGCCCATACGGCGCCTGATCCTGGTGGGCCTGGGGAAACGAGGAGATCTGACGAAGGAGACACTCCGTGAGGCCTCGGCCCTTGCCGCCAAAAAGGCCCGGGAACTTGGTGTGAATACGCTGCACACCGTGCTTCACACCACGGACCGGTCGCTCGTCTCCTTACAGGAAGGCGCCGAGGCCGTGACCGAAGGCGCACAGCTTGGGCTCTACCGGTTCCGCGAGTTCAAAACCCAGAACGAGGACATGCGACCGGATCCCGACACCCTCATCCTGGTGGGGAGCGATGAGGGGGAACGGGATCCCACCGAAGCGGGCATTAATTGGGGATCGCACCTAGCCTCCGCCACCATCCTGGCCCGCAACCTCGTCAACCGCCCCGCCAATACCGCGACCCCGACCCACGTCGCCAAGGCCGCCACACAGATGGCCAATAAGGCCGGCCTGACAAGCTGGGTTCTGTCCAAAGAGGATCTGGAGCACGAGGCGATGCATATGCTGCTGAGCGTCAATCAAGGCGGCAATGACCCCGCACGGATGGTCATTCTGGAACACAACGCGGACCGCCCCGACCTTCCCACCATCGTCCTTGTGGGCAAAGGGATCACCTTTGACACCGGCGGCATCTCCCTGAAGTCCAGCCGCAACATGGACAGAATGAAGGGCGACATGGCCGGCGCGGCCGCCGTCATCGGGGTGCTCAGCGCTGCGGCCCATCTGGACCTACCATTGCACGTAGTAGGCCTGACGCCGCTCACCGAGAACATGCCCGACGCACGCGCCACCAAGCCGGGCGACGTGGTCACCTCACGAAAAGGGCTGACGGTGGAGATCATCAACACCGACGCAGAGGGCCGCCTGATCCTGGGAGATGCCCTGACGTATGCGGGGACGTACGAGCCCGACGCGGTGATCGACATCGCGACCCTCACCGGCGGCCGGATTGTGGCGCTGGGCGACCACGCCGCAGCCGTGATGGGCGATGAATCGCTGATTGCACTGAGCAGGAGCGCGGGCGATCGATGCGGCGAGCGCGTCTGGCCCCTGCCCCTCTTTGAGGCCTATGGGAAGCAGTTGGAGAGCCTGGTGGCCGACGTCAAGAACGTCGGCGGGCGGTCGGCAAGCAGCATCACGGCAGGGTTCTTCTTGAGCAAGTTCAAGCCTGATGACGCAGACTGGCTGCATATCGACATCGCCGGGCTGGCCATCGTCGACCGCGAGCGCCCGTATGTCCCCAAGGGGGGCACGGGTTTCGGCGCCCGGCTGCTTATCGAGATGCTCCGCACCTGGCCTGAAGAGGAGGGATCCAACGACTGACACCTTGCGTCAGAGCGAATTTGATAATACCGTGATCTCAATAGCCGGCGCGTTGTCGAAAGGTCGGGCACCGGGTATACTTACAAGCTGAGTGTCATACGCCGACGTCAGTCAACAAAGAAAGGGAGCCAGCAGCCACGATGAGCGACGATTCCCCAACCGTTCAGGCCTTAACGTATGCGATGAATGCCTTCGTTGAAGCAATGGGATGGTATCGACCGGACTCCGAGTTCCAACAGTCGCCGCGCAACATCGCCATCTCGCTCTCGCTCGAGGCCGCGGAGATCCTCGAACACTACCAGTGGGGCGAGGAAGCAGACTCCGAACCGCTGGCCGAGGAGCTCGCCGACGTCGCACTCTATCTGCTGCAGCTGGCGTATTTGACCGACATCGATCTGGCACAAGCGATCAGGGACAAGTTAGCCGTGAACTACCGACGCTTTGGAGGTGACCGGGCGCCAGGGTCAGATGCGCCCACGACGACGACCACAGACGAATCATAGATCACAAGGAGGGAGTCCGAAGCCCGCCGGACCCATCAGGGATGCGCATTCTGGCAGTCAGCGATGAGGTGCACGATTTACTCTATCGGCCGAGCTTTCTGGATAAGCTCAAGCCGATCGACGTGCTCATAGGATGCGGCGACCTGCCCTACACCTATATGGAGTATCTGTTCACCCAGAGCGCGGCTCACGATGCGTTTTTCGTCCACGGCAACCACGACACCGCCCAAAGCCTGAGCAACGGGCAGACGCTGGCGGCGCCGGGAGGGTGGGTCAACGTCGACCAACGGTTGGGCCTCGCCGGGAACCACGCACTCACGGTCGCCGGTCTGGAGGGCTCGATCCGCTACCGACCCCAAGGGCGCTACCAGTACACCGAGGCGGAGATGCGGTTCCGGACCCAATGGCTCATCCTGAGGCTGCGGCTCAACCGGATACGCTACGGCCGTGTCCTCGACGTCTTTATCACTCATGCCCCACCGCGCCACATCCACGACAGCTCGGACGGCGCGCACCGGGGGTTCAAAACGTTCGTGAGGATCATCGACCACTTTCAGCCTCGCCTTTTCCTGCACGGCCATCATCATATGTATGGGACGCAAACGTCGCATACGAAGCGAGGGACGACGCACATCGTCAACGTGCATCCCTATCGTATCCTGGACATTGAGCAACAGCGCATCACCATCGACGACGTTGTCGTCGAGTCTTAACGAGCATATTGACCGCACTGATCAAAATCAGCCATCATCTAGGCACATACATAGAGAGACAAGAGGGGGAGTATGGACGACTTTTTAACACCGCAGAGCGAAGATTTCTCCAAGTGGTACAACGAGATCGTACAGAAAGCGGACCTTGCCGATTATTCGCCGGTGCGCGGCTGTATGGTGATCAAGCCCTACGGCTATACGCTGTGGGAGAACATCCGGGGCGCCCTGGATCAGCGGTTCAAGAAGACCGGACACGTCAACGCGTATTTTCCGCTCTTCATCCCGATGGATTTCCTGCAGAAGGAGGCCGACCACGTCGAAGGATTCTCCCCGGAGCTGGCAGTCGTGACACACGGCGGCGGCAAGGAGCTTGAGGAGCCGCTCGTCGTCCGCCCCACCTCCGAGACCATCATCGGGCATATGTACGCGAAATGGATTCAGTCCTACCGCGACCTGCCGCTGCTGATCAACCAATGGGCCAACGTGGTACGATGGGAGATGCGCACGCGGCTCTTCCTGCGCACCACCGAGTTCCTCTGGCAGGAGGGGCATACCGCTCACGCGACGAAAGCGGAAGCGGTGGAGGAGACGCTGCGCATGCTCAGCGTCTACACGGACTTCGCCGTGAACGAGGCCGCGATCCCCGTGCTGCCGGGCCGGAAGAGCGAGAGCGAAAAGTTCGCCGGTGCGGTCGACAGCTACACGATCGAAGCGATGATGAAGGACGGACGGGCCCTGCAATCCGCGACGAGCCACTTCCTGGGTGAGAACTTCGCCAAGGCATTCGACATTCAGTACCTGGACGAGAACAACGAACTGCAATATGCGTGGACGACCTCCTGGGGCCTCAGCACCCGCATGGTCGGCGCCGTCGTGATGACCCACGGTGACGATCAGGGATTGGTCCTACCGCCGCGTCTGGCGCCCACACAGGTCGTGATCGTCCCGATCTGGCGGAAGGACAAAGAGCGCAGTCAGGTTCTTGAGGTCGCCCACCGGTATCTTCTCAATTTTCCGGGGTAACGTGAATTCTAATGCGATTCTAGCATTACTCTAACTCGATTCAAATAGAGTGGGAGTAAGCTGGTAGAGAATTGATTTTCCAGTG
>DAOTTS010000242.1:0-56555 GCA_034437735.1 Anaerolineae bacterium
GGGAGTTTTAACCGACAACAAGGCATGGGGTATAATGACGTCCGAGTCCTGTTCGGCGTACCGACCTACGAGAGTGGGCCGATCATCCTGCTGTCGTTATGATGCCGATCCCGCATTGTTGGGCTATAATGCCCGGGAGCGCTAGTCGCCCTCGCGTGGGACGCAAGGAACTGCGCGATGTCATCCAGGGATTGAACCGCCTGGGGGAGCGCGAGGAAAAGCTGCCATACGTGCCACATACGCGGATAGATCTCCAGCCGTACGTCAACCCCCGCAGACTCGGCCAGCCGTGTGATGCGGATCGCATCCTCGCGCAGGAGTTCGTCCTCGCCAACGTGCACCAGCAGGGGGGGCAGGCCGCGCAGATCGCCAAATACCGGCGAGATCAGGGGATCGCGCGCGTCATGGTGTCCCAGATAGGATCGCGAATAGAGGTTCACGGCTTTCGCGGGTAACAGTGGATCGTTGAACCCCTCGCGCCGTTTGGCGTCAGGCGTGAGGTCTGTCAAAGGGGAGAGACATGCCGCTGCGGCAGGGATCGCGCCGCCGCTGTCGCGCAGGTTCATCAATGTGGTGACCGTCAGATTCCCGCCCGCTGAGTCACCGGCGACCACGATGTCCTGGCCCCGAATGCCCCGGCTCAAGAGCCAGCGATAGGCCGCAACACAGTCCTCCAGGGCGGCCGGGAATGGGTGCTCCGGGGCAAGTCGGTAATCGACCATCAGGACCCGCCTACCCATGGCTTGCGCCAGATAGGCCCCCAGTTTAAGATGGAGCGGCGTCAACCCGAAGACAAAGCCACCTCCGTGCAGATAGAGCAACACCTGGCCTGTCATATTGCTCTGGGGCAGGATCCATTCACATGGCACACCCTCGGCGGACACCGCTTGACGATGCACACCGTCGCCCAGGCGCACCCGGGTCATACTTTGCTTGGTTAACCACCGCGACAGCCGAAGCGGGAGGGCCGTCTGCATAAGGCGGATGATGGGCAAAATCGCCCGGGTGCTGCGTTCGATGGATGAGACTGTCATTGGCTATGCTTTCTGCTGAAGGTGTGTTGCCCTCGGGTTTGCTGTCAAGCACACTATAGGTGCCTATTCCCTGGCTGTCAACCTCAAAAGGCGTAACACAAAAGCTGCCGGTTGGCTCGAAAGCGGATGTCCACGGCGCGCATCCCATTGCCATTATCCTCATTTCCTGTACTATTCTGCCAATACATACGACCGGAGGGTACCGGCAACCAGCCTGCCATCGCTACCTCTCGGGTTGTCTGCGACATAATCGTAAATGCCTTCGCCGTGGGGGCAGATATGAGCCGTCAGGTCAGAGTATGTTGTCCAAGGAGGAGGGGGACTGATGCAAATTTGGACATCCAAACTCAAAAGCGCTGTGTTTGACGTTGCGGGCGAAGGCGCCGCCAAAGTGATCGATGCGCTCTTGCCATTACTGGCGGTGTTGGGGGCGCTGGTCGTGGGCGCCGTGATGTTGTTGTTGCTGGGCGCAAACCCCTTCAGAGCGTATGGCGCCCTGCTGGAAGGTGCATTTGGCAGCACCAACGCCGTGGCGGAGACGGCGGCCAAGGCCGTCCCGTTGCTGTTGGTTGGGCTGGGTATTTGCATCGCCTTTCGAGGCAACGTCATTAACATCGGCGGAGAGGGCCAGATGGTCATGGGGGCGCTTCTCGCGACATTGGTCGGGTTGAAGTTGCCTGATCGGTCCGGGTGGCTGGTCATCCCCCTGGCCATGATAGCCGGCTTCCTCGGGGGCGCGATCTGGGGCGGCATCCCCGGATTTCTGAAAGCCTACTTTGACGTCAACGAGATTCTGAGCACGGTGATGATGAACGCCATCGCGGTCCAGATTATGAACTACCTGCTGCGCGGGCCCATGATTGATCCGGCCCAAGCGGAACTGGCCTCCAAGATTCCCCAGACCGCCGCGTTGGCGGGTCGTTTTCGTCTCCCTCGATTAGTCCCCACGCGATTGCATCTGGGGGCGCTGATCGCCATCGTGCTGGCAATCCTGGTCTATGTGCTGCTCTGGCGCACGACCCTGGGCTACCGCATCCGGGCCGTGGGACAGAATCCGCATGCATCCCGATACGGTGGTATCAAGGTGCGCCGGTATATGGTCATTGCGCTTCTGCTGAGCGGCGCCTTTGCCGGCTTGGCCGGGGCCGTCCAGGTCTACGGTCTCAATTACCGGATGATTACGGATGGATCCGCGACCGGATTCACGGGCAAGGCCGGCTTTAACGGCATCGTGGCCGCGCTGTTCGGCCAATTGCATCCGATCGGTGCCATCCCAGCCTCGTTTCTGTTCGGTGCGCTGCTGGTGGGGGCGAACAAGTTGCAGCGCACGATGCAGGTGCCCGCCGCCTTTATCATTGTCCTGAACGGGTTGGTGGTCGTTTTTGTGGTGAGCAGTGAGTTTTGGCGCCGCCGAAGGCAGCGGAGACGCAGAACCTGGGCTGTGGCTGCTACGCCCAACGCAGAGATGGAACCACCGGACCCTGAATCGGAGGCGACCGTATGATCTCGGAGATCTTCTCAGCCGCGGTCATCGTCGGGGTCCTGGCCTCTGGGATTCGCCTGGCCACGCCGTATCTCTACGCGGCCCTCGGCGAGACCTTCGGACAGCGAAGTGGCGTGCTCAATCTGGGCGTCGAGGGGCAAATGCTTTTGGGTGCGTTTGCTGCGTTCTACGTCGTTCGTACGACGCACAACCTGGCATTGGGGATGCTGGCTGCCATTGCCGTCGGTGCAGTGATGGGACTTGCGATGGCGCTTGTCAGCGTCAATCTGCAGGCCAAGCAGGGGATCAGCGGGATTGGTTTCTATCTTTTTGGCCTGGGGATGAGCGACCTGCTCTTCAATAAGCTGCTGGGAACGGTAGAGACGGTCAGCGGCTTCCCGCCGGTGCGCATCCCCATCCTGAGTGAGATTCCGTACCTTGGCGAGATCCTCTTCCAACAGAACCTTTTGGTCTATATCGCATTCGCCCTGGTCCCCGTCGCCTGGTTTGTTCTGAACAAGACCACCCTTGGGCTGAAAATCAGGGCCGTGGGTGAGAATCCCGAGGCCGCCGACTCGCTGGGTGTCAGTGTGGGCCGCATACGCTATTTTACCCTTATCCTGGGTGGCATAATGTCCGGTATCGCCGGGGCGTCACTCTCGATCGCGTTGCTCAACGTATTTCAGCAGAATCTGACAAGCGGTCTTGGCTTTATCGCTGTGTCGCTGGTCTACTTCGGTGGGTGGCGTCCATGGGGGGTGCTGCTGGGGGCTCTGCTTTTCAGCATGGTGAACTCCTTGCAGCTATGGGTTCAGGTCTTGGCCATTCCCATCCCCTCAGACGTTGCGGTGATGATGCCGTACGTCCTGACCATTCTGGCCCTGGTGGTGGCTACACAACGCGTGCGCGGTCCCTCGGCGTTAACCAAGCCTTTTGAGAGGGAGGGGTGAGTTCATTATTGTTTAAGGAGGTGGTGTCTATCGAAAAATGGTGGAATTCCGGAATGAAGCCAATCAACGACTAGCCAGTTTGGAGGGGGAATCATGTTTAGCAAGATGAAGGTTTTTGCGCTGTTCGCGCTGATGGTGGTGTTGGTGAGTGCCTGTGGGGGCGCCGGTGGGGGGCAGGATGACGGGGTCTTCCGTGTCGCGGTGATTATGCCCAGCAATATCAACGATCTGGCATTCAGCCAAAGTATGTATGACGCCCTGCTCGCAATCCAAGAGGATATGGGCGGCGAAGAGAAGATGGAATTGGTCTACTCTGAGGGCATGTTCGTGGTGGATGATGCCGCGGCCGCGATCCGTGACTATGCATCCGAGGGCTACGATCTGGTCATCGCCCACGGCTCCCAGTACGGGAGTTCGTTGCAGGAAATCGCACCCGACTTCCCCACGACCAGTTTCGCCCACGGCACTACGGTGAATACCTTTGTGGATGAAGGCATTGAGAATGTTTTTGCGTACGACGCTGCCTCGGATCAGGGTGGGTACGTCAACGGCGTCATCGCCGCCAACTTGACCGAGAGCAAGGTTATCGGCATCGTCGGTCCCATCGAAACCGGTGATGCAAAGCTGTATATCGACGGCTTCGTCGCCGGTGTGAACGCCACGGATCCATCGGTCGTGGTCAATGTCAACTACATTGGTTCGTTCTCCGACGTTGCGTTGGCCGCCGAATCCGCCAACACCCACATCGCAGCGGGGGCAGATCTGTTGTCCGGTACCGCCCAGATGGTCGTGGGCGCCATTGGTGTGGCCGAGGAACAGGATGTGCTCTGGTTCGGCACGCAGGCCAGCCAGACCTCGTTGGCCCCCGACATCGTGGTTGCCAACCAGGTCTATGATTGGACCGTGGTTTTGAATCAGATGATCGATCAGATCGACGAAGGCACCTATGGCGGTACCGCGTTCCGGATCACGCTGGAAAACGAGGGGCTGGTGATGGATTACAACGATGATTTTGATCTCCCCTCCGATGTAAAGTCCCAGGCGGATGCAGCTCTTCAGGGTATCATCGATGGCTCCATAACCATCGATCTGGGTGAGTGACCCTTTATTGTATCGTGCGTAGTACGCTAAGGCGTAGTACGCCCGCGTACTACGCACGCGTACTGCGCACGACTTGATAGGAACAGGTGATGACAGTCAGCGATATTCTGCCTTCTGGACGAACTCGAATCGATCATCTTGAGATGATAGGGATCGTCAAGCGGTTCCCCGGCGTGCTGGCCAATGACCACGTGGATTTCGACGTACGCGCCGGCGAGGTCCACGCCTTGCTGGGTGAGAACGGGGCCGGCAAAAGCACGTTGATGAAGATCCTCTACGGCATGTACGCACCCGATGATGGGGAAATCCGGTTGAACGGCAAGCCCGTGAGCATCCAATCCCCGGTCGATGCCATCGATCTGGGCATCGGCATGATCCACCAACACTTTATGCTGGTGGAATCCCTGACCGTGGCCGAAAACGTGGCGCTGGGTTTACCCTCTTCGCGTGGCATACTGACGGACCTGGACCGGGTCTCCGACCGCATCATAGAACTGGCCGAAATCTATGGGCTCCAGGTGGATCCGGCTGCCTACATCTGGCAGCTTGCCGTCGGACAACGGCAGCGCGTCGAGATCATCAAAGCCCTCTACCGGGGCGCCGCCCTGCTCATCCTCGACGAACCGACCGCTGTCCTCACCCCCCAAGAGGTGGATGAGTTCTTCGCCACGATCCGTCAGATGACCCGGGATGGTCACGCCGTCACGTTCATCTCGCACAAGTTGCACGAGGTGCTCGATATTTGTCACCGTGTCACGGTGCTGCGCGATGGCAAGCGGGTGGGCAGTTGTCCCATTGAGGGGGCCACCAAAGGGAGTTTGGCGCAGATGATGGTGGGGCGCGAGGTCCTCATGCGTCCGGAAGTTACTGACGTGGAGCAGGGCGATGCACGCTTGGAACTCAAGGACCTGTACGCCGAAAGTGACCGTGGGACGCCCGCTCTACGCGGCGTCACCCTGGACGTCCGCTCCGGCGAAATCTTGGGCTTGGCCGGTGTTTCCAGCAACGGGCAGCGGGAGCTGGCTGAGGTCATCACCGGTCTGCGACCGCTCACCCAAGGGCAGGTCTTCCTGGACGGCAGCGACGTCACCGGCCAATCACCTGGGGCCTTGACCGAGCGGATGCTGGCCTATATTCCCGAAGAGCGGATGAAAGACGGCATGATTCAGGAGTTCTCTGTGGCCGAGAACACTATCCTGCGGGACCATCATAAGGAACCGTTTTCCCATTCTGGTTTCCTGATCTTGCGCATCATCGCCGACTATGCCGACAAACTCATTCAACGATTCAACGTCAGAACGCCATCCCGCGAGACACCAGCCAAGAGTCTGTCCGGCGGCAATATCCAGAAGGTCGTATTGGCGCGGGAGTTGTCCCGCCAACCGCGCGTTCTCATCGCTGCCCAGCCGACACGGGGGGTGGACATCGGCGCTACCGAATACGTCCACGCCCGTCTGCTGGAGCAGCGGGAGCAGGGGACCGCCATCTTGCTCATTTCGGAAGACCTGGACGAGATCTTGGCCCTTTCCGATCGCGTTGCCGTCATCTTCGATGGGCGCATCATAGGCGTCATCCTCCGCGACAACGCGACACCGGAGCAACTGGGCTTGATGATGGCCGGCGTAGGGGATCAGTAGAAATGCGTGGTGCTCGGTGATCGGACAGGCAAGACCCGCTTGACCTGCAGCAGTCTGTTGTCCTCATCCATTGGGACTATCCTGTGCTATGGATAGCCCTTGCGATTTAGTCCTGTTCTGAGGTCTCGGTTTCCCGCCGTGGCCCTTTGTGCATGGGACGTGGAAAGACTCCGCTGTGCTTTCTGTGGTTCCTGGACGATCCGGGAGCCGACTGCGTTCGGGAAGGCGGCGGAGCTGAGTTGACAAGGCGTTAACCTCCGGTAGGATATCAACCATACGTTGACCTGCCCCAGACGACAGACGAGGAGTCTGCGTCTTATGACGACCGACACGTTGCTCACTCTAGATGAGATCTTCGACGCGGCCTCGGATTCGGCACCGGACGAGACCGCACGCAGCGCCCTGGAAGACTACCACACGTTCTTTGCGGGCAGCTCGGCAAGCCGAGAAGAAACGTACCAGGAAGATCCCGATGCTTCGGATGCCCTGGACACCGCTCCTATCCCGACGGAAGCCGCGGTGCGTCTCTACTTCAAGCAGATGGGCCGGGTACCGCTGCTGAGCAAGGACGAGGAGATCGAGCTCGCGAAACGCATCGAGCGGGGCCGGCACGCCCAGGACGCCCTGGTGACCGGGGATCCCACGCCCGAGGCGATCGAACGGTGGGAGGCTCAGATCCGCGAGGGACAAGCCGCCCGCAAGAATCTGGCGGCAGCAAACACGCGGCTCGTGGTCAGTATCGCCAAGAAGTACGTGGGCTACGGCATGCCCTTCCTGGACCTCATCCAGGCCGGCAACGTCGGCCTGCTTCGCGCCATCGACAAGTTCGACTACCACCGGGGCAACAAGTTCAGCACCTACGCCACATGGTGGATCCGCCAGTCTGTCACCCGCACGCTGACCACGCAGAAGCGCACGATCCGCCTCCCAGTCCATATGGAGAGTCAGGTTCGCATCATCCGGCAGGCCACCCATCGTCTCGAGCAGCGCCTGGGGCGCCAACCGATCCCGGAGGAGATCGCCGCGGAGATCGATGAGACCCCGGGTAAGGTGAAGCAGGTTCTCCGGTATGCCTGGACCCCGACCTCGCTGGACATGCCGGTGGGCGTTGACGGCGAGGAGAGCGGCGCCGAACTGGCTGACTTCATCGAGGATGAAGAGACGCCCTCCCCGTTGGAGACGACGGCGACCACGATGCTGCACGAGACGTTGGCGTCGCTTATCGACGGCCTGGAGACCCGCGAGGCGTGGGTGGTGCGGCGGCGCTTCGGCCTGCACGGTCACCGCCAGTACACGCTCCGGGAACTGGGGGAGAAGCTCAACCTCACCAAAGAGCGCGTCCGGCAGATCGAGGTCAAGGCGCTGCGCAAACTGCGCCGGCCGATGGGCCATTTGCAAGACTACCGTTAAGAGCTGGGATAGCTCACGGCCCGCCGGTGTCATTGCGCCGGCGGGCCGTGTTTGGGGTTGGGGGCGATTCGGAGACCGGTTACACCTCGTCCTGTTCGAGTCCTTGAGGGATCGCGAGGGTAAGCTGCGCGATGTGACCGTCGCGGCGCAGAATGTGTTGGCTGGTTTCGGCATCGAGACTGCGCCCTGTCCTCTCGCTTGAGCGCCCATCTGCATAGTGCACCGTGAGGGTGGGCGCGTCGGCGGCGAGGGTCACGATGGGGACCTGGCAAAACGTGTAGGCCAGAGAGCCGGCGGGCAGATCGATCGACTGTTTCTCACCGTGGACGTCGACGTAGTCAAAGCGAGCCGCCGCCTCCACGAACTCCTCTCCCTTCAGCAGGATGGGCTGGAAAGCGAGAACGCCCTCCTCGACGGACACCCCCAGCTCACCCATCCGGGTCACCAACTCCTCTTTGACCTGCCCGGTCATCCCAGGCTGCTTGGCGCCCTGGGCCGAGGGGCTGTGCGAATACGGGTCGGTGGGAAAGGCGCCGTACACGTCCGGGGACTTGTTGAAGCCGATCCCCTGCCGGATATCATAGTACGCGTCGGCCAATCCCTGAACGGTCGCCGGTGCCGCTTCGCGTTCGACGGCCCGGAAAAACGCCTCCTGGGCTGCCAGCAGGAGCTTGGAGACCATATGCCAGTAGATGCTGCCCAGGCCTTCGTAGGCGAAAAAGGTCCCGGATCGTCCCGTAAAGGCGCTGTGGTTGAACACCTCTTCGAACAGGTCGAGGATCCGATCCGCGTCTGCGTCGACGAGCGCCGCGTACCGTTCGGAGCGGCCTAGCCTTGACAGGGCCAGCTCGACGTCGCGGGCGTTTCTAAAGCTGCCCTCGAAATGGTAGACCCCGTTTTCGTCTCGGATGACCAGCGTATGGTCGCCGTTTTCGACCAGGGCTGCGATCAAGTCCGAGTCTTGGACCTGATCTTCGGACATGCGGTTCTTCTCCAAGAAACCCGGTAGATCCCGGTCGGGATAGAGCATATAGCTGTGCTGATCTGCGCGGTACATGCTGCTCGTTCTTAAGCTCTGCAGCAGGGCCAGGGACTGCTCGCCGGAGAGCAATCCGGACGACAGAACCGCGACCTGCCCCTCGAGCATTTCGTAGAGGTGATCGATCGATGCGGTGCCGGCGCCCAGACGGAGGACGTTGTAGGCGTGATAGAGATGGTCGGGTCGCTCGTTGGCGCGAATTGTGTCCTCGACATAGCGCTGGGAAAGCTCCAGGAATGCCAGCACACGATCCAGATCCAGTCTGACAACGTCCCCTGAGACTCCATTCCGGTAGACGTTCCAGCGGTAGTCGCTGCCCGCCTTGCCGAGCGCATCCATCACGGCGCGGCGCTGCGCATCGCTCCAGGCCGTATGCAGCTTGTCTTCGTGTTCGTTCAGGACGTCGAATGTGGCGTCAAGGAACCCTTTGACTTGGCGCGTGAGCGCCAGCTCGTTCAGCCCGGATCCGGCAAGCAGCTCTTGACAGAAAACGATGAAGCGACGGAGATAGCACACGGTTACGACGGACAACCCTTTGCCCACGAGGGCATTATTGGCATCGTTCCACTCCGGGCGCTGGGTGTTCATCCAGATGCCGCCTTCAGGCACCAGGTTGGACAACTTCGCGAGTAACAGGATCAGCAGCTTTTCGGCCAGGTTGACGTGAAAGACACCGCCCTCGCCGTCCAGGATGAGCTTGCCATCTGTGCCCATCTCCTCGACAGTGTCCTGGATCTCTTCATCCAACGCACGATCGAAGACGATCGTATCGTACCAATCCTCCAACAGGGCCGCGTAGTCCTTGATCCGGTAGGGCACGTTGGCGTGGCTGAAGATCCTGCGCGCCAACATCGCTTCCAGCCTGCCGGGGTGAACGCTCGACGAGATTTCCAGCAGTTTTTGCAGGTAGATGATCTGGTGATCGCTCCAATACCCGATGTTCGCCCACGGGTCTTCCGGCGCGGGTACTTCCCACTCGATGCCGTCCCGGGTTACCCGGTAGGGGTTGTAGCCATCGGCCGTCGTCGCGTTGAGGAACTTGCAGATCATACTCTCGACAAACTCGGGGTACGAGCAGGCCAGCGGCTCCCAGTTCTGAAAGATGTCGCGCCAATTACCTTGATAGTCCAGCCGCCTCGATCCATCCGGGTTCCTCAAGTTGATCGAGAATTGGTTCCAGGGGCGGCTCGGGTCGCCGTGCCGGCGGCTGAACGTAAGCGGCAGGTATTCGTAGCACAGGCGCTCGAGATCGGCCGCCTGGGTCGCGGCCGCGCGTTCGAGCAGGTCGCCGACCTCCAGGGTTGCCGGAAGGGCCTCGAAGAACGCTTGGTGCGCGTCCAGGGCGTGGTGGTTCCGCGTGTCCACGAAGTCGCGCAGGTCGGCTTGGTTGACGCGGTGCTGATCCAGAAAAGTGCCGCCGCGCATAATGTTGAAGAGTACGTTGGAGAAGTGGTGTTTCGCGACGAGATCGTCGCCCGAAAGCTGTAAGCCGTCGGCGCCGGCGACCAGCGTGACCAGATCCTCGGTGCAGGCGTCGATGTCGCGATCGAGGTCCGCCTTGAGCGCGGCCCGTCCTCGCTTGATCGCGTTGGCGAGAGAGACGACGTCGCTGCTGTCCTGATTGACCTCGGCGACGATGCTCCATGCTTTCTCCGCGCCTCCCGCCAGATCCAACGCTGCGTTGACGAGATAGGCGCCCCGATAGCCCCGGACGTCGTTCTCCTGGTCGATCGCGCGTCCCTGCTCGAAGTCCTCCACCTGCTGGGTGGAGAGCAGGTACTTGGCAGGCTCGAGGCCCACCTGCCAAGCCGTCGTTGCCTTGAGCGACTCGCTGGGTTCCGCCAGGTCGGTCAGCGTGGAACTGAGGGCAAAGATGCCGACCCCGGTTTCAGGGTCGAGCTCGTTGCGCTTGTAGCCGTTGAGGAGGTTGCTAAACGAGGTCTGGAGCGCGGTTGTCGCGCCATAGGGCAGCAGATTTTGCAGTCCATCGAGCAGCTTCACCGCACATCGATCGGCGGAATCATTGATCAACCACGCGGTTTTGACAAACCCGTAAGCCTCGCTGGTCCGCCAGGCGTAGCGATAGGTCAGGCCCAGATCGGCGTTGATCTCCTCAAACACGAGCTTGTTGCCATAGACGTTCTTATATAGATTACGCTGAACGCGGTACAGGCCGGGATATCGTGTCGAAAAAGGCTCCCATAGATACGTGCGGTCGCCTCGGGTGATCAACAATAGGGCGATGGGCCCGGTATTTCCGGCGTTCTCGGTGATCCGGTCGTCGGGATAATAGGGAAACAGGGCGGATTCGGCATTCTGCCGCCCCGCAGAGAGGCCGCCGGTGCTCGAGATAAAGATCCAATGGTCTGAACTGCTGACCAGATTCATAAAAAAGGGCGGCATCTGATCGTAATTCTCGATACAGTAGTACGTTTCACCCAGCAGGGTGACATACGCGCCCGCCACCTTGTCGTGGGCCTGGTGATAGACGCAATCCCCAAGGTGAATCTTCTGGTTCTGGACGGTCATGGTATGGGTCCTCCTTACATATGTTGAAGATAGGGAAGGTCGCTGCGCTGCTTCATAGATCGCCACTGGATCCCGGCCAATGCCTGGAAAATGATATCGCGACTGTACGGGCCGAGAGCTGCTTCGGTCAAGGAAGAGGTCGACGGGTCTCCCCATCATCGCCTTGATTTCCTTGTCGAGCCGCTGATTCATTCAAGGCGATCAAAGTATAGCACATCAAACACAACCCACAAACCGCGACGCGCGGCGCTCTGCCGTCTCCCAGTCCAATACCAGCCAGTCTCCCCCGTGCCGGACCTCCACGCGCTCGGCGGGGTAGGGCGCCTGCACGGCGGCGTTGTCGTAGCGTGGGAAGTCGCGCAGCGGGACGACGCGCCCGTCCTGCCGGAACGGGCCGCGCCAGCCGAACTGCAGGCGGCCCTGGGACGGCGACGTGTACGTCACGCGCAGGCCTCGGAATCGCAGGGGGGCGGTGCGGATCGCTGCAACGAAGTCTGTGAAGCTGCCGGATTCCTCGCGCGATCCCAGTTCGCAGATCCACACGTTTGTCTTCCCCGGCGCGAGGGCCTCACGGGCCCGGTCCGGACCCGCTTCGGTCTGCCAGTGATAGGGGTTGCGCGAGCGCAGCGCCAGGTAGCCGTCCCCCTTCCGGGCGAAGACCCAGCCGTCGCGCTCGATCACCTCGTCGAACCTGTCCTTCGGCAGCCACGCATGGGTGAACAGCAGGCGGTGCGTGACGTACGGACCCGGCATCGTGTCGATCTTGTAGACGGCGATCAGGACGTTCTTGACCTGCGCGACCCTCGGTAAGGTTCCCTTGCCGGTCCAATAGTCGGGCGTCGGTCCCTCGCGCTTGGCGGGATGCGCGGTGAAGCAGACGGCATCAGGCCCCAGCGTCGCCTGCCAGATGTGGTGCTGGTCGCCGCCGAAGCCGGCGCGGTGGTTCACCGCCGAGCTCAACATATAGGAAGGGGTGCGGTAGGTGAGGATGTTCGGCGCGCCCCGCATGTTGCGGCAGACGTCGCGTTCTAAAAGCCGCATCGCGGCGCGCAGCAGGCCCAGACGGCGCAGGGTCAGGAGGAGGCGCCGGTTCTCGCCGAATGCCTTCAGGTAGCTGTTCTGCCACCAGTTGAAGGCGTCCATCATCCGCAGCGTCAATGCTGCGGTGTGCGGGTGAAGGTAAGCCTCCAGGCTGAAGAACACCATGCCGTCCTCGAAGCTCTCAAAGCCGAGACCAAGGTTTTCGGCCTCGGCGATCTCGATACCCATCCTCTGGCGGTTGCGCAGTGGCGCCGGATCGCGGGCCACTGCCTGCAGCGCGCACGGCAGCCGGTAGCGCGTCGTCAGGGCCACGCTCGGCGCGCTGAGGTTGCGGCGGGGTGAGAATGCGCCCACGCCAAAGATCATGCGCGACGAGGCGGCCACGTTGTCCCGCGCTGCCCACTTCTTCTGCTCATCGTAGCTCCGCCCGTGGCTGCTGGCAAAGAACCCCTGAAAGCTGTTGAGGGCGACGTCCAGGAACAGCAGGTCCGTGATCATCATCGCCCGCTGCACCAACGCCTCGTCCTCGCAGAAATCCACCAGGCTCAGCAGCGCCACCAGGTCCTCGTCATAGTACACGTTAGAGAGCCATTCGCTGAAGCCCGTCCGAAAGCGCAGGTCCAGCCACCGCATAATGCGCGGGCGCGCGATCGCCTGCTTCTCCCGCCCTGTGTGCCCCGCATTGGTAAAGACCTCATCGGGGAAGCGCTGCCCCGCCAGGTACGCACCGGCGGCGTAGAGGATTGTGTGGTTCTCCGTCCAGGTGCAGAGCGAGTCGAGGCCCGGCTCGTCGGGCCAGTACTTGAAGCCCAGCACCGTCGCGCGGACCCGGGAGATCAGGTCCGGACTCGCGGCGTTGGGAAACTGATAAAGAAGCCGCAGCAGGCCGTGCAGGGCGAAGTCCGCGCAGTCGTGGCGCTCGTCGGTGAAATCGCAGACGCTGTGGATTTCTGCCTCCTGCAGCTCGCGGCCGGTGGCGATCCGGAGGAGCTGGTAATGGGCGGCCCGCGTTCGCGAGAGCGGTGTCTCGTCCTGCAGGAACGCCTCGATCAGAGCTCGGTGCCGTTCTCGGATCATTCCCTGGTTCCCGCGATGGCCTCATCCAACTGCGGCCTCACCGCACCGGCATCGGGGCCGGCTGCCTCCGGCCTTGCCCGGTGCCGCGCCAGCATCTCGGCCTCCACCGCGTCCTCGGTTTTCCGGTCGATGGGATATTGGGTGAAGAAGAACATCCCGATCAGGAGCATAATCACCGGCAACAATCCGGTGGCGATGCGGATGCCCCACTGCGTCCTCAGCGCCTGGACCTTGCTGGTCCCGTCATAGCCGAACGCGGAGATGATCTGCGTGTAGAAGAAGATCAACACCGAGCTGCTGGGCGTCATCAGGACCCCTTTCACGCCGCTGATGGTGCCGGGCCGTCGTTGTCCTGTCTTGAGTTCCAGGTAGTCGACCAACCGTTTGCTGATGGGACCGTTGGCGGTGTAGACCGCGGAGAAGCCGACATAGATCACGAAGTACGCCAGCGTCGCCAGCCAGTAACTGGCCTCTGCAGGCACGTTAAGTCCAAGGATCCCCACGGTGCTCAGCGTGTCCCCCAGCGTCCCGGGCACGAAGGTCAGCAGGGAGTAACCCACGAGCGACCAGACGATCATCTGGAACAGCACCTGCTTGCTGCCTTGGTGCCTGATCCGCTTGGCGATGAACGGAAACAGCACCAGCCCCATAATCCCAATCAGGATGTCCGGCAGCCCCGTCCACAGCCCCGTGGACAGGATCACGTTGTCGTAGAAGTAGGACATACCAAACAGATAGTTGGAGGCCAGGCTCTGCCACATAAAGAAAGTCAGGAAGTAGGTGAGGAAGGCCTTGTTCTTCAGCAGATCCAACGTCGCGGCAAGGAACTGCTTGAACGACAGTGCCTCGACGACGTCGTTGGTGTAGAACTCCTCGCGTTCCCGGACTACCGGGATCGAGATCGCCATAATCAACCCGGCGGCGAGGGTCGCGATGGCGAAGAAGAGCAACATGACGCGGTTGCTGACGTCCGCGCTGAGAATCATGACGGGAATCGAGCTGCCGAAGATCGTCAACGCGCCCACGTAGTTGTCGATCACCTCGACCTCAGCCCGCTCCGCCGTTGTCAGGAATAGGTTGGTGGCGATGGCGCCGTAGGCGATGCCGAACACCGTCGACGCAGTCTCCCACAGCGTCAGCGCGAGGAATAGGTAGATCGAGATGGCCAATTGGGACCAGCTTGGACTTGCCCAGGGGAAGGCCAGCGTGATGAGGATCCACGCCGGCATGGCTCTCAAGAACGCCGGTCGGTACTTCCCGATCCCCTTTCTGTAGGGGCGCTTGTCCATCCAGATTCCCAGGATCGGGTCATTGACAGCTGCCCAGATGGAGTAGAGGACGTACACGATCCCCATCCATCTGGGATCCAGCCCGATGTAGTCGGTGTAGTACTTGATGAACGCCGACTTGACCAATCCCGAGATGATGGACCTGGCGCCGCTGGCGATGTAGAACTGGATCTTCTGGACCCTGGTCAGGCCGCTCTCATTCATCTTCCCCGTCATAGACACTCCTTTGCGACGACCTCGTTGCCGTTCAGCTTCATTGCACAGAGCCCCTGCGTAAGGTGCTCGTCGCGGCTATTCTACTCCCTCGAGGAGGAGATTAGGAGGGAGGGGTTATGTTGTTGTGGACAATTACACACAAAAATTAAGAATGTCAGGGTATGGTTCGGAAACAGGTCACCACTTCGCCCACAGCATATTCGTCAGAGGACCTCTTTTTGAAAAAGATGTAGGTAAGTCCATGACAACCACCTATACCCAAAAAGGGGTCCCCACGTCCTATTATCGCAACCTGAGTTGGATTTGTCAACTCAACTCAAATTGGGGCTGGACATCCCCGAGGCGTCTGCTTACGCGGCCTTCTCCGACCTTCACCAGAGGGAGTTATGGTATGTCAAGGAGGGACAGGACGTCGTGGAGCGTCTGCCGCTCTACCGCGAGCTGGCTTATGTGGACGCCGATGGGAACGAGGTGGTTAAGGTGCGTGACGGTGAGATCCTCCCGCCGGAGAGCCGGCTGACGATCGACCCGCCGCCCGAATCGGGCAGCGAGCTGACCGCCTACTTCCCCGCGACGGAGGTGCTGCCGCCGGGCGAGGTCTACGTCTCCCACGTGGTGGGGGACTACGTGGACCAAGCGGCCTTTCAGGCGCCGCGGCGCTGAACGGCAGTGCCGGGTCCCGGCGATATATCTGGGACGGAAAGGATAAGTTCGTGGCTTATGCGCCCATTCCCTACACCGGCGGGGCCTACGACCTTCCGGCGGGCTTCGGCTGGGTGGGCATTGGGGCCAACGTGAATCGCTTTCACGCGGCGGCGGCTGACGTCGAGCGCGCGATAACGTTGCAGACACGGCGGTTGGAGATACAGACCCTGCTGATGATTGCCGCAACGGCGTTGCTGGTCAGTGGGGGCGCCCTCGTGCTGGCGCATACGCTGACACACCCGTTGCTGACGCTGACCGATGCTGCCCGGGCCCTGGAGGCCGAGGAACTGGATGAAACGTGCCTGGCGCAGTTGCGTGCGGCCCCCGGCAGCGACGAGGTGGCGCATCTGAGCCACGTCTTCGGGACCATGGCGGAGCAGGTGCGGGCGCGCACGCGCCGCCTGCGCCGGGAGGTGGAGCACCTGCGCATCCGGATTGCCGAGGAAAAGCGGGAGCAGCAGGTGTCGCAGATTACGGACACGGACTATTTTCAGGATTTGCAGGACAAGGCGCGCCGCATGCGGCGCGAGTAGTGGCTAACGCTTGTAGGTCCATTGTCTGTCAATCAATTGTCGGTCGATCAGTCACCCAACGCACGATGCCGTGTTCCTGGGCCGCACGTTCTGGGCGTGGAGCCCAGGCGTCCTCACGAGAATCCTCCCATAGTTCTGGCGCAGGGGCTTGACAAACGTAGAGACCTGTACTAGAATATGAATGAATCGTTCATTCAGGAGGAAGCTATGGATTCACGGTTAGCCGCAGTGTACGAAGCTGCCGGGACGCTCTTCGCAACCCGAGGGTATTCGGCGACGCAGGTTTCACAGATCGCCGAGGCGGCGGGTATCGCAACGGGCACGGTGTATGCACTCTTCGCCGGCAAGAAGGCGATTCTGACCTACGTGCTGCTTGCTACGCTGGATCCAAGCTATCTCGATCAGGAGATCGAGCTGCCGGTTCAGGAGGCGAGCACGGAGAGGCTGATGCAGCATCTCTCCCGTATATTGGATGACCTCTTCGAAGCGATCGGCAGGCGGACGGAGGAGGGAGAACCGGTCCTTTCCTTTTCCGGGATGTTATCGGTCCTGTTCGACTACGTGGCGGACTACCACCAGGCTTTCAACATCATCAACAGCCACGAGGATGTGCTGCCGGAATTAGGACGGACCTACAGGCGGTCGGTGGACCGGTTGTATCGCCTGATGGGGAACGATATGCGGACCTATATCGCGCGCGGTGAGGTGCGGGAGGTCGCGCTGCCCGATCTACACATTCACAACATCCTGGAAGAGATTACGTGGTGGGCTATGTACGTGCCCTACCAGGCGCCGGATCTCAAAATACCGGTTGTCAGGGCCAAAGAGATTGCCTTGGATGTGCTGCGTCACGCGTATCTCGCCCAACCGGAGGGGTAGGGATCGGAGCGTGTCGCTCTCTTTTTTTGGTCATTTTATGAATGAATGGTTCATTCATGATGGCGTAGAGGCAGCTTCCTGGCGCACCCTACCCGATGGATGTTGTCTATATAAGGAAGGGGTTGAGATGAAAAGAAGAAACACCGGGTTGACCGGGTTCGTCCGTGGTATCTATGGTAAAGGTTTTGTCGGGATGATGGGGGTTGCCGCTCTGATGAGTATGCTGTCTGCCGGCGCCCGGATGGTACAGATCTTGTATCTGGGGCAGATCGTGGATAGTGTCGCCGAGGGCTTCCAGCGGGTGCTGTCGCTCTTTCTGGTGATCAGCGTCGCCTTGGTCATCCATCTGGTCTTCAACGCGCTTTGGGGCTCCTACAGCGCGAGGCGTACGACCCAACTCATGGCCGCGCTGCGCGAGAGGGCGGCCCGTAAGCTGTGCTGCGCGGACTACGCAGCGCTGGATGCACTCAGAGACGGCGATGTCCTGGCCATCGTAACTCGGGACGTCGAGGGTATCCGTGCCTGGACCGAACTCCTGCTGCAGGCGGGTTTCGTCCCCGTCAAGCTGGGTCTGTCGTTGGTAGCATGTTTTATGATCAGTTGGAAGATGACGCTGATAGTCATCCCTTTGGTTCCTGTCATTGCAGCCTTGGGAATGGCCGTCTCCGGCAGTCTGTACCGTTTTCACGTCGAGGAGAAAGCGGCCTCCGGAAAACTTAGTGCGCTTCTCAATGATACCGCAAGCTTCATGATCGTCGTCAAAACCTTCTGTCTGGAGCGCTTGTTCAGCCGGAAGAACCGCCGCGCACTGGATCGTGTGATCGCCGCCCGGGATCGCGTGGCCCGCAGGGAACGCGTGGTTATGGCACTGAACACCTCCCTGGGCCACGTAGGGTTTGTCCTTATCTTCCTCACCGGCTCTCTGCTGGTGATGAGCGGCGACATCGAGATCGGTGATATGATCGCCTTCATCTTCCTGGCAAACTTCATCGGTGAGGGGATGAGTATCGTGCAGCGTGCCCCGTTGATCTATCGCAATGGGTGTGCGGCGAGAGAGAGGCTTCGGCAGGTGCTCGACATGCCGGAGGAGACGACCGGCGGGGATCGCAGAGGCCGGATTGCCGCCGCCGGGGAAACAGTCGACGAAGTTTTTGCGTTCGACAACGTCTCTTTTGGTTATACGCCGGGTGAGGCTCATCTTCGGCACATTTCGTTCACCATCCGACCGGGCGAACGGGTCGCTGTGATGGGGGCGAGCGGGAGCGGCAAGAGCACGCTCTTCAAGCTGATGTGCGGACTCTACCATCCTACGGGCGGATCTCTGCGCCGGCAGGGTCAGCCGGTGCACGAGATGCCCGTGGCACGGCTCCGCGCCGATTTGGCCGTCGCGCCTCAAGACTCGTTCTTGTTCTTCGACACCATGGCGGCCAACGTCAAGATCGGGCGCCCGGCTGCCGGTGAGGCGGAGGTGGTGGCGGCGTGCCGGCGGGCGCGCATCCACGACTTCATCACCGGCCTGCCGGACGGTTACGAGACCCAGGCAGTTATGACCGACAAGCGACTCTCGCGGGGCCAGATCCAGCGGCTGAATGTGGCCCGGGCGCTTCTGAAGGACGCGCCGGTCCTGCTGCTCGATGAACCGACATCGGCGCTCGACCCCGCGACGCACGATGCGATCGAGCGTGAGTTGGTGCTGGCCCCGCCGGACCGCACGGTGATTATGATTTCGCACCAACTCACATATCCCGAGATGTTCGACAAGATCCTGGTGCTGGAGGCCGGCAGCGTGGCGGGCTACGGGCACCACGACCAACTGAGACGGACCTGTGCATCCTATCGCGCCCTGTTGGGCGCTGTATCCCAGGAAGATTCTGTTATGGAGGTGACGTATGATGGACGAGTTTAAGCTGATGTGGCCCTATATCCGGCGGCGCCCCGTGCTCTGGTTAGCGGGCCTTGTGCTGCCGCCCCTCTTCAGTCTGACGGTGCAACTGGTCTACGCGCAGGCCAATCGGGAGATCGTAGCGCGTCTGTCGGGGGAGACCGTGACCAAGACGGGCGTGCTCCTGATCCTCGGTGCCGCGTTTCTGGGGATGGTTGCCGCAGAGGCGCTGTATAGGGCCTCCCAGTATTTGCGCACTCACTTTGCGATCCTGACAGAGTGCGACCTGCAGCAGAACCTCTACGAAACGCTGCTGGGACGACGTTGGTGCGATCTCACGTCGATGCACACCGGTGACCTGTTCACGCGCTATAACCAGGATGCCCCCACCGCCGTGGCCACGATTTCCGAGGATTTGGGCGCTCTGCTCTATCCGTTGGTGACAGGGCTTGGGTACTGTGTCGCTATCTTCCTCGCCAACCCGTGGTTGGGCGCCCTCGCCGGGTTCTTCATGGTCATCGTGAGCTTGTTGAGCTGGCGCTACACGACCCGCTACCAGCGCATCGAGAAAGAGAAGCGGATGCGTCAGGAGAGCTTTACGCTGGAGGTCGACAGCGTCCTCAAGGGCAAGACGAGCGTGCGGATGATGTCTCTGGCAGCCAGGATGTCAGAGGCTCTCGGCCGATCATCGGAGCGGATCGCCGACAGCGAGCGTGACGCTGCCAGGCTCGGATTCCGACGGGCGCTCACGCTGGAGGCGTTTGCGAGTTTGTGTACGACCATGATGCTGCCCGTCGCCGCACTGTTGGCGGCGCGCTCGCGCATCCGGCTCCCTCAGGTCATCTACGTGGCCCAGTTGAGCGGCTCCCTGATTGCCGCGACGCAGTCTTTCGGCCTATCGGCGACGGCTGTCGGGCGAGGCTTGATCTCGGTGCGGCGATTGAAGCACTTCTTCGATCTACCCGGCGAGGTCGTAGGCCGGGGAGGCAGGATCAGGATCGGGCGCACGCCTGAGGCGCTGGCGCTGGATTCCGTAAGTCTCGTCTACGAAAGCAAGACGATCTTGCGGAACGCGAGTATGCGCGTCAACGCGGGTGAGATAGTCGCGCTGGTGGGAGCGAGCGGCAGCGGGAAGTCCAGCATCACCAAGGCCCTTCTGGGGTTGGTGAACTATTCGGGACGGATTCGACTCTGGGGGACCGACATCCGGGACTGCGCTCTTGGCACGCTGCGTGAGAACATCGCCTTTGTACCCGAACACAATGACCTTATCGAGGGCACGATTGTGGAGAACGTGAAGCTCGGCCGACCGGGAGCGGATCTCGAGAGCGTCCGGACGGCTATGAAGCAGGCCGGCTTGGATGAGCTCGTGGACTGTGACGGCATCTTGGACCGCGAGGTGGGGGCCCGGGGCAGCAATCTCTCCGGTGGGCAGCGCCAGCGTGTGGCGCTGGCTCGCGCCTTTCTCGAGGATGCGCCTATCCTGGTATTGGACGAGCCTACCGCGTCCTTGGATAGTACGTCCGAAGCCGTGGTGCTGGACAGCCTGCGGGCGATGCGGCGCGCCGGTAAGAGTATCCTGCTGATTACGCATAGAGCGACGACCCTCAAGGTCGCGGACCAGATTGTGATGCTTGAGGATGGGGACCTGCGGAGTTATCCATCCTCGACGCTGAATGAAAAGGGCACGCCGGTACCCGGAGTCTCTCCCAACGCTACAGACTCAACCTCGCTTCGATCGTTTGGCGATTTCCTGGGTTGCATACCAGCCCGTCAACATGGCGATAGGCACGCCTGAGGGGGAATAGGCCCACTGTCCTGCCTGCAGGACGCCCGGGATCGGGGTAAGGACCGATTTCGGGATGTCCTTCAGGGTGTTGATGACGGGGGACTCTGTCTCAAAAGACCAGCCGGTAATCGCGCCTTCCGCACTCCCCGATACCTCATGGATGGTCAGCGGTGTCGATGAGAATTTGAAGAGGATATCCGCCTCGACACCGCTGTAGAGGGTCTGGGAGAAGAGTCGGATGACGCGATCCTCAAGCATTTGCTTGAAATCATCGTACCAACCGGCCCTCTGGATCCTCTCTGCGATGCCGTAGTCGAAGAGGAAGCTGATCATCACACCGGTCTGTCCCTCAGGGGCTAACGAAGGATCTCGGAGCACGGGAATCGACACCTCGTAAGTGTTCAAACGGCAGAAGTCGTCCAGCCACGCCACGATCTCATCCCTGGACGTCGCGTCGAAATCCTTGAGAAGACGCTGTCTTTCTCCCCGGTTCGTCTCTCCTAATCCCTCTCGCGACGGCGTGTAGAACATATGCTCGCCGCCCCGGGCCCGGAAGTACGAAGGTGGACGGTCCACCCCCATGAATATGATGAAGACCGATTCAGCGCCCTTGGCGGCGAGAACGTTCTCGGCCTTGGCTTGGATCCGGTTCGCTGTTTTGGCATCGAGTCCGGCAGTATCGACGTACCGGTACAGCGTTTTCAGGTCAGCCGCCCATATCAGATGATCGTAGGCATAGCTACGGCCTTCGGCGTCAGTGACCTTCCCTTCGGATGGCGTGACCGCTGTTATCGTTGTGTTCAGTTTCGTCTCCACGCCGGAACTCAGGACTTTCTCCTTGAGGCAATCGGCCAAAGCGCCGGTGCCCCCTCGCGGATAGAAGTAGTCCAGATAGACGTAGAAATAGCCCAGCGCGAAGTAGGTGGGCGTTCCTCGGAAGAAGAACTGGGTCAGGATATCAATCAACGACCGGTTATCCGTGATGTCCTCAAGAAACGCCTCCATCGGCATGCTGAACCGCCTCATCTGCCTCAACGCGATAAGGAACTTCACGGTCCAGGGAAGGAGCTTTCTGACGATGAGTACGGGATCGCGCATCACATTCGTGAAATTGGGGTTGTCAAACTCATAGAGGACCTCGGTGTAGCCGGACAGCTTCTCGATGTTGGCGATGATGGACTCGATCTCCCCGATATGCTCGGGATACAGTGTCTTCAGTACGTGTTGGTAGTCCGCTAGCGAATCCATGGACTCGACCCGGAACAGCTGATCCTCAATGCCGATGGACAGCTTGTTGTCTGACAAATCCCACGCAATGCCGAGATCCTTCAGCATGGGTTTGACGATGCCGGAATTGACAAAAGCCCTGGGCCCAGCATCGAAGGAGAATCCCGCATAGTCGAAGGTATGGACGAGTCCGCCGCTCCTCTCGTTTTTGTCCAGCAGGAGGACGCGGGTATCGGTCCGAGCCAGATACGCTGCCGCAGTCAGTCCTGCCATACCGGCGCCGACAATCACAATATTCTGCTTTTCCATAGTCATCGTATCCCGCCTAGCTTGAGACTCAGGGCCCACAGATCCTCCGCTGCCTCGCGGTCCAGGGCTGGGGGTGCCGGTTCTTCTTCCGTGGTGAGATTGAAGAACTTCCCTGACGTGGTATTCAAATCGCTGGAAACACCCAGGTAGTACAGGGCTTCGGTGGAGACCTTCGGTGACTTCGCAGTTCTATCCACAAGCAGCCTCTTGAGGAGCTTGTAAACGGCACCGTTGCTATGACCGCTGTTGGTCTTGACGTTGCCCGGGTGCATCGCGTTGACCGTCACACCTGTGCCTGCAAAATACTCGTTGAGCTTGATCATCGACAGCAACTGCGCCAGTTTCGCAGCCCCGTAGCTTTTCAGTCCCGAGTAGCGGTGTCGCTCCCAGGCGAGATCATCCAGATGTAAGCCCGTGACGGCAAATCTGTATGCCTCAGAGTTCACGAATAGGATCCGTCCTGACTGCTGAGCTCTGAGTTTTTCTCTGATGTGATGATTCAGGATGAAGGAACTGAGATAATTTGTCTGAAACACCATTTCCAGGCCATCCACGGTGAAGGTCCGCTTGGTGACGTAAACACCGACGTTGTGGATCAACACATCGATCCATCGGTTCGATGCGGACAGTTGCTGCGCGACACGATGGACGTCGGCTAATCGGCTGAAATCCGCGATCCGATAGGTGCACGCTGTACCATACTCACGTCTAAGGGTCTCACATAAGCGCTGTGACTTCTCTTCATTCCTGTTGATGCCGACAACGTCCGCCCCGTGCGCAGCATACGTCAGTGCCGTCGCATACCCGATCCCAGACGTGGCGCCGGTGATCACGACGGTACGGTCGTGGAAATCGTCCGTGCATACTGCCGGATCACGCTTCATGTTGCGCAGCATAGCGCCTATATTAGACCACTTGTAGTCATCTCGATACTTCATAAGGCTTTTTTGAGTTTGCTCTGTGGTGAAAATGACCCTCATTCAGGAGAATTCGCGCTTGACGGGTTTAGATTACCAGACTTCGATGAATTTCGCAAGACACAGTATCGTTGAGTCTGTCAACTCACTGACGTTTCGCTTCCGCCTGCTTGCAGAGGGTCCGGCGATCAATCAGGGACAGACATATCTCCCACAGACATATCTCCGACAGACATATTGTCTATTGTCACTCTGACAGCTATAATGCCTTTGTCTTGATGTTGATATCGATTTTGGGTCGCCTCACGCGTACCGTGGCATCTGTGATCGGTACGTATGAGTCGATGGGAGGTAGACGATTGCTCTGCATACTGTGTCTAGGCAAGGCTTCGTCCCGCATTTTTCGTTTGCGCCAAATGCTCTTGGTGGTACTGAGCGCGTTGACCTTGGCTGCGTGTGTGCCGGCGCCGGCCGCGGTGCCGCAGGCGCTGACGGCGGTGCCCCGGCTACAGCCGACGGCGACGCCCATACAGTTGCCGACTCCGACGCCGCTGCCGACGTCGATGCTCTTACCGACCTCAACGCCGCTGCCGACCTCGACACCCCTACCGACCTCGACGCCGCTGCCACCGACGCATCCGGGGACTGTGGTTGAGGGCTCGATTGCGAAGCAGGAGTCGCTGTCACTCGCCCAGGTAAACAGCGTTCTGGGCGCTTATATAGAGTCCGATATGTGTCCGACTTCGCAGTATCCCGTTGATGTGTACCGCATCCAGTTCAGAACGCGCGATCGTTTGGGCAAAGAGATTACGATCCAGGCGGATCTGCGTTTTCCCAGGGTGGAGAGCGAGACGGTGTTTCCTCTCTTTGTCTACGGCTCGGGCACGACCGGCATCGCTAACGAGTGCGCGACGCTGAACGAGTACTTCGGCAGACGGAAATGGGGCAACTACCGGGCTCACCTATCGGCCTACGCAACCCAAGGATATATCACGGCGATCGCCAACTGGCAGGGCTTCGACGATCCGGAGCAGACGCACCCTTACTTCGTCGCCGAACTGGAAGGTTATGTCATGCTCGACCTGACGCGAGCCGTCTACGACTTCTTTTCGGATCCGCCATCAGCGGACATCCTGGCTCGGCCGGCGGATGCCGTCTTCTTTGGAGGATACTCGCAGGGCGGCCACGGCGCGTTCGCCAGCGACGCGATGGCTCCCCGCTACGCGCCGGAACTGAACATTGTGGGGGTTGTCGGTCATGCCCTTGCGCCCGATGTGGAAGGGTTGATGAACGACAGCCCCCTCTATGCACCGTACATCGTGTATGCCTATCGTGCCTACTACGGCGAACAGATCATCAACCCGCGGGATTTCTTCCAGGAGCGCTGGATGGCGACCTTCGACCAGGATGTGGTCAAGTGCATCGACCACGTCTTGGGGTACTATCCCAATACCCACGATACGATGTATACGCCACGGTTTCGAGAGGCGCTGCAGAACGACCGACTGGCCGAGGAGTTCCCTGAGTTCAAGGCGATGTTGGACCTCAACTACGTTGGGCGCGAGGTGAATCTGTCGACGCCGGCGATCATTCTGCACGGCGAAGCCGATCCGATCGTGCGATTGCGCACGGTCGAGCCCTTTGTCCACCGGTTGTGTGAAGTAGACAAAAACGTGACCTACCGTGTCTATCCGGGTGTGAATCACTTCACGATACGGCAAGCCAGCCATATGGATACCCTTAGGTGGATGCAAAACATCATGGCCGGCAACGTGCCCGTATCCAACTGTGAGACTTCCACGCAGCCATGAAAACAAAGCCGCTGGTCAAGATTCTCCTCTTTGTCGTCCTGGTCGCCTTGATGCACGGCGGAATCTCGATGCTTTTCCCCGCATCACTGCCGGCTGAGATCGTCCGGTTCGACCGCTATCTTGCGGAGGATGTGGACGTGCTTTATCTTGGCGATAGCACGCTGATGCTGCCCGTCGGAGGGGTGACCACCGGGGAGATTCTCCAAGAGTTCCTGCCCGACCTGCCGGTCGGGCAGGTCGCTCATCCTGCCTACGGTCTCGATCTGTTTCGCGACTACGCCGCCTATATGAACCGGCACGAAGGGGCGCCGCAGACGCTCGTGCTTCCGATCAACCTCCGTTCGTTTTCCCCTGGGTGGGACAGCCGTCCGGCCTTCCAGTTTGAGGAGGAACACAAGATTCTGGCCATGGGTCTGCCCTGGGCGCGGCTGCTCCTCAGGCCGTTGGAGGTCTTTGGTTTCTTTCGGCCATCGATCAGCCAGCAGGACTTTCTCGATACCCCGGTCTACGATGGCGACGAGGTCGTCGGGCAGGTCAGGGATTTTGAGACGCTTGCGGACGACGAGGTCCTGCAGGAGGACGTTGAGAACGCCTACCGCGAGGTCAGTCTGGAAGATGCGGAAACCGCGCAAGCGGTGCTCACCTACCATTATATGTTCAACCTCGAGCCGGATCACCGTAAGCTGGATGCGATGATCGCTGTGGCGGAACTCGCCGCTGAGCGTGGCGTCCGTGTGATCTTCTACATCACGCCGGTCAATGTGGAAGAGGGCGAACGCTTCCTGGGGCGTGCGTTCCGCGAACGCTTTACCGACAACGTTCAGGTGGTGCAGTCCAGGCTTGATGCTGCCTCTTTGGACAACGTGACGATGCTGAACCTGGCTTTTGACCTGCCGGCCTATGACTTGACCGACATGGAGCACTTGACTGAGACGGGCAAGGAGTACGTGGCTGAGCAGGTCGCGATGGCGCTCCGGGGAGAGGCGGATGCGTCGACAGCTGCCACGCCTGTGGTGACGCCAACGGCGACACCGGTTCCCGTGCCGGTCACTGAGACACCACTGCCCACGCGTGTGGAAGCCGTCCCGACAGCAACGCCATTGCCCACGCCTACAGCTACGCCAATGGTCACCGGCGGTGATGTGACGGACGTCCGCTACATCGCCCGATACCGGCCTTCAGGTCCGCATCCGGTGGACTTGTACCGGATCACGTTTGAGACCGTGGATGAGTTCAGCGAGATTGTGGAGACCCAGGCGGATTTGTATATCCCCTATGTCGAATCCGAGGAAGCTTTCCCGGTCCTGGGCCACGCTGCCGGCACGACCGGCGTCGGCAACGGATGTGCGCCGCTTGACGAACGGACGACGGGACGCAGTTGGGGGGCGTATCACAGTCAGTCGCTCGCCTATGCCGCGCAAGGTTACATCGTTGTCTTCCCGAACTGGTTAAGCTTTGACGACCCGCAGCGTATTCACCACTACTTCGTCTCTGACCTTCAGGGGCAGACGCTGCTTGACGCGGTTCGGGCTGCCTACCGGTTCTGGGATCGGGAGCGAGAGCTGGAGACGCTTGCCGAGCCGGCTCGGTCCGCCTTGATGATGGGGTATTCCAGCGGCGGTCACGCTATCTTCGCGGCCAAAGACCGCGCGGAGGTCTACGCACCCGAGCTGCCAATTGAAGGTGTGATCGGCTTTGGGCCGGTGACGAATCCGGGGCTCTTGTTGCAGGAGGATCCGATCTTTGGTCCGTATCTCGTCTACGCCTATCGCGACTTCTACGGAGAGGATATCATCGACCCCGCCGAGGTGTATCTGCCGCGTTGGGTGTCGGAGTTTGAGGATGACGTGCTGTCCCTATGTGTGGATGAGATCTTCTCTTACTATTCGCACAGCGCGCGGCGCATGTACGTGGACGACTTCCGCGAGGCGCTGGACGACGGCCGGCTGGCTGCTGTCTATCCTGAGTTTGCCGAGAAGCTCGAGGCGAACACCGCTGGACTCGGTGGGGGCACCGACATCCCGGTGCTGATTCTACAGGGCACGGCTGATACCGTGATCACACCGCCCAGTCAGCAGGCCTTTATCGATCAGTTATGTACCCTGGGCAACTCGGTGACCTGGTTTGAATACCGGGGCGCAACGCATGCCGATACCCGGTGGCGCAGTGATGATGACGCACTCGCCTGGATGGAAGCCGTCGTTCAGGGCCGTGCTCCTGGCTCCGATTGCCCGCCGCCGGAATGACACCGTGAGCGAAGGGGAAGTCTATGTCCTTTAACTCTCTTAATTTTCTGATCTTTCTGCCCCTGGTTGTGATCGCCTACTGGGTGCTGCCCCAACGCTATCGATGGGTGCTGTTATTGACCGCCAGCTACGGGGTCTGCGGCACGTGTGCGCCGACATTTCTGATCTGGATCATCGCGTCGACGGTGTTTGCCTATACAGTGGCCCGATTGATAGGAGGGACGCCCCGTCCGGGCAGGCGCAAGGCACTGCTCGTGCTCGGGCTCGTGGGCCATCTGGGCTTGCTTTTTGTCCTCAAGTACCTGGGCTTTGCCGATGAGATTTTGAGCGCGCTCTTCGGCTACGTGGGCCTTGCCTATCAGTTGAGGGCGCCCGATCTACTGCTGCCGGTGGGCATCTCGTTCTACACCCTTCAGGCTATCGGCTACCTGATCGACGTGTATCGCGGCGAGATCGAACCGGAGACGCATCTGGGGCTCTTTGCGCTTTATATGGCCTTTTTCGCCAAGTTGGCCTCCGGGCCGATCGAGAGAGCTCAGCACTTGATCCCGCAGTTCCGGGAGCCCCATCGCTTGGCGACGTCGCGTCTGTTCAGCGGACTGCGGCTTATGCTGTGGGGGATGTTCAAGAAGGTCGTGATCGCCGACCGCTTGGCCGTCTATGTGAACGAGGTTTTCGGGGATCCCGGTGGGCACGCCAGCTGGACGATCGTGATCGCGACCGTATTCAGCGCCGCGCATATCTACAGCGACTTCTCCGGCTACTCGGATATCGCCGTCGGCGTGGCCCGCTTGTTCGATCTGGACGTGATCCAGAACTTCCACCAACCCTATCTGGCCTCGTCAGTCTCGGGATTTTGGCGGCGCTGGCACATCTCGTTCTCCACCTGGCTCCGCGACTACGTCTATATTCCGTTGGGCGGCAGTCGTGTGCCTGGATGGCGCCGGGACCTGAACGTTCTCCTCACCTTTCTGGTCAGTGGGCTTTGGCACGGGGCAGACTGGACCTTCGTGCTCTGGGGGGCGTTGCATGGTGTGTACCTTGTCTTGGAGAGGCGGGGTAAGCGCGTTATCGATCGGGTTGCGGGCGCCCTGCGCCTGGAACACACGGCTGTGCGCAGGACGATGGGCATTCTGCTGACGTTCTTCCTGGTCACGTTCGCCTGGATCTTCTTCTATGCACGGTCTGTCCCGGATGCCCTGCTTCTGATCCGCAACATGGTCCGCTTTGGCAGCGGGGCCGATATCACTGCGCCGTGGGGCAGCCTGACGACGGCCCCCCTGGCCGAGATGGCCCTGGCCTGGGGGTTGATTGGCTTGCTGGTCCTCGTTCACCTGGGCCGGGACGGACGGCTCTCTTGGGGCTCCGCTGTGGCCGGCAGGGCCGGCGTCCGCTGGGCGGCCTATCTCTTCCTGGCCCTGGCCATCATGAATCTGGGCGTCGCAAATGAGCTGCCCTTTGTCTACGCTGGATTCTAATCTGTTTAGTCTTCTGAGGTGCGACGCACTTTTACGCCTGGCAAATAGGTACGGTATGCACTCAATTTAAGTGCGTTGCACCTGATCTGCTCAAAGAACTAAACGATTACCGTCTTCGAATACCCGCGCGTGGGCCACGGGCCCAGCTTCGTCGCTGGGTGTCCGCGCGAGATGATGCTGGCGTTTCTGGACGAGCCGACCGCATCCCTGGACGCCACGTGCCTTGTGGCGATGCGGCGTTGACGACAGGGCTCGGTGCCGTTGGGGGCCGGGGACTCAGCGCTGCGTTGTGCGAAACGTCATCGTGACCTACAATACGCAGTGGCGGCACGGAGCCATTGACGATATGCACCTCCTGGACATGGGGGAGGGATAGGTCACTGCTTGTTACGAGAATGGGAAAAGGATCGCGATCTATGTCTGGACACAACGAACTGCAACAGCTTGTCGCCGGGAACGTGATGCTGCCGGTGGAGGTACTGGTTTCGCCGTCCGGGGAGACGACCTGGGCGTATGCGACCTCGAGCGCGGGCGACGAGGGTAATACCGGGCACGTGTGGGTCAGGGCGTTGGGCCAGGATCCCGTGCAGGTCACCGCCCGGCCCGGCGACTATGGCCCGCCCCGTGGGGTCGCGGACGGTGATTGTGTGTGGGTGGCTCACACCGCCTACCGGGATAAGCGGCGGGGCATAGAGCTGCACGCGATCAGGGACCGCGCGTTGGTGCAGTCGCTGGAACTTGCGGCGCCTGCTAAACTCGACAATCCGCACCTCAGCATACAGGGCGATCACCTCCACGTCGTGTGGGAGGATTACGGCAGCGGCGATAGCGGCATCCGCTGTAGAGGCATCCGCTATGCCCGCTACGCCATACCGGCGCTATTGGCGGGTGAGGCTGCGCCGGATCACGGCCCGCTCACCCTGCCCGACACGAAGTGCTATAAGCCGCAACTGATCGGCGACGGCCGGCAGCTCTATCTCGTCTACCAGTGGTACTGCCGGGGCCGTTACCGGTTGATGGCGCGCTGCCTGACCGCCGAGGCGGAGGCTTTCTCCTCGGCCTTCGAGGTGGGCCTGGATGCGCACAACGACCAGGCCGCCTCGCTCGCCATCCACGAGGATAAGGTCGTCGTGGTGTGGGAGAACTCGCGTCCTCTGCACAAGGGCTATGAGTGGGTTTCCCCCAAGGGTAACAAGGTCATCATCCCCAACTTCGGCCACGGCTGGCGGGTGAACACGGAGATGGCGGTGCGCCGCGTTCACTATGCGGAAGGGGCATGGCATCTGGAGGACCTGCTCACCGGGCCCGGCGAAACGATCGATGCGCAGGAAGCTGCCGGCGTCCCGCGCGTCCAGGTGGCGGGCGATAGGCTGTATGTGAGCTACCTGCGTTGGGACTATGGGTCCGCGACCACCAGCCGGGGATGGGCGATCTGCACCAAGGTCTTTGACGGCGAACGCTGGGTCGGCCTGGATGCGGCGGGACTGATGCAGAAACAGCGCGTGGCCCCGGCGGTGCATATCGATGCGGATAACGCGCGGGTTACCACGGTGGGCCAATCGCCGGAGCTGGAGGCGCAGACCTGGTCCGACTGGACGCAGGAGAGCGTGGGCACGTTCCTCCGCCGCCAATCGCTCCCCCGGCTGCCCTTTGCGCGTCCTCCCGTCTACGAGACGGTCGTCCGCAAGCAGCTCGTCCGCGCTGCGAGCGGGGAGCCGCCGCAGCGCCCCCCGTATACCGTCAAATTCGCGGATGGGGAGCGCCGATTGCTCTGGGGCGATCTGCATATGCACTCCAACCTGTCCGGCTGCAGTCTGGGCGCGCGCTTCCACTGTACGGAGCTGGAGAACAAGTTCCGCTTCTGCCGGGACGTGGCGCAGCTCGACTTCGCGCTCAACACCGACCACGATTCGATGCGGGACCACGAGTGGCACCGCAATCGCAATGCTGCGCACTTTCACGATATGCCCGGGCACTTTATCGCCTTCCACGGCTATGAATGGACATGCTCCCATTTTGATAACAGGCCCAACTATGGTCATTACAACGTTCTCTATAAAGAGGACGGCCCGATGCTGCGAACGCGCGATGAGGACTTCAGCAGCGTCCAGGCGGTCGCGGCGGCGCTGTCGCGCGAGGACGCGATGGCAATTCCGCACCACCCCGGCGATAACGCGCACATGCTGGACTGGAATGCGTTCGATCCGGACTTCGCGCCGCTGGTGGAGATCTTCCAGGTCCGAGGTTCCTATGAGTACGACAACTGTCCGATGCACCCGCAGCGCTGGGGGCGCCACGTGGTGCGCAAGCACTCGGTGCAGTACGGTCTCAATCGCGGTTTTGACTTCGGCTTCACCGCCGGCGGCGAGCACGAGGGTGTCGGCGTGACCGGCGTCTATGCCACGGCGTTCACCCGCGGGGGGATCTTCAAGGCCCTGCGGGAGCGGCGCACCTTCGGCACCACCGGTGATAAGATCATCGTCGACTTCCGTCTGGGCCAAACGCCGATGGGCGGTCGCCTGGACACCACGGCCGCAACCGTCGACGGCTATCTGGCTGTCGTGGGCACCGATCTCATCACCAACGTCCGGCTCGTGTGTAACGGGCGCACTGTCCGCGAATGGCAGCCGGATACGCTCACCGTGACGCTGAACTGGGAGGAGGAACGCGCTGCGGGCGGTCGCACGTATTACTACGCGGTCATCGCTCAGCGCAATGATGAGATGGCCTGGAGCAGCCCCATCTTTGTCTACGGGGCGTGACTCAAGCGGGAATGACTGGAATTAGGGTTTAAGGATGCAGTCATAGGTCCCTTCCCCTGGTGGAAGGGGGGAGGGGGGAACCGCGCTCTGCCCACGCTCCTGAACGGTTGCCGATCTCCATTCTCGGGCTTGAGTTGGAAGGCGAATTTTGTGGCTCGATCGCCAGCCGTGCATAACTCGTGGTATACTATGCAGGGACAGATCTGGAATGTGCAGACAGGACAAGTGTGGGGGAATCCGATGAGCGAGTACCAGTACTACGAGTTCCAGGCTATTGATCGTCCGTTGACGCCGGAGGAGCAGCGCGCGGTGGCGCAGTTGTCCAGCCGCGTGGAACCTCGCCCGCGACGGGCGGTCTTCACCTACAGCTTTGGCGGGGGGTTACGCCGCAGTGCGGAAGACCTGGTGGGGGACTATTACGACGCCATGCTCTACCTGGCGAACTGGGGCAGCCGTCAGCTGATGTTCCGCTTTCCCCAAACCCTTGTGGACACAGAGACCCTGCGTCAGTACAACGTCGTGACAACGGAATATCCTTCCGACGCTATCGGTGTCTCCACGCGGGGCGAGTACGTGATTCTGGACATCCAGTTGCACGAGGAGGAAGGCCTCGGCTGGATTGAGGGTGAGGGGTGGCTGGATGCTCTGGTGGGTCTGAGAGAGGCAATCCTACAGGGAGATTATCGCCTGCTCTACCTGGCCTGGCTCACGGGCCTGACGCTCGAATACGACGTGGACGAGGAGGCGAAAGAGCCGCCGGTGCCGCCTGGATTAGGGACGTTGTCACCGGCGTTGGAAACGTTTGTCGAGTTGTTCGCCGTCGACGAGGATTTGCTCGACGTGGCGGCAGAACCCAGCGGTGCCCTGGAGGTGGAGATCTCCGACGGCGACCTGCGCCGGGCCCTTGCTCAGCTTCCGGCGGAGGAACGGGACGCGTTCCTGCTGCGATTGGCGAGGGGGGAGCCGCATCTTTCCCTGGCACTTCGACAAAGGCTGGGGGTGATCAGCGGCGTGTCCCAGGGAGAGACGACCGAGCGCCGTTCGGTGAATGCGTTGTTTGCGGCAGCCGAGGCCCGGCGAGAGCGCCGGCGCAGGGGGCGTGCGGCTGCCGCCGAGGCCCGGCGCGTGGCGGCGTTGAACGCGCTCGCCGAGCGAGAGGATGAGACCTGGCGTGAGGTTGACGCGTTGATCCAACGAACCCAGGCCAAGGCGTACGAGGAGGCGGTGGCACTCTTGAAGCAGCTTCAGGATCTGGCCGAATATCAAGGTCGGCAGGCTGCGTTTGAGGAACGCCTGGACCAGATTCGTGATCAATACAGCCGCCGCTACTCGTTGATGAGGCGTCTGCGCAACGCCGGCCTGATTGAGGCGTAGGAGAGCGTCTGATGCGTATCCCATCCCTCAGTGAAGCGGCGATTCGCCGGCATACCACGTCCCAGTCATTTGATCGAGGCTATAGCTATTATTGGGATGGCGCGGTGATCTCTCTGGTCCAGCGCGGCAACGTAGTGCAAGCGGAGGTCGAAGGCAGCCAGTACGAGCCCTATCGCGTGCGGATCACATTTGACGAAGGCGGCGTCACCTGGGCGACCTGTAGTTGTCCGTACGATTGGGGCGGCTGGTGTAAGCACACCGTCGCCGTGCTGTTGGCCTGCCAGCACGAGCCTGATCTGATCGAAGCGCGCCCAACCCTGGAGAACTGTTGTCTGGCCTGGATCGCGAGCAGTTGCGGGAACTCCTGATGCACCTGGCGGCTAACGATGCCTATATCGCCGACGAGATTGAGCGCCAGATTGCGCTAACCCAGGTCACGCCAGATAAAGGCGGCACGGATGAGGCATCCGTGGATGCTCCCTCCCCCTGATGAGCATGTTGGAGGCATTCGGACAGGCTGGCACGTCGAATTAGCCCGCTGCTTCGAAAATAAGCTCCGCTTGTAGTAGGCGATTCATCGCCGTGACGCTCTACCAGAGAGATAAGAATCCTGCAGATCCGGACGTAAACAAGTAAACATTTCCAAGATACCTATGGAAACGTAGAATCTCTTTAGTTATTCATGACCAGATCCATAATCCCCTCTGCGATCTCTGCGAACTCCGTGGTGAAAATGGCCTTTCCTTCAAGGGCCTCATTGGGAGCTTCGAAAGCCCAGGATCGTCTCGACGATCTCGGCAAATCCCTCCCCGCCTTCCCGGCTCGCGATATAGGCCGGAAGGTGCGTGATCTGGTCGGCGAAATTGAGGAGATTTTTCACGCCGGTCGCATAGGGGAAAAACTCGAACATCGGTTCGTCGTTGGGGGAATCCCCGCAGAAGAAGAACCGGTCCCGGCACGTATCTAACGTAAGGCCCCACTGTTCCTGCGCCAAGGTTTTGGTCATACCCAGCTTGTTGTAGTCGCCGAACCAGCCGTTGACGTGAACCGACGATACCTTATAGGTGGCGCCGTGCTTGGCAAAGATGGCGCAGATGCGCTCCACAGCCTGCCGGGACAGTGGCTCCACGTCCTCGCAGTAGTCGATGGCCAGATCTGCCTCGCGGTAGGGCTGGTCGCTGGCGACGGCCGCGCCCGGCACCGCGCGCAGGATCTCGTCCCTCACCGCGCGCAGACGCTCCCGCTTCTCCGCCCGCACCGGATCGGCGTCGATGAATCGCCGCTTCACCTTCCCCTCTTGGGGATCGTACCAGAAATAGAGCGCGCCGTTCTCACCCACCACTCCGTCCACCGGCCACATACGCGCGATGTGGTCGCACCATCCCGCCGGCCGCCCGGTGATGGGCACGGCTTTCAGCCCTACTTCCTTGAGCGACCAGAGGGCCTGAAACGGCGCCGGGCCGATTTTCCCGTGCGTCGTGAAGGTGTCGTCGATGTCAAAGAAGACGCCCTGAAGCGCCTCGGCGATCTCGGGACGGAGATCCTGGATAGGTGTCATCATCGTGGCTGGTCCCTCGGGGCCAGTGCCGACTTCCGGATGGCGCGGTCAGACCCTAGTCCATTCCGCTCTATGATCGCGCCTTGTACCAAGCCTGTGATCATGCGTTTCCCTCGTAAGATGGCATTCCTCCTTGATAAGATAGTAACCAGTATCCGTTAACCAGGAAACGTACCCTCTAGCTCTCCAAGACCCTGATGCGTCATCCTGAGTGAAACGAAGGATCTCGAACACGGCATCGCCGGATGCACCATCACTGTTGTCGTAAGAGCCAGTCTCTTGCGCGCACGTATGCATCGTTATCTCTTGATCCCGCGCTGGCCTACATTGTACTACGCCGTCCTCAGCCCACAAGACGAGACGTCCGCTTTGGTCCCGCAAAGCCAACCTGCCCACCTTTGCCGGAACCGGGCAGATATACCGCTTGACAAACGGGTCGCTCTAATTTATAATAATTACAAAGTAGTTATCTATTCAGATAAGGCAAATTTGTGAAATCACTTGACGAGCTCTTCGAGAAGTTCCGGCAAAACGGACTCAGAATCACGCCGCAGCGGCGGGTGATTCTGGAGTTACTCGCCGCCGACGACAGCCATCCCACCGTGGACGACGTGTACCAGCGCGTCCTGACGGTCATGCCCGACGTCTCTCGCACGACGGTGTACAATACATTTCGCGAGTTGACCGACCTGGATGAGTTGGCGCCGGTTCGCGACCTCAGTGAGGGTGGGCAGCGTTACGATACGAACAGTGAGATACACCACCATCTCTACTGCGTCGCGTGCCATCAACTCCTTGACATCGATCGCGATTTTGAAGGGATAAGTCTCCCGCCGGAAGACGCATCCGGCTATCAGGTCCTGAGTCGCCAGGTGACCTTCTACGGCATCTGTCCGGATTGCCAGGCTGCCGAGCAGGTTACAACGCTGAAGATAATGAAATCTGGCTCTTGATCCAATCCGCACACGAACCTGAGTGACACGTACAAGGGGGTGGACTATCGATTCAAGATTCTGATCGTGAAAATCCAAGGACGGACGTTCTGACAGCGAAGGAACCGGGAAGGAACCGTTGGCTTTCGCCGGCTGTTATTCACGGGGCGGTGTTTCCAAAATTTGTCTACTAGGAGGGTAGCTATGAATAAGGAAAGTAAGTGCCCGGTCACGGGCGCAACGAACAGGCAGGTGTCCGGTAAGGGGACGTCGAACCGGGATTGGTGGCCGAACCAGTTGAACCTCAAGATACTCCACCAGCACGATACCAAGAGCAACCCGATGGACGAGGCGTTTGACTACGCCAAGGCGTTCAAGAAACTCGACTTTGAGGCTTTGAAGCAGGATCTCTATGCGCTGATGACCGACTCGCAGGATTGGTGGCCGGCCGACTACGGCCATTACGGCGGGCTCTTCATCCGGATGGCGTGGCACAGCGCCGGCACCTACCGCATCGGCGACGGCCGCGGCGGGGCAGGAACCGGCAATCAGCGGTTTGCCCCCCTCAATAGTTGGCCGGATAACATCAACCTCGACAAGGCGCGCTGGCTGCTCTGGCCGATCAAGCAGAAATATGGCAAAAAGATCTCCTGGGCCGACCTGATGATCCTCGCCGGCAACTGCGCGTTGGAGTCGATGGGATTGGAGACCTTCGGGTTTGCGGGCGGGCGCGAGGACATCTGGGAGCCGGAAGAGGACATCTATTGGGGTGCCGAGAGCGAGTGGCTCGGCGATAAGCGCTACTCCGGTGATCGTGAACTCGAGAATCCCCTCGCTGCCGTGCAGATGGGCCTGATCTACGTGAACCCGGAAGGGCCGAACGGCCAGCCGAGCGCGGTCGCGTCGGGCCGCGATATCCGGGAGACCTTTGCGCGGATGGCAATGAACGACGAGGAGACCGTCGCGCTGATCGCCGGCGGCCACACGTTCGGCAAGACCCACGGCGCCGGCCCGGCGACCCACGTCGGTCCTGAGCCCGAGGCTGCCCCCGTCGAGGAGCAGGGGCTCGGTTGGCAGAGCAATTTCGGCAGCGGTAAGGGCGATGACACGATTTCCAGCGGCATTGAGGGGGCGTGGACGCCGAAACCGACCCAGTGGGATATGGGCTACTTCGATATGCTGTTTGGCTACGATTGGGACCTGGTGAAGAGCCCTGCCGGTGCCTGGCAGTGGGTCCCGGTCGATGTGGATGAGGAGGATCTCGCGCCGGCCGCTCACGACCCCTCGAAGCGGGTCACCACCATTATGACTACGGCGGATATGGCGCTGCGGATGGATCCGCGCTACCGGAAGATTGCGGAGCGGTTCCACGAGAACCCCGATGAGTTTGCCGACGCCTTTGCCCGTGCGTGGTTCAAGCTGACGCATCGCGATATGGGCCCCCGCTCGCGCTATCTCGGCCCCGAGGTACCTGAAGAAGAGCTCATCTGGCAGGATCCGGTCCCCGCCGTCGATCACGAGCTGATCGATGCGCAGGATATCGCAGACCTCAAGTGTGAGATCCTCGCCTCGGGTCTGTCGGTCTCGGACCTGGTCGCGACCGCCTGGGCGTCGGCGTCCACGTTCCGTGGCTCCGACAAGCGCGGCGGCGCCAACGGCGCGCGCATCCGCCTCGAACCCCAGAAGTATTGGGAGGTGAACCAGCCCGAGAAGTTGGAGACGGTGCTTGAAACCCTGGAGGGCATCCAGGCGGCGTTCAACGACGCGCAGTCCGGCGACAAGCAGGTGTCGCTCGCCGATCTGATCGTCATGGGGGGATGTGCCGGGGTCGAGCAGGCTGCGAAGGACGCCGGTCACGAGGTCACCGTTCCCTTCAAACCGGGACGCACGGATGCGTCGCCGGCACAGACCGACGTGGAGGCGTTCGCGTCGCTCGAGCCGGCGGCCGACGGGTTCCGCAACTACCAGAAAGTCCGGTACGCCGTACCGGCGGAGGAGCTGCTGCTTGATCGCGCACAACTGCTGACGCTCACCGCGCCGGAGATGACGGTGCTCGTCGGTGGGATGCGCGCGCTGAATGCCAATTATCGGCAGTCCCCGCACGGCGTCTTCACCGAGCGGCCCGAGACGCTCACCCATGACTTCTTCGTGAATCTGCTCGATATGGACACGACGTGGAAGCCGATCTCAGAGGATGGGGACGTCTTCGAGGGGCTTGACCGCGAAACGGGCGAACGCAAGTGGACCGGCACCCGCGTCGACCTCATCTTTGGGTCGAACGCCCAGCTTCGGGCCATCGCGGAGGTCTATGGAAGTGCGGACGGTCAAGAGAAGTTTGTCAACGACTTTGTCGCGGCGTGGGATAAGGTGATGAACCTTGACCGCTTCGACCTCGACTGATCGCGCGCCGTCTTGACGGTGCGTGCAGCATACCGCCGGGCAAGCGGCACTGCCGCTTGCCCGGCGGAGAGGAATACGTATGAACGCTCAAGGGATCGTGATTGGCGGCGCAGTTTTCCTCATCATCGGCCTTTTTCACCCCATCGTGATTAAGGCCGAATATCACTACGGCACGCGAATCTGGCCCGTGTTCCTTCTGGTGGGCATCGTGTTGTCGATTGGGTCCCTGTTCGTGGACAGCACAGTGGGGTCAGCCATCCTGGGCGTCTTTGGCTTCTCAAGTCTGTGGAGCATACGAGAGCTGTTCGAACAGGCCGATCGCGTGGAGAAGGGGTGGTTTCCACGGAATCCAGCGCGCGACGGGTGAGCCGGGATGTGTTCGGATCGGATGTTGAATGCCTCGTGGGCTCGCTTTAGTGTGAGGATCATGGATCTGGTCATGAATAACTAAAGCGTTTACGCGTCTTCACGGGTATCACGAAAACGTTAAGCGTTTTATGTCCGGATTTATAGTTCAGTGTCAGATCGGTCTCCTTGGGCCGCGATAGAGTACTTCAGGGCTCGTGGCAAAAACGCACGCTGTTGTCCTCCGCCTGTTTCCAGTGTATCATCCGGGTGAGGTTGGCGTCCGTGCCAACCCACCGTCTGACCCAGGTTACTTAACCGGAGGAGAATCCATGTCCGATACCAACCACAAAACCAATGGCTTACACCACATCACCATTCAAACACGGGATTGGGAGGCGTCCCTGCACCTCTACCAGGAGGTCCTGGGCATGCAGGTCGTCGCTGAGTTCGGTCCCGACGATGGCCGCATGATGCTGCTCGACGTGGGAGACGGCAGCCACATCGAGCTGATCGCCCCCAAGGCGGATACGCCGGCGGTCGACAGCTCCGCCGATCCCTTGGTCCATCTCGCCCTCGCCACACCCGACGCCGCCGCGTCCATCGAGCCCGTCCGCGAGGCCGGCTACGAGGTCACGATGGAGCCCAAAGACGTCAGCCTGGGCGGGCTGGACGCGACCGTTGCCTTCTTCAAAGGCCCCAACGGCGAGGTAATCGAGTTCTTCCAGACGCGCTAGCGAGCGGGGGATCCTCCCTCTGACAGAGAACGTCGAGAGCTCTCCTTTACCGGAGGGCTCTTTGTCTGCTAAGACGACTTGCGTCTAGCGTGAGGTGGGCCTATAGTAAAGGAGAGAAAGCAAGCGACCAAAGGAGAGGATCATGAATCGAAGCGAGACGCAGCAAGCGATTGAGAGCGGAAAGACCGCGCTGGGCATTGAATTCGGCTCCACACGGATCAAGGCCGTGCTGATCGGTGAGGATCATGCACCGATCGCATCGGGAAGCTATGAGTGGGAGAACCAGTACGAGAACGGGATCTGGACGTACAGCCTCGACGATGTCTGGACGGGCCTGCAGGCAAGCTATCGGGCGCTGAATGACGAGGTCGCAGAGACGTACGGGACCTCGCTCCAGACCATCGGCGCCATCGGCTTCAGCGGGATGATGCACGGCTATCTGGCCTTCGATGCGGACGGCGACCTCCTCGTCCCCTTCCGCACGTGGCGCAACACCATCACCGGGCAGGCGTCGGAAGCACTGATGGACCTCTTCCAGTTCAACATTCCGCAGCGTTGGAGCATCGCGCACCTCTATCAGGCTATGTTGAATCAGGAATCCCACGTCGCGGACATCAGCCATCTGACCACGCTGGCCGGCTATGTGCATTGGAAACTGACCGGGGAGAAGGTCTTGGGCGTGGGGGAAGCCTCGGGGATGTTCCCCATCGATAGCAGGACCCACGATTACGACCCACGTATGGTCGGGCTGTTCGACGAACGACTCCAAGCCGCAGACATCCCTTGGAAACTCCGTGACGTCCTGCCCGAGGTCCTCGTCGCCGGGGAGGATGCCGGTTCGCTGACTGAAGAGGGCGCCGGGCTTCTCGATCCCACGGGTGACCTGCAGGCGGGTGTTCCCTTCTGTCCGCCCGAGGGTGACGCCGGTACGGGCATGGTGGCAACCAACAGCGTGGCCGAGCGGACGGCCAACGTCTCCGCCGGAACCTCAGTCTTTGCTATGGTCGTGCTGGAAAAGCCGCTCTCGAAGGTCTATCCCGAGATCGATATGGTGACGACGCCCGTCGGCAAGCCGGTGGCGATGGTCCATAGCAACAACTGCACCTCCGACATCAACGCCTGGGTCGATCTGTTCCACGAGTTTGCGGACGCGCTTGGTGTGGAGATCGGTCAATCTGAGCTGTTCGAGATGTTGTTTAAGAAGGCACTGGAGGGCGATGCGGACGGCGGCAATCTCTTGGCCTACAACTATCTTTCGGGCGAGCATATCACCCACCTGGAGGAGGGGCGTCCCCTCGTTGTCCGTACCCCCGAGAGCCGGTTCACCCTTCCGAACTTTATGCGCGTGCTGCTCTTCTCGTCGCTCGGCGCGTTGAAGATCGGCCTGGACATCCTCTTTGAGCAGGAGAACGTGGAACTCGATCAGGTCTTCGGTCACGGAGGCTTCTTCAAGACCGAGGTCGTGGGGCAGAAGATCATGGCTGCGGCGTTTGACGTCCCCGTCTCTGTGATGGAGACTGCGGGCGAGGGTGGCGCGTGGGGGATCGCCTTGCTTGCCGCCTACCTGCTGCACAAGGGCGAGGATGAATCCCTGGAGGCTTATCTCGCCAACCGGGTCTTTGCCGGCGAGACGGGCACGACCTTGGCGCCCGATCCCCAGGACGTTGAGGGGTTTGCGGCGTTTATGGTACGCTATCAGGAAGGATTGGTCATCGAGAGAGCCGCTGTGGATGTGTTAGCTTAGGGGATCCGGCGATGCGCTGCGATCGGGTGAGATTCGCTTGTAAGGATGGTTTTCGATGCGCGATGTAGATGAACCTGTCATTGGGAGGGAGCACGATCGGCCGGTTGGCGATGCGGTGGGCCGTGAGGACGTGGTAGCAGGGATTCGCGCGCTCCTTACCCAGCAGCCATTTGCCGTCCTCTGTACCCAGGGTGGGGGGCAACCCTACGGCTCCGTGGTGGCCTACGCGGTCAATGAGGCGCTGGACACCGCGGTCTTTGCCACGGGAAGAGCTACAAGGAAGTACAATCTCCTCACGGAATGTGATCGGGTCGCGTTGGTGGTGGACAGCCGTTCCTCGTACCCTGATGAGCTTATGAAGGTTGCCGCCATCACCGCGACCGGTCGCGCGCGCGAGCTTTCCGATCCAGCGCGCGGACCGTGGGCGGAGAGGCTGACCGCCCGCCATCCGCAGCTTAGGGCCTTTGTGACCAGCCCCTCCACCGCGGTCTTCAAGGTTGGCATCGTGCGGTATCTGTACGTGACGCGCTTTCAGGAGGTCCACCAGTGGGTGCCCGGCGCGGAGCGGGCTGTGGATCATGGATAGAAAAAGCTGGCTCATCCCGTTGCAGGATGTCACTGCACGGGACGAGCGTCTTATTGGTGGCAAGGCAGCAAAGCTGGCGCGACTGCTCCAGGCCGGTTTTCGTGTCCCCGGCGGCTTCTGCATCACAACGCCGGCCTATGAGCACTTCTTGACCCGAGGAAACCTCGTTGACCTCGTGCGTATGGAGCTGGGGCGTAAGCCCCTGGAAAGTATGCGCTGGGAGGAGATCTGGGATGCAGCGCTGCGGATCCGTTCCGGGTTTGCATCCCAACCGATCCCGCAGGCGCTAAGGTGGGCGATTGTGGCGGCGCTCCACGAGCTTGGCGAGGGCGCCGCCGTGGCGGTCCGCTCCTCGGCGCCGGGAGAGGACGCCGCGCAGCATTCTTTCGCGGGCATGCACGAATCCGTCGTCGGGGTTAGCGATGTGGATGAGGTCTTGGCCGCGGTTAAGACCGTGTGGGCCTCGTTATGGTCGGATGCGGCACTGCTCTACCACAAGGAACTTTCCCTGGATCCGGTCAAAAGCCGAATGGCGGTGCTTGTCCAAAGACTGATTGACGAGGACCGCTCGGGTGTAGCCTTCGCCCGTGATCCTCGCGATACCGAGAACTCTCAGATGATGGTCGAGGCTGTGCCGGGCCCGTGCAGCGACCTCGTGGACGGCGTCGTGGATCCCGACCGCTGGGTACTTGCCCGGGACTCTGGCACCGTCATCTCTTGGCAGTCCGGCGACCGGGAACAAGGCCCGGATGCCCAGCCGATCCTCGCGGACCGCGATTTGGCGGTGATCCACAGCACTGTGATGCGCATCGAGGCTCTCTTTGATTGGCCCCCTGACGTGGAGTGGACCGGGCATGCTTCGCGGTTCACGGTCCTGCAGGCCCGTCCTATCACGACTGTGCGCACCGAATCTGACGACACGCGCGCCTGGTACCTGACCCTGCGGCCCAGTATGCAGCGAATGCAGAAGCTCAGGGTGCGGGTCGCTGACAAGCTAATTCCGGAGTTGGAGAGCGTGGGACACCGGTGGATCGAAGAACCGCTTGAGGACTATGACGACCGCGCGTTGGCGAGGGCGATCGAGGCACGGGTGAGCGAGGTCGAGAGGTGGAAGACGATCTACTGGGATGAGTTCATCCCCTTTGCGCACGGCGTTCGCCAGCTCGGTACCTACTATAACGACGCTGTGCATCCCGAGGATCCCTATGAATTCGTCGCTCTCCTCAAGGGCGAGGACATGCTGGCGATGGCACGAAATGCAAGCCTCGCGCATCTGGCTGGGATCCTACGTGAGAACGACGCGCTCAGAGAAGGGGTCCGCCAGGCGCTGGCGAGCGATAATCCATCGGATCCAGGTGCGGTCGATCCTCTCGCGCTCGTACCGGAGGTGCCGGGCAGCCAGGCGTTCAAACCGCAGGTGTCCGCATTCCTCGACCGTCATCTCGACGTGGCCTACCAGGGCGAGCGCCTGGCCGGACGCCCGGACCTCCTCTTGAAAATGCTGGTCCAGATGGCCTCGCAGCCCGCAACGACGGATTCACGGTCACGGGGGCCTGACCCCCAGGTGCACATATCTCACGCCATTGAGCGAAAGTTGCTGAATGCCGTGGGGCCCAAACGCCGCGTGGAGGCCCGGGAGATCATCGCGACGGCAAGACTGAGCTGGCGCCTTCGCGACGACGACAATATCCTCGTCGGTCGTCTGGAGGCCCAACTGCTTCGCGCCGTCCGCATCGGAATCGAGCGTCTTGCCGCAGAGGGGCGCCTCGATGAGGGTGCGCCCGCCAATCAGGACGTGGCCCCGCGCATTGCTGCGGCCTTGAACGATCCGTCAGGCGGCGCGATCTCGCTGCCGGTCGTTGAGGAACCATCTGGCGACGCGGAACGTGAGGATCGTGGCGAAAGTCCGCGCCAGCTGATCGGACAACCCGCAGCGCCGGGCGTGATCACGGGGCGGGCACGCCGCGTTCGCAGCGCGGAGGATCTCGGCCGCTTTCAGTCCGGCGAGATCCTGGTCTGCGACGCCATTGAACCCACGATGACGCACCTCGTCCCCCTGGCCGGCGGCGTCGTGGAGCGCCGAGGCGGTATGCTCATCCACGGGGCCATCATCGCCCGGGAGCTAGGCATCCCGTGTGTCAACGGCGTCGCCCGCGCCACAGAGACCCTGCAGGACGGCGAAATTCTCACCGTCGATGGTTATCTGGGCATCGTCACCGTCGGCCCGCCCGAATTTGACCTGGAGGGTCTCCAGACGAACACCTGAGGGGCGCTATAGCTGCCGACGTTGGGGGTTAAGACCGCCTGCTCAGTTGAACGTTGAAGATGATCTTGGTGTAGATGTCGAGCAGAAGATAGAGCAGGTTAGCCACCGCAGCGCCGAACACACCCAACCCCGTTGGCGCGAGCGCGAAGACGATTGGGAACACCGTCCATCCGAAAAGGATATAGTTGTTGACCCACCCTGACGACGCTGTTTTGACCGCCATGAGATTCACGACAAGCAGCACGTAAGCGACGGAGCTGAGGACAAAGTGGACCCAGCGGGTGGCGGTGAGATCGCGCGCAGCGAGAAAGCCGGTGAACATCACGATCGCGGTCAGATAGAGAAGCTGCACCAACCGCTCCCCCTTGATCTTCTTGAGCTGTGCGATCTCAACCATCAGCAGCGTGCAACTGCCCCCGTAGAAGAGCCATCGCGACCAGAAGATGGACTCCCCGGCACCGGTAACCACTGTGAGTTCACCCTGCCACATCAACACGTAAGAGATCAGCGTGATGAAGCTGACCAGAAACGCCGGGTTGAGCCCCTGTTTGGCCCTTCCGGTCACGTAGAAGTAAACGCTCGATACGGCAAAGAGCGCCAGACCCATGACGAAAACCAGGTTCAGCATATCGACTCCCTTCCTAACGGTTGCCCCTGCTGCCGGTGTGTGACGGCCCGCAGGGAATTCAGGTGGACGCCTAGACCGCTCACGATCGAGTAAGGTGCAGCAGGCATCGGTGCTTGCTTGGATGGGGGCCGTGCTGACGATCCTTCTCACCTCCCAGTATAGAGCGGTCTCCCTTGCTGTCAAATGCGAGACCTTCGCCCTTCGTAGTGGAGCATGCTGCCCGTCTGGTACTGGTCGCGCGACATCACGAGAATTAGGAAGGAAAGCATTGATTTTGAAGCCGATGTACTATTGCATAGTGTGTTATGATGTTATATTATAATAATATAATGTGGTTGTGCTGGGCGCCTGCGCGACACCCACCCCAGAGGTCGTCGAGAAGGTCGTTGAGAAGACCGTTGAGGTCGAGAAGGTTGTCGAGAAAACGGTTGAGGTTGAGAAGGTCGTCGAGAAGACGGTTGAGGTCATGGCGACCCCCGAGCCGGAAGAAGGCGCGATCCCCCGTGAAGAGACCCTCTATTTTAATGGTCAGCAGTGGGGGGCGGTTGTCGGTTGGAATCCCTATTCATCCAGCAACAACAATGCGATGGCGATCTCTGAAGGGGCCAGTGCCCGTGTCACGATGTTTGAAACCCCGTACCTGTTCAATATGCTCGACGGTCAGACGTATCCCCTGCTGGCTGATGGGGACTATGAGTGGAACGGCGATCGGACCGAGATCACCTTCAAGCTCAAAGATGCCGCGATGTGGAGCGATGGCACCCCGGTGACTGCCGAGGATGTCGCCTACACCTGGGCCACGCACGTCAAGTACAATACCGCTGCTGGCGCCGGCAACAAAGCCTACATCGACACCATCGAGGCGATGGATGACAAGACGGTGGTTGTCAAGGCGAAGTTGAATGACGAGGGCCAAGCCGTCAACCCGCTGCTCGTCGAGAACTACCTTTGCAGCAATTACGTCATCCAGAAGGCCTGGACCGAGACGCTGGAGGATCGCGCCGGCGGTGACGCCACCGAGTTGCTGGCGGAAACTGCGGAGGACGTCGTCTACTCCGGACCCTATCACAGTTTCTTCGCCGATGAGTCGAAGGTGATCCTGGTTCGGGATGACAACTACTGGGGGCAGGACGCCTCCATGTGGGGTCAACTGCCGGTTCCGAAGTATCTGGCGCACACGATCTTCAAGGACAATGCCGCCGGTTCGGTCGCGTTAGCCAAGGGCGAGGTCGATGTCAGCCAGCAGTTCAACTCCAATGTCCAAACGCTCTGGGAGGACTACGGGCTGCCCATCTCCACCTACCTCCCCGATGCGCCCTATCACATCGGCGCCAGCCTTCCGACCGCTTTCTTTAACCTGAACGCCTATGGGCTCGATCAGCTTGCGGTGCGCAAGGCCATTGCCATTGCCGTTGACTATCCCACCATCATTGCCAACGCAATGACCAATCAGTCGGCCACCTTCGATCAGGTGCCGCGTTCCCTGATGAACCCGCCCCCCGGTGAGCAGGCGATGTACGATCACGAGGCCGTCGCGGACCTGCAGTGGGCTGGCAATGACATCGAAGGCGCCAAGGCGCTCCTGGATGATGCCGGCATCGTCGATACCGATGGCGATGGTTGGCGGGAATACAACGGGCAGAAGCTGTCCTACGTCGCGACCTGCCCCAATGGCTGGTCCGACTGGCAAGCCGCGATCGAGGTGGTGGCTGCCGCCGGGAAAGAGATCGGCATTGACATCACGACCAACTATCCGGAATGGTCCGTGTATCAGACCGTCGTCACCAAGTCGGATACCGCGCTGCCCGAGGGCTATGAGATCTTCATGATGTGGAGCAACGGTGCTGGGCCTACCGAGCCTTGGGGACGCATCCGCAACCTGATGAGCTCGGAGTGGGTGGGTATGGCGAGTAACTGGAGCGGCAACTGGGGTGGGTACGTCAATCCTGACGCCGATGAGCTGATCAAGGCGATCCCCGGTGAGACCGACTCGGACACGCTGAAGGAGATGTACACGGAATTGGTCCGTATCTATCTGACCGATATCCCATCCTTCACGCTCATGTATCGTCCCGATCAGTTCCATACGGTGAATGAGACCGTGTGGACGGGCTTCCCGCATGAGGGCGATGGCACCGAGCCGCCGGTCCCGCCGATGGTCCTTACGGATGGTTGGAGTATCGCCGGTCTCTACAACTTGGAGCTGGTAAACCCGTAAGGCGTCGTCGCTTACAAGAACAGCCATGTTCCGCTAACCGCGGAACATGGCTGTTCTTAAAATTGGTTTGGTTTCTGGGAGGTGCTGCGTGAAAGAATACCACAAGTATTTCCTCAATAAATTGGGTTGGTTCCTCGTCACGTTTGTGTGTGCCTTTATACTGAACTTCATCCTGCCCCGGCTGATGCCGGGAGATCCTGTGGCGGCTATCGTATCCAGAATGGCCCAGGGTATGACCGATGCGACGGGGGTTCAGGCGATCTATCAGCAATACACAGAGCTCTTTGCCACCAATCGACCTCTGCACGAGCAGTTCTTCATCTATATGCGGAATGTGCTGAGGGGCGACTTTGGCTTCTCGTTCAGCCAATACCCCAGAACGGTGGGGGACGTTCTCAGTGCCTCGATTTTATGGACGATCGCGCTGCAGTTCCCGGCGATCATCGTTGGATGGTTGATCGGAAACACGCTGGGCGCGCTGGCTGCCTATCTCAAGGGCGGGTTCGACAGAGTCCTTATGCCGGTCAGCATCTTCTTGAGCAATCTTCCCGCATTCGGGATGGCCATCATCCTGTTAGTCATCTTCGGCGTTGGATTGGAGTGGTTCCCGACCTCGGGGGGATACGGATACACGATGATCCCCGAAGCTAGCTGGGATTTCGTGTGGTCCGTGATCGTCCACTACCAACTGCCATTCTGGTCCATTGTGCTCATTGCCATTGGGGGGCAGGCGATCGGGATGCGTTCGATGTCCATCTATGAGCTGAATGCGGATTATGTGAAGTTCGCCCGGTTCATGGGCATCAAGGATCGGAAGATCATCGGCTATGTGTTCCGAAATGCCATGCTTCCCCAGATAACGGGGTTGGCTCTGTCGATCGGCACCATGGTCAGCGGCGCGTTGGTGGCGGAGATCGTTTTCAGTTACCCTGGCCTGGGTCAGACGCTGCTGACCGCGATTATGGGCCAGGATTATCCGCTGATCTCGGCATCCACACTGATCGTCACGGTGATGGTGCTGGTCGCGAACCTCGTTATCGAGATCCTTTATGGCTTTATTGATCCGCGCATCAAGGCTGCGCAGGCTGATTGAGGAAGGATAGGGTTATGAAACACACAATTCGCCAGGTTTTCCGCTCTGGCAAATTCGTCATTGGCTTCTCCATTTTCGTGGTGATCCTGCTGATCGTAATCATCTATCCGCTGATCGTCACCGATCCTCCCCTGGAGATCATTGCGCAAGGGACTTTCTTTCGACCGGGCATTTATGTGAATGTCTATGACAGTATGGGCGCTCCCAAATACATCCTGAATCTGGACAACGCAGCGACCAAACGCATCGCAAACAGGTTGAAGGATGATGACCGCCTTGCGATCAAGGAATATCTGGTGGCGGTCGGCATTCCTGAGGCACAGATTGACACGGAGAACACCGAGCAGCTCCTGGGCCTGTGGGATGCTCATTTCGATCCCGCAACGAGGATTCCGGGGATGACTAATGCCCGGCGAAACTACTTCATCCGGCTCAATGACTCGCTACAGGGCCTTCTATCGACTGAGGGAGCGATCATTGCCGTCGAAGATGAGGACACGGGCACCCTCGTGGAAGCGGGTGCCATCGCCCAATCGGAGTATGTCAATGTCGACCAGGTTGCGAATGTGCGATTTCTGCCGCTTGGCACCGATAACTTTGGCAGAGATGTGTTGACAGAGCTGGTGGCGGCAACCCGGGTATCGCTGAAGATCGGCTTTGTCGCCGGTATCGTTGCAACCTTGATCGGACTGACGCTCGGGCTGCTGGCAGGCTATATCGGCGGATTGGTGGATGACATCATCACGTTCTTCACGAACCTCTTCACCGTCATTCCGAGCTTCGTCCTGTTGATACTGATTTCGTTCAGTATCGGTCAGGAAAGACGCGGTGCCACGATGGTTGCTGTGGTGATCGGATTCACCTCCTGGGTGTGGACCACGCGAGCCGTGCGAGCGCAGGTGATCTCCCTGCGGAATCGCGACCACGTCAATCTGTCCAAACTGTCCGGTCACTCCATCGCATACATCATCTTTGCTGACATCCTGCCCTATATCGCCTCTTACGTCGTGATGGCACTGATTTTGCAGATTTCATCCGCTATTCTGGCGGAGGCGGGGTTATCGATTCTTGGGCTGGGACCCAGGACGACGGAAGTGCCGACGCTGGGCTTGATGATGAACTGGGCGATGATTTACCAGGCACACATCCTGGGAAAGTGGTGGGCGTACTTACCCGTGCTTATCACCATTGCGCTCATTACCTTCTCGATGAATTTGATGAACACGGGTCTCGATCAGGTGTTCAACCCGGCGTTAAGGGAATAAGGGGATCGCGATGTCAAAATATATGCTAGAAGTCGAGGAACTGACCACCAAATACATCACCCGCTTTCAGGAGAATATCTACGCGGTTGACCACGTTTCTCTGGCGATCGAAGAGGGGAAATCATTGGGCATTGCGGGAGAATCCGGGTGTGGCAAGTCAACGCTTGCCCTCAGCCTGATGGGATACTACTTCGCGCCGCTGCACTATACCAGTGGGGAGATCATCATTGACGGACGCAGTATTACCAATATGCATCCGGATGATGTTCGAAAATTGATCTTGGGCCAGGAGATCGCCTATATCCCTCAAGCGGCGATGAACGCGCTCAACCCTACGCAAAAGATCATCCACTTCATTGAGGACGTGATTGAGGAACATGAGGCCGCGACCAAGCGAGAAATCCGCAGGCGTGCCAGCGAGTTGTTTGAAACCCTGGGACTGCCGCCCAACGTGCTCGACAAATATCCCGTTGAACTCTCGGGCGGTATGAAGCAGCGCACCGTCATTGCGGTCGCCGTGTTGCTCTCGCCCAAGGTCCTGATTGCCGATGAGCCGACCTCTGCGCTTGACGTCACGTCGCAGAAGCGGGTCATCAAGATGATCAAGCAGTTGATGGACTACGGGATGATCGATTCGCTGATCTTCATCACCCACGATATCGGTCTGGCGTATTACGTTTCCGACACGGTCTATATCATGGAGCATGGGGTCTTTGTTGAAAGCGGCTCGGCCGATGACGTGATCCTGAACCCGAGCGAGGACTACACCCAACGCTTGATCAACGACGTGCCGAAGATCTATGAGGAGTGGGATCTTTCGACGGTATAGATATCGCTCTCCTTCTTCTAAAGGAAAACGCGGATGAATGATATCGAAGAAACTGTCTGTGAAACTGTCTGTGAAACTGTCTCCCAACTGACGTTGGAAGAAAAAGCCTCCCTCTGTTCCGGGCAGAGCTTCTGGCATCTCAAGAGCGTGGAGCGGTTGGGCATTCCCTCCATTATGATCACCGACGGTCCCCACGGGCTGCGTAAGCAGCCGGGGGGCGCCGATGATGACGTGTCTGCGGAAAGCACGCCGGCGACCTGCTTCCCGACCGCATCCGCGCTGGCGGCAACCTGGAACCGCGGCCTGGTCTATCAGGTGGGGGTGGCGCTGGCGGAGGAGTGCCTTCAGGAAGAGGTGAGTGTGATCCTGGGACCCGGCGCGAATATCAAGCGCTCGCCCCTCTGCGGTCGCAACTTCGAGTATTTCTCTGAGGATCCCTATCTGAGCGGGGAGATCGCGGCGAGCCATATCAACGGCGTGCAGAGCCAGGGCGTGGGTACCTCCTTGAAACACTATGTGGCCAACAATCAGGAAACCCGCCGGATGACCATTGACACCCTCGTGGATGAACGCACGCTGCGCGAGATCTATCTCGCCGGCTACGAGATGGCCGTCAAAGCGGCCCAGCCCTGGACGGTGATGTGTGCCTACAACCGCATCAACGGCACCTACGCCAGCGACCACAAGGTTCTCCTGCACGACGTGCTTAGGGAGGAGTGGGGGTATGAGGGGTTAGTTGTGACCGACTGGGGCGCGATGAACGAACGGGTTACCGCGCTGCAGGCGGGATGCGACCTGGAAATGCCCGGTGTGGCGAATGGGAATGATGCCAAGATCGTCGCCGCCGTCCGTTCCGGCGAGTTGGACGAAGGCGTTCTGGACCGCACCGCTGCGCGCGTCTTGACCTTGATTGCGAAGGCGCAGAATGCGTGCGCAAAGGACGCGCCCACGCAGGACGCGCCCGCACCGGATTTCTCCTGTGATATGGCGGCCCATCACGCCTTGGCGCGTCGCGTAGCGGGCGAAGGTGCCGTCCTGCTGAAGAACGAGGGGCAGCTTCTGCCGTTGCCCGTCGATGCCGACGTCGCCCTGATCGGTCGGTTTGCCAAGCATCCCAGGTACCAGGGCGCCGGCAGCTCGCAAATCATCCCCACGCGTCTCGACAACCTCTATGACGAGTTGGCCAATCTGATCGGGGAGGATAGGCTGACGTACGCTCCCGGCTACACCGACGTGGGCGATACCGAGGATGAAGCTCGGATTCAGGAAGCGCTCGCCGTTGCCGAAAACGCCGACGTGATCGTCATCTGCGCCGGCTTGACCGACTTGTATGAGGTCGAAGGCGTCGATCGCTCGCATATGAAGCTGCCTGCCGGGCATAATGCGCTCATTCAGCGTGTCGCCGCTGCCCACACCAACGTGGTTGTGGTCTTGAGCAACGGGTCCCCGGTCGAAATGCCCTGGGTCGACGACGTGCCGGCCGTTCTGGAGGGATATCTCGGTGGGCAGGCCGGTGCGGGGGCGCTGGCTGATATCCTGACCGGTAAGGTCAATCCGAGCGGCAAGCTTGCCGAGACATTCCCGATTCGATGGGAAGACACGCCCGCTCACCCTTATCCCAGCGGGCCGGCTGCGGTCGAGTACCGCGAGGGGCTTTACGTCGGTTACCGCTATTACGACACCGCGGACGTCGCGGTGCGCTTCCCCTTCGGTCACGGTTCGAGCTACACGACCTTTGCCTACCGCGATCTCTCGCTTACCCCATCCGGTGACACCTTGACGGCTAGGCTCAAGGTCAAGAACACCGGGCTGGTGGCGGGTCAAGAGATTGTTCAACTCTACGTGCGCGACGTCGCGTCCACCGTCTTTCGTCCTGACAAGGAGCTCAAGGGCTTTGTAAAAGTCAGCTTGGCACCCGGTGAAGAGACCGATGTCACGATGACGTTGGATCGCCGTGCCTTTGCGTTCTACGATGTGGGGAGCCGGGACTGGGTCGTGGAGGCGGGGGATGTTGAGATTCTGGTCGGTGCGTCCTCGCGGGATATCCGCCTGACGGCCCCCCTGCATCTTGCCCACGCGCACGGCACCGCCTCGCCCGTTGACAAGGCGAAACTGTCCGCTTACTATCACGTATCCCAGGACCACCGCTTCACGCAGGCTGACTTTGAGGCCCTGCTTGGAAAGCCCGTGCCGCCCCCTGACACGCCTCAGAAAGGCAGCTACACTCTGAACACCCCCATCAGCGAGATGAGCGGTTCGTGGATCGGCCGGCAGCTCTACCGTTGGCTGAAGGGGCAGATCGACAGTCGGGTCGGCGGTGCGGATACTCCTATGGGCGCGGTGATGCATGCGGTCATCAAGGATATGCCCTTACGGAATATGATGATGTTTGGCGGTCCGTTTAACCGTGCGAGACTCGAGGCGCTGCTTGTGATGATCAACGGTCGCGTCCTCAAGGGGGTCCTGGCGCTTGTCGGGACCGCGTTTTCATCCTAGCGGACCTGCTGCGGCCTCGACGGACAGAGGTTAGACTTCTCCCGTCATCCATTCGTGTATTCGTGCTCCTATTCGTGGTCGGCTCTACCGCACCCGCCGCGCCCGATCGCGCCGCGCCGCGATGATTGCTGCCGCCTGGTCCTCAGGCACCGGCGCGTACCGCGCAAACGCCATCGTGTACCTCCCCCGCCCGCTGGTCAGCGACCGCAGCGACGTCACGTACCCGAACATCTGGCTCAGCGGCACCGTGGCCTCGATCACGTAGCCCGCCTCGTCCTCCATCAACTGCATCTCCCCGACCTGTCCGCCGCGCGACGTGATGTCGGCGACCAGGGGCCCGACGTACGACTCCGGCACCCGCGTCGTCACGTCCATCACCGGCTCCAACAGGATCGGGCGCGCCCGCCGGTATGCCTGCTTGAACGCGATACTGGCCGCGATCTCGAAGTCGCGGTTGTGGGAGTCCACCTCGTGGAAGCGCCCGCCGACCACGATGACCCCCACGTCGACCACTGGATAGGCCGCCAGCGGTCCCTCCTCCAACGCGCCCCGGATGCCGCGCTCGATGGCGCGGTCGAACTGCTCCGGGATATCGTGGCCCGACGCCCGGTTCTCGAAGAAGAACCCGGTGCCGCGCTTGGCCGGGGCGATCGTCAACCGCACGACGGCGTAGTGCCCCGAGCCGCCGCTCTGGTGGATATAGCGGCCCTGACCCCGCGCGCGGCCGATCACCGTCTCCTGATAGGCGGCCTCCGGCGGCGCCACCGCGCACGGCACGTCGAACTCCCGCTGCACCCGATCCACGAGAATCTCCAGGTGCAGCTCGCCCATCCCGCTGATCACCGTCTGCCCCGTCTCCCGGTCGAATCCCACGGTGAAGGTGGGATCCTCGGAGGCCAGGTTGCGCAGCGCCTTCATCAGGCGCTCCTGATCCATCGGGTCGCGGGGTTTGATGGCGACCCTGGTAACGGGCTTGGGGAAGTCGATGGACTCCAGCAAAATCGGGTGCTCGACGTCACAGAGCGTGTCGCCGGTGGTGCTGTCCTTGAGGCCGATCATGCCCACGATGTCCCCTGCGGCACAGCGGTCGATGTCCTCCCGCTTGGCCGCGTACATCCGCAGCAGGCGCCCGACCCGCTGCGCGCTCTCCCGGGCGGCATTGTACACCCGCGTCCCCTTCGCCAGCACGCCTGAGTACACCCGCACGTAACTCAGGCGTCCCACGAACGGATCACTCACCACCTTGAACACCAATCCGCTGAACGGTGCGTCGGGATCGGCGGGGCGCTCGGCCGGCTCCTCCGTCTCGGGATGGTGGCCCTGCACCGGGCGGACGTCCGGGGGGCTGGGGAGGTACCGCACGACGGCGTCCAGCAGCGGTTGGATGCCCTTGTTGTAGAGCGCGCTGCCCACCAGCACCGGGACCAGCGTGTTGGCGATCACGGCGCGGCGCAGGGCGGCGTACAGCTCGTCCTCGGTGATGGGCTCGTCCCGCAGATAGCGCATCGTCAGCGCGTCGTCGGTCTCGGCGATGCGCGCCACCAGCTGCCGCCGGGCCGCCTCGACCCCCTCGACGTGCTCGGGGATCTCGCCCTCGGTGGGCGGATCGCCGGCCTCGCCGGAGAAGGTCACCGCCTGCATCCTGATCAGATCCACCACGCCCACAAAGGCCTCATCTTCGAAGATCGGCATCTGCACCGGCAGGGGGATCGACGACAGGCGCTCGCGCATCATCGCCAGCGTGCGCTCGACGCTGGCGCCCGTGCGGTCCATCTTGTTGATGAAGCAGATGCGCGGCACGTGATAGCGGTCGGCCTGGCGCCATACCGTCTCGGACTGCGGCTCGACGCCTGCCACCCCGTCAAAGACCACGATCCCGCCGTCGAGGACGCGCAGGCTGCGCTGCACCTCGGCGGTGAAGTCGATGTGGCCCGGTGTGTCGATCAGGTTGATCTGGGCGTCCCGGCCCGTCACCGTGTCCGTCCACGCCGTAGTGACCGCCGCCGCCGTGATGGTGATGCCCCGCTCCTGCTCCTGCTCCATCCAGTCGGTGATGGTCGTGCCGTCGTCCACCAGGCCCACGCGGTGCGTGCGCCCGGTGTAGTAGAGCACGCGCTCCGTCAACGTGGTCTTACCCGCATCGATGTGCGCGATGATGCCGATGTTGCGGACCTTGGCGTTAGATTTGTTCACAGTTTCCCCATTGTACCAAGGGTCGGGAGAGGATGCAATCGCTTGAATGAGGTGCAGATTGAGGATGAGCCCCGGTGGCAGCGGCTGCGCGATCGACGGCAGGGGGTGATGTCGAACGATTAGCGTGTGGCGTGTCACAGCCTCAGACGGCCATGCTCTGAGCTATCCCAGCATGGTTGCTGTTCAGGTCGATCGGCTATCCGCTGGGCCGAGACCCGGCCTGGTCTCGCGTTCGCCACCAGGACGCCAGAAACATCACGCCGGGAACGGCGATGACCATCCACACCCCATAGGGTGCGACGAGATAGCGAGGGAAATTCTCCGCGATCGGCCAGTGAATCAGCAGCACCAGGAAGCCTGCCAGATTGAAGAGGACGGCGATCGCGCCCCCGATTCTCTCCCAGCGCCAGGCGAGGCCCAACCCCAGGGCGCTCACAACGGCGAAGAGCGGCGGTAGGTTTTCAATTGGCGGATAATCCTCCGCTGCATATGGGTCCGCCACCTCGGTGGTCACCAAGTTCCAGAGATAGCCGATGAGGATGAAGAGTGTGAGGGCAATGACCACAGATCCCCAGATTCGAGCGATCCAGCGTATCCACCGTGTGGGTCGCTCGCTGCCGTGATTGACCTTCGACATAGCCTATCCCCCTTTGTCTGATAGCTGCGGTACACGTCGGGATGGGATCGGGTACGGGCGTTCAAAGACGGTGTCAGACGGCGGTTACTGCCACGCGGTCGACGGGCGGTGATTCTCGTGGGAGATCTCGAAGCGTGTGCTGTCGCAAACGTTGACCGCTTTGGGTTCATCGCCTCTCTACGTTCAGGCGAGTGTAAGACCGCACCAAGACCGCACCGGTCTCGGTTAATCCGCTTATACTCCAAACCTCTCGCTGATGGCAACGCACTTCCGCGCGTCCTTGATGCCCAGCCTGTCAGTGCGCGTCAAAATCCACGCTTGGCAGGAACTGCGGCGGCCTGCGGACCTGCGTGGCTTGCTCGAACGCATAGGCCAGCCGGATCAGGGTGGGTTCCTGGTACGCGCCCGCGAAGAAGGAGAGCCCTACTGGTAACCCGCAGATATGCCCTGCCGGGACGGTGAGGTTTGGATAGCCGGCGACGGCTGCCGGCGAGGCGCTCCCGCCGGTGTGATGGTCGCCCTTGACCCAGTCGGTGAGGCACGCCGGGCCGCCCGACGGCGCGACGATGGCGTCCAGATCGTGCGCCGCCAGGGTCGCGTCGATGCCCTCATCGCGGGCCAGCCGGTGATTGGTTGCCAGCGCTTCGACGTACGCGGCGTCGGTCAGCGGCCCTTTCTCTTGGGCAGCCACCATCCGCTCCTGGCCGAAGTAGGGCATCACGATCTCCTGGTGCGCCTCGTTGAACGCGATGACGTCCTCCAGCGAATGGACCGGGGCCTCTGATCCTAATCGTGCCAGGTAGGCGTTCAGGTCGGCCTTGAACTCGTACAACAACACCTCAACCTCCGTCTTGCCCAGCCCGTCGGTGACCACATCCGCCGGGTCGACGATCGTTGCACCTTGCTCAGCCATCGTCCGGATGCAGGCCTCCATCACGGCGTCGACACGCGGGTTGAAGCCGAAGAAGTTGCGCGCGACGCCGATCCGCGCGCCGCGCAGGCCGTCGGGATCGAGGTAGGCGGTGTAGTCCGCAAGCGCCCGATCGCGGCCGGTTTCGGTCGCCGGATCGTCAGGATCGACGCCGGTCAGGACGCCGAGGAGGATTGCCGCGTCGGCCACCGTGCGCGCCATCGGCCCGGCGGTGTCCTGGCTGTGCGCGATGGGAATGATGCCGGTCCGGCTTACCAGGCCCAGCGTCGGCTTGATCCCGACAATGCCGTTTGTGTGGGAGGGGCAGATGATGGAGCCGTCGGTTTCCGTGCCGATCGCCACGCTGCACAGGTTCGCGGCGACCGCCACCGCCGACCCCGAACTCGAACCGCATGGATTGCGATCCAGGGCGTAGGGGTTGCATGTCTGTCCGCCGCGACTGCTCCAGCCGCTGGACGAATGGGGCGAGCGGAAGTTAGCCCATTCGCTGAGGTTGGTCTTACCGAGCATGACGGCACCGGCCTGGCGCAGCTTCTTGACGAGAAAGGCGTCCTCCGGTGCGATCGAGCCCAGAAGCGCCAGCGATCCGGCCGTCGTCATCATCCCGTCTGCTGTGTCGATGTTGTCCTTGAGCATCACCGGAATGCCGTGGAGCGGCCCGCGCGGTCCGTGCGCAGCCCGCTCTGCATCGAGGGCATCGGCGATGGCAAGGGCATCGGGATTGATCTCCATCACGGCGTTGAGCGCCGGTCCCTGCCGGTCGACGGCATCAATGCGCGCCAAGTACTGTTCCACGAGACGGTGTGCTGAGAGGGTGCCCGCCTCTATCTGCGCCTGGAGTTCAATAATCGACTGTGCTTTCATAAGCCTCTCCTATCCCGGTTTTGCGCGTTCAAAACGCCCATACGGCAGAAATCCGGATGCGACGCGCACGCCGGTGCCCGCCGTTGCCGCCTCGACCTGGTGCCAGCACGCCGCC